>NZ_JBNDJO010000014.1:0-263553 GCF_050434965.1 Paraburkholderia sp. GAS38 | reverse complement strand
AAAGCCTTGCCACTGCTGGCTCTCCCGTCCCCGCGCTCCGGTGTCCGGAACGCGAAAGAACGAGATTCTAGCGACCCCACCCGGGCCTGGCAAGCGTTATTTTGATACTCACAAAAGGGGAAACGAAGCCCCGCGACGCTCCGGTCACGGGCACCTCGACATACAGGAATAAACGGCTCAGCTTAGGCCGTCGCGTGCGTCTCCATCACCCGCTCTACAACGCTCAGGTAATGGTCCAGATCCGGGGTTGCACGGTTCGCTTCCTTGGCCAGATCGTCCCAGCGGCGCACGCGTAGTGCGTCCTCCGCATAAGGCTTACTGAGGAACGTTTCGGCTTCCTGCCGGCTGAAGATGCCGCCCTGCAACTCAAGACTGCGCACGGAATCGGCGGAGAGAAGACCGAAATACGTGTCGTCGATTGCACAGAGGCAGCGTTTGGCGTCGACGTGCAGCCGGATCGGCTCCAGCACCGCCTCCGGCAAAACCGGCCGCAGAAACGGCAACGCGAAGTACTGGTGCAGATCGTCGATACCGCGCTCGCTCGGCGTGTCGCCGAAACGATTCAGCAAATGCCCAAGGTCATGCAGGAAGGCCGCCGCAACCAGCTCGTCGCTCGCGCCCTCGTCTTCTGCCAACGCGGCGCTTTGCAGCGCATGTTCCAACTGCGTCACCGGCTCGCCGCTATACGCAAGACTGCCGTGCTGCTCAAACAGGGTACGAATGTCATTCAGACTCAAAGCCACACCACTACTCCCAAGGTAAAGAAAATGTCTTGAGGTTGGTAAAGCTCTTCATGGCTTCCTGCACCCCTTCCTTGTAACCCAACCCCGAATCCTTGATGCCGCCGAACGGCGTCAGCTCGATCCGGTAACCCGGCACTTCCCACACGTTGACCGTACCGACCCGCAATTCGTTGATGAACCGCGTAATCGCATCCTGACGGTTGGTGCACACACCCGACGACAATCCGAACGCCGTGCCATTGCTGATCCGGATCGCGTCGTCGAGCGTATCGAACGTAATGATGGGCGACACCGGCCCAAAGGTTTCCTCGCGCACCAGCGACATCGCCGGATCCACGCGATCCACCACGGTGGGCGCATAAAGCGCGCCCGAGCGCTCGTTCCCCACCAGCAGGCGCGCGCCGCAGGCCACCGCCTCATTGACGCGCGCTTCGAAAAGTTGCGCCGCGGCTTCGTCGATGACGGTGCCCATCTGGTTCGCGGCATCGAACGGATCACCGTAGGACCACGCGCGCGTCTTCTCGACCACCAGTTCGGTAAATGGCGCCGCCACGCTCTTTTGCACCAGCATGCGCTTGACGGCCGTGCAGCGCTGGCCCGAGTTCTTATAGGAGCCCTGCACAGCAAGCGTGGCCGCACGTTCGAGATCGGCGTCTTCGAGGACGATCAACGGATCGTTGCCGCCCAGTTCCAGCACGACACGCCGATACGCCGCCTTCGCGGCAATATATTTGCCGATCGCGACACCACCCGTGAACGTCACCAGTTCGGCAAGCGGGTGCGTAATCAGCTCGTCGGCGATCTCGCGCGGGTCACCGGTCAGCACCTGCAGCATCGGCTCGGGCAACCCGGCCTCATACAGGAGATCGGCCAGATAGAAAGCCGAGAGCGGCACCTTCTCGGACGGTTTCAGCAAGACCCGATTGTTGGTCGCGATAGCCGGCGCGACCTTGTGTGCGACCTGGTTCATCGGATGGTTGAAAGGCGTAATCGCGACGATCACACCGGCGAGCGGCTCACGCTGCGCAAACACGCGGCGCTTCTTGCCGTGCGGCGTCAGATCGCACGAGAAGCTCTGGCAGTCGTCGCGCAAGGCTTCGATCGCGGCGAACCTGAACACGTCGGCAACCCGCCCGATCTCGTAACGCGAATCCTGCTTCGAGAGACCGGATTCGAGCGAGATCAGATCCGACGCAGCCTCGCTACGCTCGCGCAGCAAGCCAGCCGCGCGTTCGAGAATCTGCGAGCGCTCGTAGCGCGTAAGCTTCGCCTGATAGGCGCCGGCGTATTCGAACGCGGCGCGCACATCGTCGATGCTTGCCAACGGCACCGTGCCGACGCGCAATCCGGTATACGGATCGAACACGTCGAGCGTGCGTTCGCGCGACGCCCGTTCGCCCTTCAGGCGCAGAGCTTCGACGCGAAACGCAGGATGGTCCGTCAGCACGGCATTCATGCTGCCGCCACGTGGTTCAGGGCAAGATCGAACACGTCGAAATTGCGCAAGCGCTTGCCTTCGACCAGACCTTCAAGATGCCGGTTGAAGATCAGCGGCACGACCTGTTCGGAGATGCCGCCGTGCGAACGCAGCGGCACTGTCAGCCCTGAGAGGTCATGCTCGTCGCGACGCGTGCCGAGTACTACATCACGCGTACTGACCACTACGATGTCGCCCACGCGGTCGTTCGGCAATTCGAAGCGCTCGCAAGCCGCGCGGTTATCGAGCACGACTTCGACGCCCTCGAGACCGCCCAGCCGTTCGATCACCTGCCCCACATCCACCTCATGCGGCAGATAGATCGTGGCAAACGACCCGAGCGCGCCGTGGTGGACCACATACGGATCCGTGATCGGCAAGATCACGCGAGCCTTGCGCGCGCCCAGCCATTCGTCCATCACATCCTGCAGATAGATGACATTCGGCTCGCCGGTCAGCGGGTCGTGCTTGGCATTCATGCCATGGTCGGCGGTCAGGCCGATCACCCAGCCGAGTTCGTCGAGTTGCGCGAGATAGCGGTCCATCATCGCGTAAAAATCGTTCGCGCCCTGGGTGCCCGGCGCCCACTTGTGCTGGATATAGTCCGTGGTGGACAGGTACATCAGATCGAGCTTGCGCGTTTGCGCGAGACGCACGCCAGCGGCAAAGACGAACTCGGACAACCCCGCGCTATACACATCCGGCACCGGCAAGCCCACCAGATCGAGCACATCCGCGATGCCGTTTTCTTCCAGCGTCACCGTGTCCGCTTTCTCCGCCGAGAAACAGATGCCTTTCAGTTGCCAGCCGAGCAGGCGGCGCAACTTGTCTTTCGCCGTCACCACGGCGACCGCCGCGCCTTGGCCGGCGGCGGCTGCAAGGAGTGTCCCCGCGCGCAGATAGGCGGGATCGTTCATCATCACTTCCGCGCCCTCGCCGCCGTTGGCCTGCGGATCCCAGAAGTAGTTGCCGCAAATGCCATGCACCGAAGGCGGCACACCGCAGACGATGGACAGGTTATTGGGGTTGGTGAACGAGGGAATCACGCAATCGCCTTTGAGCGCCGTGCCCTCTTTGAGCATCTTGCCGATGAACGGAGCGACGCCCGCCGCCACCGCGGCTTCAAGATAGTCGTACTCGCAACCGTCGACGCACACAACGACCGTAGGCCTCGGCGACAGCCGGTAGGCCCGGCCATTCACTTCCACACTGCGCTCGCTCTGTTCGGACTGGATAGACATCGCTCTCTTCCCTGCGCGTGATTCCGCGCGTTCTTCGTCGATCGGGGCGGGCAACGGCAACATGCTCCACTGTCCCGCCGGTTCAACCGCCTAAACTTGCTGGCCGGCCGCCTCGGCCGCTTGACAAGCCTCATGCGCCCGCTGCAAACCGCCGTTCACGTGCGCATGCATCAGCGCCGCGGCATGCTCGGCATCGCGCGACGCGAGCGCCGTCAGAATGGCGCGATGCTCGGCCAGCGAACGCTCCATCGCGTCGGCATGCACAACCAGCGCCGCGCGCCGGAACAAACTCAGTTCACCCACCAGACGCCGGTACGTCTCATACAGCTTGGTATTTCCTGCCGCCGCGACGATGCCGTCGTGGAACGCCACATTGGCGCGTGCATAGGCATCATGGTCCGCCGTGTCGAGCGCGCTGCGCATCGCGTCGATCTGCTTGCGCAGACCCGCCAGTTGCGCCGCGTCGATGCTCGCCGCCAGCATCCGGCACGCCGCCTCTTCCAGCACGGCCCGCACGGCGTAAATCTCATCCGCCTCCGCGAGCGACACGACCCGCACGAACACACCGCGGTTCTTTTCGGTCCGCACCAGCCCCGCCTGCTCGAGCGCGCGGAACGCTTCGCGCACCGGCCCCCGCGAGACCTGCAGACGCGCGGCCCAGTCCGCCTCGTTGAGCTTGGCGCCGGGAACCAGCGCGCCTTCAATGATGTTCCGTTCAATCTCGTCGCGCACCAGCGCCGTGAGCGAATGCCGGCGTACGACGTCAATCGGATCGGCTGAGGCTGTTTCCATATTTTCAGTCATTTCGACATTTTTTGCCACATCAACATGTGTCGAACAGCAACTTGGCGTTCGACACCAGAAGTCAGGGCAAGCGGCCGGTCAGTCGGTCCGGCGGCGCGGGACCCGCGCGGCGATCAGCAGCAGCGCAGCGAGTGAGACAAGCAGCAGGATCAGCGAGAGCGCGGAGGCCGGCAGGTAGTAGCCGCGCTCGACCTGGCCGACCACGACGATCGGCACCGTCGCGAAGCCAGGCGGATAAACAGTCAGCGTCGCGCCCAGTTCGCCGAGCGAAAGCGCGAAGCCAAGCGCAAGACTCGCGCGGATGGCCGGCACCAGTTGCGGCAGCACGACACGCCGCAGCACCATCGCCGGCGGCGCGCCGAGACTCGCGGCGGCCTCGCGCAGAATGGTCAGCTCCGGGCGCAACGCGGCGGCCGCGCAGCGGTAGCAGAACGGCAACACCAGGGCGAGCTGCACGAACACGACAATCGCCGCCGAACTCGACAGGTCGAGTGGGCGCTTGTGATACGCAATCAGCACGGCGAGCCCAAGCACCACGCTTGGCACGCCGTTGGGCATCATCGCGATCGTATCGACGAGCGCGCCCAGCCCGCGACGATCGCGTCCTTCGAGCGCCAGCGCCAGCCAAAGTCCGAGGATCGTGCCCAGTACCGCCACGCCGAAGCCGATCTCGAGGCTCGTGCTGAGCGCATCGAAATCGCTCGAACCGAGCCGCTCGAACCAGCGCATGCTGAAACCGTCGGGCAGCATCGTGCCCGACCAATGGGCGGCTACGCTCGACAGCGCCACCACCACCACCGGCAACACGAACAGCCAGAAGCACAGCAAGGCGGCGAACGCCATGAACACGCCGCCGGCGACGCGCGTCAGCAGACTGCGCTGCACCGGCCGCGCACGCTTGTGCATGACCGGCAAGACAGTGGGATCCAGTTCGACGGCCATTACCGTGCTCCTCTAACCTTGCGTCGGTTGACCTGGCGGTACAACGCATACAGCGACAAAGACATCATCAGCATCACGACCGCACCGGCGGCGGCGGTCGGCAGATCCAGATCGACGGTCGCCGAACTGTAGATGGCCACCGGCAGCGTGATCAGATGCGCGCTGCCGAGCACCAGCAGAATGCCGAACTCGTTCAGGGTCAGCAGGAAGCAGAGAATCGTCCCGGCTGCAATGCCCGGCCACGCCAGCGGCAGGATCACCTTGAACGCCACCATCAGGCCGTTCGCACCGAGACTGCGGGCGGCTTCGATCAGACGCATGTCGAGCGTCGCAAACGAAGCGAGTGTGGGACGCACGACGAACGGCGCGTAGAACACCACTTCCGCGAGAATCACCCCACCCACGCCGAACAGGAAGTCGAGCGGCGGCGCCTGCAGATGGAACAGCCGCTGCAAGCCGATACTGACCGAGCCTTGCGAGCCGTACAGAAAGATCAGCGTGAAGGCCACGAGAAACGAGGGAAACGCGACGAACAGTTCGAGGAAACGCGTCACGAGCCGCGCGCCGGGAAATGGCTTGAAGAACAGCAGCGAGGCCAGCGCCACACCGAGCAGCGAAGCCAGACCCGCACTCGCGAACAGGATCCACAGCGTCGTGCCGACCACGCCGCGCGTTTCAGGATTGCCGAAGAAGTTGCCGTAAGCCTGGAAACCGAATCCGCCGTGCGGGCCGGTCAGGCTCAGCAACACGAGCCGCACCAGCGGATAGATCACCAGCGGCCCCAGCACCACCACGGCGAGGAACAGCAAATGCCATTGAGCCGCGCGTTCGCGGCGGCGCACCGCGGCCGCGTGCGATGCGAAGGTGGCGGTGCGCCGCGCGTCGCCGAGCGCGTCCGGGCTATCAGGGGTTGATAAGGACGACATCGTCTGCCTCATAACGCAGGGAGATACGCGCGCCCTTTTCGGGCGACATGCCGTGGCCGCGCTGCATGGTGACGAGCACGGGTTCGTTAGGCATTGCGTCGAGGACGACGGATACCGACAGCACCGCGCCGTACCATTCGACCGAAGTGATCAAGCCGTGCAGATGTCCTTCGCCGAGCGGAACGATCCGCAGCGCCTCGGGACGCAGGCAGGCCACCCGCTCGCGCTCGTTGTAGCGCGAATCGCCCATCGAAAACGCAACGTGCGGCGGCAGCAGATTGGCCGCGCCGAGATAACGCGCGACGAAGCCGTCGTTCGGCTGGTCGTACAGTTGCTGCGGCGTGCCGAGTTGCGCGATATGGCCTTCGCGCATCAGCAGCGTGCGGTCGGACAGCACCAGCGCGTCGTCCTGATCGTGCGTCACGCAGACGATGGTCAGATTCGGCAGGCGCTCATGCAGCGCCTTCAGTTCGGAGCGCACCGAGGCGCGCAGATTGGCATCGAGTGCGGAAAGGGGTTCGTCGAGCAGCAGCACATCCGGCTCGATCACGAGCGCACGAGCGAGCGCCACGCGCTGCTGCATGCCACCCGAAAGTTGCGCCGGCATCACATGACCGGCATCGCCCAGTTGCACGAGCTTGAGCGCTTCCGCGACGCGCCGGGCAATATCCTTGGACGACTCGCGACGCGCGCGCAAGCCGAATGCCACGTTATCGAACACCGAAAGATGCGGAAACAGCGCGTAGCTCTGGAACAGCAGACCGAGATTGCGCTTGTGCGGCGGCACGTGTGTGAGGTCGTGACCGGCCACCGTCAAGGTGCCGGCCAGTCCGTCCGCCTCGATGAACCCGGCGATGAAACGCAACAGCGTCGTCTTGCCACAACCGCTGCGGCCGAGCACCGTCAGCAATTCGCCGCGCTCGATGTTCAGCGACAGGTCGTCGAGCACCGTGCGCGTGCCGAAGCGCACGGTCAGATGCTCGATCTGCACGCCGCCGGGCGTGCCCGGTTGCGCCGCAGCGAGCGCCTCCGGTGAGGCGCCGAGCGCGCCAGGGGCAAGAGTGGCGGTATTCACCGGATTCATCCTCCAACTAAGGTATTGCGGGTAAAGGCCCCGGCCGCCCGGCCAGTCGAATAGCCGGATAGTTAGCCGTGCATCGAGCCAACTATCCGGCAACCACGTGGCAACTGCATGGCAACGGCGGCCGAGGCGTGCTGCGAGACCTGCTGCTTACTGCGCCGGCTTGACGACTTCGACCTGCTTGCCGGAGTCACCGATCACGTCGTTCTTCCAACGCGCGGTCCAGTCGGCCTTCTTCGCCATCACCTGGGTCCAGTCCACCGGAATCAGCTTCACGCCGGCGATGGCCTGCTTCACCGCTTCACCGTTCTTGCCGGCGAGCGGCACGTCGGTGCGGCCCGGGATACCGAAGATGTCCGGCACCTTGGCCTGCACTTCCTTCGACATCAGGTAGTCGATCAGCTTCTTGCCTTCAGCCTGGTTCGGGCCGTTCTTGATCAGGCCGATCGCGTACGGCAACTGGAAGGTCGTCGGCTTGCCGCCGGGCGCTGCGGCGAGGAAGATCGGCTTGAGCGACAGGCCGCCATTGGCTGCGTCGTCCAGGTCCATCTGCAGGTCGCCGTTGGCGAGCGAGATTTCGTTGCGCGAAAGCAGCACGTCGAGGTAGCCCGTGCCCTTGGTGTGGAACTTGGCGCTTTGCTCCAGCTTCTTCAGATAGTCGAACGCCTTGTCTTCACCCATCAGCGAGGTCGTGAGGATGATCACGGCCATGCCGTCGCCGGCGGTCGCCGGGTTCGAGTAGGCAATCTTGCCGGTGTAATCCGGATGCAGCAGATCGGCAAACGTCTTCGGCTGGGTCTTCACGACGTCCGGGTTGATCGCGAACGAGAAGTAGTTGTTCACGAACGTCGCCCACGTCCCGTTCGACGCCTTGGCGATCGCCGGCACGTTCTTGTAGTTGGCGCTCTGGTAAGCCTGCAGCAGGCCGGACTGATCGGCTTGCTGGATGAACGGCGGCAGCGTGACGAGAACGTCGGCCTTTGGCTGGTCCTTTTCGATCGTCGCGCGGTTCACCACTTCACCGCTGCCTGCCGTCACGATGTTGACCTTGACGCCTTCCTGCTTTTCAAAACCCGGCAGCACATCCTTGTAGAGATTTTCGAGGCCGTCGGCCGTGTACAGCACCACCGCGTCGGCGGCCTGGGCCGGCAGCGCCGCGCCTCCAAATGCAGCAGCCACCACGAGTGCCGGCAAAGTTTTGCGGACGATGTTGGCAGTCGCGCGAAGGTGATTCGTCTTTTTCATGTCGCTCTCTCCGAAAGGCAATAAACCAGACGGTCGGGAAAACCCGATACCTGTTGTGATTTGACGGCGGTAGCGCCGCGCCGCTTGCGTATGCCCACAGCCGATTGCCAGGATAGTGCGATTGCAGATTGCTGACAACCTTGCTGCTTCTTTTCCAGCCAGACTTACAGCCAACCTCGCACTTTGGCGCTGCCTGCCTTGCCTGAACGGGCACCGCAAGGATTGCAGGTTTCCGTGACAGCGCCGTGACCATTCTGTCTATTTCCAACAAATGACACAATTCGCCAATAATATGCAAATCGGAATGTGGTCAAAAAAGTTTATTCATCTGACGACGGAGGCTTTGTGATTACTGGAAACGACCCGATCCTGCTCACCCCGGGGCCGCTGACAACCTCGCCCGCCACGCGCCAGGCCATGCTGCGCGACTGGGGTTCGTGGGATGCCGCCTTCAACCGGATGACCCAGACTGTGTGCGCCGACCTCGTCGAGATCGTACACGGTGAAAACGACTACGTTTGTGTGCCGTTGCAGGGCAGCGGCACCTTTGCCGTCGAAGCGGCCATCGGCACGCTGGTGCCGCGCCAGGGCTGCGTGCTGGTGCCCAACAACGGCGCGTACTGCGCGCGCCTGATCCGCATCCTGCAGCGGCTCGGCATTGCGTATGTGGAACTGCCGCTGCGCGAGGACGAGCCGGTCAGCGCAGCGGCGATCGAGGACGCCTTCAACCGCGACTCGCGCATTACCCATGTGGCTCAGGTGCACCTGGAGACGAGCGCCGGCCTGCTCAATCCGCTCGACGATATCGCCGCACTGTGTCAGCGGCACGGCAAGAGCCTGATTGTGGACGCCATGAGTTCGTTCGGCGCCCTGCCCATCGATCTGCGCAAGGGCGGCATCGACGCGCTGGTGTCGGCCAGCGGCAAATGTCTGGAGGGTGTGCCGGGCATGGGGTTCGTGATTGTGCGCCGCAGCGTGCTGGACGCCGCCGCTGGCCGTTCGCCTTCGCTCGCGCTCGACCTGCAGGATCAATACGCGTACATGCAGAAGACCACGCAATGGCGCTTCACGCCGCCCACGCACGTGCTTGCCGCGCTGCGCTGCGCACTCGACCAGTTCATCGCGCAAGGCGGCCAGTCCGCCCGCGGCGCGCGCTACATGCGCAACTGCGCGGCCTTGGTCGAGGGCATGACGGCGCTCGGCTTCGAGCCGTTCCTGAAACCGGAGGTGCAGGCGCCGGTGATCGTGACCTTCCATGCACCGCGCGATCCGGCGTGGAATTTTGCGGATTTCTACGCCGCTGTGCGCGAGGCCGGTTATGTGCTGTATCCGGGCAAGCTGACCCAGGTGGAGACGTTCCGGGTGGGCTGTATCGGTGCGATCGACGCTAATGAACTGCACAACGCAGTCGCCGCGATCGGCCGCACGCTGGCCTGTCTCGGGCTGAGCGTCAAATGAGACCGTCGCGCGTCCGGTCACTGACCTGATCAGGCGATCAGCAGTTCCGGCCCGCGCGCGGCGATGGCCTTGGCGAGCGTGCGGTCCGGCGCCAGCTCGGTCACGAGATAGCGCGCGCTTTCGAAGCCGTTGATGCGCACCGGCGTGACCCGCCCGAACTTTGAATTGTCCGCCACGACCACCACCAGATTCGCGGCCGAGATCATCCGGCTGCGCACTTCGGCGACCATGCGCGTGTAGTCGGTCAGCCAGGCATCTGGCGTAATGCCGCCCGCGCCGACGAAGGCAAAATCCGCGTGGTACTGCGTCAATTGCTGCACCGTGTCGAGGCCGAAGGTGGCGTCCTCGTTCTCCGAGAGCTCGCCGCCCAGCAACGTCACGCGATTCTCGTTACGCCGGCCGAGCAGCAAGGCGATGCGCCAGTCATTGGTATACACCGTGAGCCGGTGCCGCCCGGTCAGTGCGCGCGCCACGGCCTGCGTGGTGCTGCCCGAGTCGATGATGAGCGAGGCGCCGTCCGGTACCAGTTCGGCCGCGCGTTCGCCGATAGCCCGCTTGGCGCTGGCGTTGGCCGCCTCGCGGACATCCAGATCGGGCTCGCGGCGATCGCCCGACAATGCGCCGCCGTGCGTCGTCACGATCAGGCCGCGACTGGCCAGGGTATTCAGATCGCGCCGGATGGTTTCGCGCGAGACGTTCAGTTCGCGTACCAGCTCGGCTACCGACAGCGCGCCGTTCCGAGTGACTTGCGCGAGAATGTATTGATGACGTTGTTCAGCAAGCATCGATAGACGGCCGGCGAGCGGCGCACTTAGGTTCAGGAGTGCGCCGTATTGTAGTACGCGGCGCGTGCGGATGCTCCTGTTGCCACGCTTCCCTGCTAACCTGACGGCTCAGGCAGCGTGTTGTCCGATGCGCGCCGCGTCACCCGACCTGCCCATGCCACCTCTGTTTCGCCGATTACTGCTGCTCTTCCATGCGCTGCGCTTCGGCGCGCGTCTCTTCTGGCTCGCGGCCCCGCGCGAGCACAAGCTGCACTGGATAATCACGCTCGTGAAGCGTGTGCATGCCACCGAAGGCGGCCGCAACAGCCTGCACAGCATGCTGCCCGCGCTGGGACCGCTCGCCACCACCTTTATCCAGACCCTGGCGACGCGCCCGGAACTCGCCACCGGCACCCTGCATGACGCCTTCGATGCGATCGGCCGGCTGGAAACGCCGCTGCCGCCGGAGCAGGTCGAGGCGGCGCTGGCGAGCGCGCTCGGGCGTCCGTTGACAGGGCTCTTCGCGCAGATCGACCGGGTCCCCGCGCGCAGCGGCTTCGCCGAGCAGACTCATCTCGCCCGCCTCGCCGTGCCGGTAAACGGCCACCGCGACATTGCGATCAAGTTCGTCCGCGCGGCGCAGGTCCAGCAGATCGGCGACGAACTGGCCTTGCTGCGCTGGGTGGCCCGCTGGCTGGAAAAATTCTCCGGCAGCGCGCGCCGCCTGCAAATCCGCGCGCTTGCCCAGTCCTTCACCGACGACGTGCTGCGGCGCTTCGACCTGCGCGCCGAAGCGGCCAATCTGAGCCAGACCGGCCATCACTTCGACGGCGACAAACGGCTTGCCGTGCCGGACGTGATCTGGGAGTTGTGCGGCACGCATACGCTCGCGGTGCAGCACATCGAGACACTGGCCGCCACGGTTCTCCCCGGCTTGCTCGAGCATCGCGTCAAGCTCGCGCCGCTGGCTACGCACCTCGTCGAGGTGGTCACCGAGCAGGCCTTCCAGCACGGCTTCTTTCACGCCACGTTCGACGCCGGGCATGTGCGCGTGAGCATCGAACCCGACACGCTCGGCCGTATCGTGCTGGCCGAATTTGCGGCGATGTCGAGCCTCTCCTCGCACGAACGCGAATTCTTCGTGCATGGCGCCACCGCCTTGTTCGACCAGGACTACGCGCGCCTCGCCGACCTGCATCGCGACGCCGGCCACGTCGATGCGTCGACCCGCACCGAAGTGCTGGAGGCCGAGCTGCGCCGACGCAGCGAAGCGCATTTCGCGGCCGAGCCTGCGGACCGCACGGCCGGCGCGCTGTTTCATCATCTGCTGCACGCGGTGCAGCCGTTCGAAGGCGCCGTTTCGCCGCGGCTCGCGACCGCCCAGCGCTCGTTCGAACAGGCGGAGATGCTGGCGCGCGCCCTGCATCCGGGCGTCGATACCTGGAACGTCGCGCGCTCCGTGCTGGCCGGCATCGCGCAGCGCGACGTCGACCATCGCGGCTGGATCAAGCGCATCGGCCAGGAGTTGCCGCATCTCGCGCATATGCTGCCGCGCGTGCCGCAACTCGCGGTGCGCTACCTGCAGCGCCAGCATGACGCGGGAGGTGCGCGGCAGCATGCGCATCTGATGCGCGAACTCGGTGTCGAATATCGGCGCACGCGGATCCTGCTGTGGGCGTGTGCCGTGTGCGGCGGCCTGCTCGGCGCGGGGGCGGTGCTGTTGGCACGGTGAGGCGGGTTGATATTCGACCGAGGTTCGACTAAGCGCTCCGGCAGGTTTTGCCGCGCCCGCCCCGGTCAATCGGCCGTATCCGCCGCGGCCGGCACTTTCTCCACCGCTTTGCTGCCCGGCGCCGGCGACCATGCCGGACGCTTCTTGCGTTCCGAGTCGACCACGACGATGTAACGCCCTGCCCACGGCGTCACCTGACGATCGCTATGCAGCACCCATAGCGACTTGCCCGACTCGACAAGCGCCTCATACTCGGCATCGAGAATGCCGTAGTGATCGAAGAACACATTGAGCGACGCGGGAATCCGCACGCAGCCTTTCGAATGACGAATGCCGAGCAGCGGTTCGAGCTTGTCGGGATCCGTGGCATGCATCTGAAAGCGCATCTGCGACATGCCCCCCTTGCCCCAGCCGCGTTCGCCCTGCGCCCAGCCGAGATCGAAGATCCGCATGTCGCGCTTGCCGTAGCCGCGAATGCCGTTCTGGTTCATCGTGCCTTCGGCGCGGAAATCCATGTTGTCGGGCGTATGTTCGAACACACCGAGCGGCGTGATGAAGTGGTCGAACTCGCCCGGCCTTCCCGTCGCTACTGGGGACGCCCCGATCATCACCCACTTGTCGGAAGGCGTAGGACGAAAATAGATGAAGAGCGCCTGGACGTTGGCGTTCCGATCGACCAGCACGACGTATTCGCCCGACAGATTGCCGAGCTGATTTTGCTCAAGCGCCGCCTCGAGCCGTTCGCCGTATTCCTGCTGGGCCGCCGCCGGCACATTCAGACGGCGGGTGACGACGCGGGCAAACACGGCGCGCAACAGCAGCGCCCGATGCGGATCGACCACCCCCGCGGCGTCCGGCGCCGCGACGGCGGAGGCCGTAATATCGACCGGCGGCGCGGCTTCGCTCTTCGGCGCACCCGCAGCGAACGCAAGGCTAAAACAGCACGAAAATAATACGGCGGACAACGCACGGATTTTATTTTCAACGCATGGCGCCCGGTTAGCGATACGCCGATGAATTTCAGTCCAATGAAACGTTCTGTTTTTCACAGGCTGGTCAAGCCGCTTCTTGTGGTTCATCGTGTATTTGAGGAAATCTGCCTGTTATCGACCGTCAAGCATTGACCGTCAGGCGGTCCATTCAGCGTGCAGATAGACACGATATTACTCAGCGCATCTATTTCTGTCGATCACCGTTCCGCTCGCTCGCCGCGGGCCACGCTTTCAATATCCGACATTTATCTGACACCGCGCTGACGCATTTAAATCGACCAGCAGATTGAATATAAACTGGAAATGCCCCGCTAAACCGGCTGCTGCAGATGAGCGGCATAACCGGCAAAATAGCCACCGGCCATGCCCAGTTGAACACGGGCCCGGCCTCCCTTTCGGTCAACCGCCCACTTGCAAAGGAAGAACATGACTCAACCCGATTCGCTCGAACGCCAACGGCGCATCGCCGCGGAAATGCATGTCACCGAGGACTTCGTCGCAGAGCGGGAGATCGAGCGGCGCGTCGCGTTTCTTGTGCAGTACCTGCGCGCGAGCGGTCTGAAGACCTATGTGCTAGGCATTAGCGGTGGCGTCGATTCAACCACGGCGGGGCGTCTCGCGCAGCTTGCGGTCGAACGCTTGCGCGCGGAGCACTACGAAGCGCGCTTCGTCGCGGTGCGCCTGCCTTATGGGGTCCAGCAAGACGAAGCGGATGCGCAGCAGGCACTCGCCTTCATTCGCGCCGACGAAAACCTGAGTATCGACATCAAGCCCGCGGCCGACGCCATGCTCGCCTCACTGAGCGCCGCCGGCGTGCCTTTCGCCGACGCCGCGCAGCAGGACTTCGTGCACGGCAATATCAAGGCGCGGCAACGCATGATTGCGCAGTACGCGGTGGCGGGAGCGCGCGGCGGCGTCGTGATCGGCACCGACCATGCGGCCGAATCGGTCATGGGATTTTTCACCAAATTCGGCGATGGCGGCGCGGACATCCTGCCGCTCGCGGGCCTCAATAAACGACGGGTGCGTGCTGTCGCCCGAGCCCTGGGCGCCCCCGACGCACTGGCGCACAAGGTGCCGACCGCGGATCTGGAAATGTTGCGTCCACAACGTCCCGACGAAGATGCGTATGGCATCCCGTACGACGACATCGACGATTTTCTGGAGGGCAAGGAGGTGACGGCAGCCGCCCGCGAGACCGTGCTGCGCTTCTATGAAAGCACGCGTCACAAGCGTGCACTGCCGTACACGCCATTCGACTGGCCCGCGCAGTCGTGAACGATCGATCGCGCATCGAGAAGTGCGCGACGACTTGACCGGCGGCTGGGTGGGCATATGCCCACCCAGCCGCCGACTAAAAAACCTGGGACAAAGCGCCGCTCAGCCGGGCGGCGGATCTTCTTCGTCGAACAGTTCGCCGCTCGCTGCCAGCGGAACGCCGCCCAGATGCTTGCCCTGCAACTGCCGCGCAATGACTTCGCCGACATAAGGGCCGTCCGTTGCCAGTTCGACGGTGGCAGACGCCTTGGGCGTCCCGATCTCATGAACCGTTATGCTTTTCGCGTAGTGCCCCAGTTCATGCTCGAGAAACTCGCGCACCTCCTGCTCGGAACACGATTGGGCGATGTTACTGACGAACAGGTTCATGTTCGCAACGCCTTAGCGCCCGCGGCGGTCGGTGCTGCGAATGCGGATGGGCTGCAGGCTGGCGCGCTTTCTGGCTTCCGCGATGGCGGCGGCGCCGGTGATCAGGGCTGCGCCGAATGCGGCCAATGACAGATATAAGGCAATCATTTCAAATCTCCCCTTCGAATTTCGTCCCGTTATCAGGATAGAAAGAATCGACCGCGGATACGATGCGACACATTGTCGTGAGCAATTTCGATTCCTGCCATCCCACTCCCAGCAAGGCTCACCGGACCAGGCCGAAAAGCGCAATGACCTGTTGACGGTAATCGCCTGAGACAGGCAGCGTCGAAAAAACCCATTAATGCACTGTACCTGAATAAGCTCGCAAACAAATATCTAAACCGCGCGCTTTGGCGGGACCGCCACATTTCAGGCGAGGCACGGGATCAAGGGACGATGGGAACGGCTCGCACGCAGCGTGTCATGGTTCACTGTCGTGGCTGCTGGTGGCCACGTTGACACCGCTCACATCGCACGAGTCCCGGCCAAACCCCGCGTACGCCGCGGACCAGTTACCGACGATGGCAGCCTGCGCATCGCTCAGGCTCAGTTTGCCTTCGCAGACGCAACGTTTGAGGTGCACCACGAAGCGCGCCTTGCGGCGCTCGCCGCCGGTGCCCGCCCACGGCAGCAGGTCGAGATTGGCCGGTGCGTCAGGTGAACCGCCCAGCAAGACCGGCACGCGCCGGTCGAGCGCGTAGTCGGTGCCGTCGTCTGCGGCAATGCCGCGCTCGGCCAGCAACCGTTGCTTGTGCTCCATCATGACGTCGAACGGCGGCGAGACGGCGTCGGCGTAGTCGGGACGGCAGATCGTGCCGGCGATCGACTGCTGGGTCACGTGCTCGTCCAGCATCGCGGCACTCTGCGCCGCGGCCTGGCCGGCGCGCAATCCGGCAACCGCGCCGAACATCACGACGATGCCTATCCGCGCAACCCGTCCAACGTCACGACGATAAGCCTGTTTGAACGCGCACACGGCGCCGGATTTCCTGCTGCGTTGCGGTTCGTCCCGCCTGCCTGCCTTTCCTGGATTCATTCTTCAGCGCGCCAGGCCTTGACGCGGAATGGTTAAATTCGCAGGACAATTAAAACACATTCACTCCCGACGAGGAAAATTCACCCGGTGCGGACGCGGTTTCGACAGAGGCCAGGCGGCATACCGGAGAAGAAATGACCGATACGTCGTGTGCTTTCGTTGCCGCTTGGTGCCGGGTGCCGGGTGCAGCAGATTGCCGCACCCTACCGTCTCACCCGCGCACGACGCCTAGCTCGGCCTGCGGGCCTGCAAATCCCGGATGCGCAACATAGCGCCGGTGTTGGCGACGGCTGCGTCATACATCTTGGCCACATCCGCTTTGAGCGCCGTGCGCGAATTGCCGTCGAGATAGATCATGTGCCCCGAAGGATAGAAACGCGCGGAGAGGTTCTGGCGTACCTGCGGGCTGACGAGCGGCATCTGCTGCAGGTCGAGCACGGTCTGGTAAAACGGCGTGACAAAGTCGTAAAAGCCGTTCGCCGACAGCACCTTCAGGTCCACGTTCAGCGCCATGACCGCCGCGAGGTCGCCGGCGGTGTAGAGAATCACGTTGCCCTTCGCGTCGATGCCTTTCTGCGCGCCGGTCGGATCGATATGGCTGAAGTCCCAGTACTGGAACGCCTGATCGTTCAGATCGGTGAACGACGAGTTCGACGTGTACAGCAACTGCTCGTTCAGATAGACGTTCCACATGGTCGTGTAGACGCCCGTCACCGCCGTCATGGTCGGATCGTTGCCGCCCGAGTTCGGATTGATCTTGCCCGCGATGCCGGTTTCGATGGCGGTCACGCGGCCGTCATATTCCCCGAGCGCGAGCCCCTTCGATTTCAGCAAGGTGGTCAGGAACAGCGAATTGCCGCGGCTGTCGTACCCGGCGATGTCGAGACTCCACGCGAGCAGCGTCGCCTTGTCGATACCGGTGTATTCGCTCAGCTTTTCGACCGTCGCGGGATCCGTGGCCGGTACTTTGCGCAACGCGGCCAGGTAATCGGTGCGCGAGAACTGGGCGACCTCTTCGGCAAACGCGCCGAGATCGGTCGGCGTGGGCGCGATGCCGAGCTTCTTGTGGTACCAGGCGTCCGCGGCAGCCGTGGGCAACGCGCCAACCGGATTGCCCGACTGCGTGTAGTCGAGAATCGACGACTGCAGCGTGATGCCGTTCAGATCGACGCCGTCCTCGTGCAGCAGGTAAGCCAGCACGCAGCTACGCGCGGTGCCGTACGACTCGCCATAGAGAAACTTCGGCGAGTTCCAGCGGTTGTTCTTCGTCAGAAAGCGCTTGATGAACTGCTTGATCGAGTTCGCGTCCTGATCCACGCCCCAGAAATTGCGGTTCGTGTTCGGCGCAATGGCCGCCGAGTAGCCAGTGCCGACCGGATTGATAAACACCAGGTCGCTCTTGTCGAGCAGGCTGTCGGGGTTGTCTTCCAGCGAATACGGCGCGGGCGGCGTGAAGCTCGGCATCGCCGTCTTGATACGGCGCGGCGCAAACGAGCCGAGCAGCACGAAGACCGAGGACGAACCCGGTCCACCGTTGTAGAAAAACGTAACGGGACGGGTGTCTTCCTTCTGGTTGTCCGCCGTGAACGCCACGTAGAACATCTTGGCGTTGGGGACGGAACTGCTCGGATCGACCGTCACGAGGTGGCCGGCCGTCGCGGTATAGGGAATCTTGCGGCCGCCGATCACGATCGTGTGCTTCGTGATGGCGGCGTTCTCCGTCGCGTCGGTCACGGAGTCGTTGGGGCCGTTACCGTAAGCGACGGGATCGAAGAACGGCTGATCTCCGGCAGGGTGCGCCGCCTTCGCGGCCGCCCCGGCGGGAGCAGCATGGGAATTGTGTGACGACTGCGGACTGCCGGAACCTGACTCGGTGTTCGTCATGATCGCTCCATCGGATTCGTTTACGTCATTTACATCGTATGGGCGCCGCATAGGCGCTGTCTCTGGTCACGAACCACTCTGCTTTGCTACTCAAACCCGCACACCACAAACAGGCGGCGGCGTCGCCGCACGCCTGCCCGCACGACTATAGTGCCGCCGCGACTTTCTCGCCATTGGGGCTGCCAAGTCCGGTACAGGCATCCCAGCCCGCCGATGCTTCATAGCTGCCGTTGTTGCCCTGCGTAATGTCGCGCAGCGCGCTCGGCGCGGCATACAGCTTCGGATTGACGAAGCCCACCGGCGCACCGTTGGCCGCATTGATGCGGGCAATCAGCGCCGCCCACAGCGGCGCCACCGCGCTCGTGCCGCCCACCACCGTTTGCGAACCGTCGATCAGCACGTCGTAGCCGCTGTCCGGCGAGGCGTCGCCCGCCACGTCCGGCACGCCGCGTCCGCTGAGCGCCGTTTTCACGCCTTCCTTACTGGTGGACGACAAGCCCTGCTGCCACGTCGGCACCGCAAACGCCGTGCTGACCCCGCCACCGGTCGCGCCGCCCTGGGTGCCGTCGTTCCAGACCACTTCCTTCGTGATGGTTTGCCCCGACGCCGTCAGCCGCGTGCCGCCGCACGCCAGCACATATGGGCTGGAGGCGGGGAAATCGACCACGTTGCCGCTGCCCGAGCCATCGCTCGAGCCGCTGTCGCCCGAGGCCACGCAAACCGTCACGCCCATGGTCGCGGCGGCTTGCAGCACGCTGTTGAACGCCTGCAGCGATTGCGACGTCCACGACGACTCGGGACCGCCCCAACTGATCGAAATGACCGATGGCTTGTTGGTGGTGTCGTGAACAGCGCTGCTGACTGCGTCGATGAAGCCGGTATCGGTGTTCGTCGTGAAGTAGACCGCGACTTTGGCGCCCGGCGCGATGGCCCCGACCACCTCGATATCGAGCGTCACTTCGCCGTCCGGCCCGTTGGCGTCGCCGGTGGGCTGGTTGGCGCCGTTGTCGACGCCCACCGCGACCACCGTGGGTCCGTTGACGCCGAGGTTGGAAAAATAGGTATTGAGGTCGGAGGTCTCGTAGCCGCCGCCGAGTTCGATAATGCCGACGCACTCGCCGCTGCCGTCGCCTTGCGGGAACTGGTAGAGCGTAGCGACCTGCAATGGCGTGAACGACGCCGGCTGCGGCGACTTCGACGCGTGGATAGGCGGGCGAATACGGAAGTGCGGACGCGCCTGCGGCCGGTTGTCGAGCCCCAGCACGGCCGTCACGATGCCCGATAGATTATCGGGCACGCTGATCGTGCCGGTACGGCCGCGATACTGGCCGATGGCATGGTGCTGGTAATGCTGCAGTTCCACTTCGAACGCCGACTGGAACTGTGCGATCGTGCCGCCCAGTACGACAGTGCGCGCAGCCGGGTCTTCGCGCACCACCGTCAGGCCGGACTGCGCCGCAAAAGTTTTGACCTTGGCGATATCTTCCGCCGCTGCGCCGAATTCCTTGGCAAAGGCTTCACGCGACAACGGCTTGACGCCCGGATCGCCCGCTTCGATTTTGCCGAGCAAGGCGTCGAACTGCGCCTGCGCGTGACGGCGCAAGACCACGTGCACCTGAATGCGTTCTGCGGGATTGCAATTGCCGACCAGCGTTGAACCTTCCGCTACCGATCGCTCACTTCCTTGCAGGGGATGCTTGGCCATTGTTTCGATACTCCTCGGTGCGCAGCCGTGAGGCTGCACGGTAGTCCCGGCGGGCGCGCCCATCCGTACCGGTGATAGCAACGGATTGCGGCACGGCCCACGCGGGGGTCTGGTTGCCAGGACACGTCAAGCCGTCCGACAAATCCATTCCAACACAGTTCCGGGACGGGCAACAGTTGTCCGGATGGCCAACGTCAATGCGTGCGTCACACAGGTCGCGCTATGATGCTGCAGCGGCGAACCAGCCGTTGCATTGGCTCGTGCGCCGAACGTGCGCGCGCGTCGAAGAATCCGAGTGAATCAGAGGAACGTTCCATGTCCATTTCGATGTATCAAGCGTCCGTGCCCGTGCTGGTGCGCGGCTTGACCAACCTGCAAGCCATTCTCGGCAAGGCCGAGGCGCACGCCGCCGAAAAGCAGATCGACCCGTCGGTGTTCATCGGCGCCCGTCTCTTTCCGGACATGCTGCCGCTCGTGCGCCAGGTCTACATCACGACCGATACCGCCAAAGGCTGCGCCGCGCGTCTCGCCGGCGTCGAGCCGCCCAAGTACGACGACGTCGAAACGACGTTCGAAGACCTGCACGCGCGCATTCAGAAAACGATTGATTACCTGAAGGAATTCAATGCGGCGCAGATCGACGGCTCGGAAGAACGCTCGATCACGCTGAAGATGCGCAGCGGGCCGATCGAATTTACCGGCCTGAGCTATCTGCTGCAGTTCGTGCTGCCGAACTTCTACTTCCACGTGACGACCAGCTACGACATCCTGCGCCACAACGGTGTCGAACTCGGCAAGCTGGACTACCTCGGCGGCCGTTAAAGGCAGCGGCCGTGGCTGGCCGCTCGCGTGGCCACTCAGGCCGCCACCGCTCAGATACGCGGCTGGAAGGCAATGATGCTCATGCCGGCCAGCGTGAACGCCACACCGGCCAGGTCCCAGAGGGTTGGCCGCACCTGCTCGACGCACCACAGCCACAGAATCGCCACCGCCACGTAGACGCCGCCATAGGCCGCATACACCCGGCCGGCGGCCGCGCCGTGCAACGTCAGTAACCACGCAAACGCGGCGAGACTCAGCGCGCCGGGCACCAGCAGCCATGCGGAGCCTCCGTCCTTGAGCCAACGCCAGGGTAGATAGCAGCCCAGGATCTCGGCAATGGCGGTCACGGCATACAGCAGAAAAGTCTTCATCGAACGGCAAATAGTGTGAGTGATTGAGTATCGGCAGACAGCGAGGCGCCGTTTGCGCCGTCGCGTCTATCGCCTTTATTAACACAATCACTTTGCCGGCGCTGCGGCGCGCGGCTAGTCGAGCGACAGGCGCAAGGCAAAGCCGATCAGGGCGGCGGAAAAGGTCCAGCGCTGCACCGTTTGCGCGAGCGGATGAGCTCGCATCCAGTTCGAAATGCGCGCGGCGCCGATCGCATAGGTTGCATCGAAGCACGCGCCGATCGCCATCAGCACGACGCCGAGCTCGGCCATCTGCAACGCGACGGGACCGGCCTCGGGCCGCACGAACTGCGGCAGCAGCACCGAACAGAACAGGAGTGCCTTGGGATTGAGCAGATTGGTCAGCAGCCCCTTGACGAAGGCGGCGCGCAACGGCTGCGGTTCGTCGCTCACGGCGGCGCTTGCAGGCAGGGCAAACACCGGCGAGCGGAAGATCTGCACGGCGACCCAGCCCAGGTACACCGCGCCGCCGTACCGCACGACTTCGTAAAGCCACGGTGCGCTGCGCAGCAAGGCGGCCATCCCACACGCGGACAGGGTCACGTGAGTCGCCCGCGCCAGACCCAGACCGCCGGCCGTGGCGAAACCCGTGCGGGCGCCGCGTGCAATGCTTGTCTGCAGCAGCAGGGCCATGTCCGGCCCGGGTACGGCATAGACGACGAACAATGCAGCCATGTAGACGATCAGAAGATGCGCGGAAATCATGTGAGCCTCATGTTTATAAGGGCTCTATCTTGCTATCAAAGCGGGAGGGATTTCTGGCGAGTTACAGGTGAAAACAGATAACCGCCAGGGGAATACGCTAGAATTTCATAATCGCATAGCAGCTTTCCCCCAACCATGAATGATCTCGACAAAGTCGACCGTGCCATCCTGGCCGCGCTGCAGAAGGACGGGCGCATGTCGAACGCCCGCCTCGCGGAAATCGTCGGCCTGAGCGAAACGCCTTGCGCGCGCCGCCTGAAGCGCCTCGAGAACGACGGCTATATCGACCAGTACCGCGCCATGCTGTCGCGCTCGGCCCTTGGCTATGGCGTGGTCGCGTTCGTCTATGTGCGCTTCGCGGTGCACGACCGCGCGGTGGCCACCCGCTTCGAGCGCGAAGTGCTGGCCATCTCGCGCATCCTCTCGTGCCACAACGTGTCGGGCAGCGCGGACTACGTGCTGCAGGTGGTCGCGCGCGATCTCGACGACTTCGGCACCTTCCTGCGCGACGAGATGCGCAGCCTGCCCGGCGTCACCTCGGTCGAGTCGGCGCTGTCGCTGCGTGAAATCAAGGCCAATGGCGGCTTGCCGCTGAACTGATCCCCCTGAGCGGCGCGTCCGCCGTGCAGCGTGTGCGAGTCATGGCATAGTGACCGGCACGGCAAGGCACGAGGCCCGCGCCGGATGAACTACGGAGTTTTTCCCATGAATCACGAACAGGCGCGAGCCGAAGAATCGCGCGCGATGGAGCGCGTGCTGGCTGCCACGCAGCGGGTGCAGTCGGCTTTCGCGTCGCTGCAATCGCAATTTCCGCCCCAAGGCGAAGGACGGCCCTCGCAATTCGCGCTGCAAACCTTCGACGCTGCCCTGCAGGAGCTGGAAGACGCGCAAGCCGCCTTCGACGAATTGCTCGGCGATCTGCTTGACGGCAAGCGCTGAGTGGCCTAGTTGCCGCCTTGCTGCGTAGCTGTGACGGGTCGCGCGGTAGCTAGCCTTCTTCGTTGCGCCGCCAGCTCCGCGCGTATTCGGAGGGGCTTGGCGGGGCTGACCGTTAGTTGCGTTCGTACGCCCCCGTGGCGCAAGCCGGGCGTCACGGCACGCGAGACCTCGCCCCGCCCTACTGCGCTACGCCACGCCCAGATTGATCCCCGTCATCAAACCCTGCTATCGACCCCATCCACAGTAGTGGCTTATGCATATCGTAAAAAAACGATATATGATTCGTGTTGTTGCGATGCAGCTGCCAGGCCGTTACTCCTGCGACTCTGCCCGCCGTTCATGAACTCGAAATTCCCCCGATGACTCTCGACATCGATGCGATCCACAAGGCGCTTGCCAATCCCATCCGCCGCGAAATCCTCGCGAAGCTGAGGGACCCGCAAGCGCACTTCGGCGACCAGGAACTGCCGCTGGACCAGGGCGTGTGCGCCGGCAAGATCGACGCCTGCTGCGGTCTGTCGCAGTCCACGGTGTCGGCGCACCTGGCCGCCTTGCAGCGCGCCGGTCTGGTCACGTCGAAGCGGGTCGGCCAGTGGGTGTTTTTCAAGCGCAACGAGCCCGTCATCCAGGCGTTTCTCGAGCACATGAATACGGACCTCTGACGCCTCGCGTCTGCTTCGCTGCGCCTCTTTCATCACGCTGTTCTTATCGAGGCGGGCACTGTGCCCGCCAGGAAAGGTGACCTCTTATGCCGACTCTTTTTGACCCGCTTCAGATTGGCGATCTCACGCTGAAAAACCGCATCATCATGGCGCCGCTGACGCGCCAGCGCGCCGGCGACATCCGCGTGCCGAACGCGCTGATGGCGAAGTACTACGCCGAGCGCGCCTCGGCCGGCCTGATCATCAGCGAGGCCACGTCGGTCACGCCGCAAGGCGTCGGCTACGCAGCCACGCCGGGAATCTGGTCGCAGGAACAGGTGGAAGGCTGGAAGCTCGTCACCAGCGCGGTGCATGCCGCCGGCGGCAAGATCTTCCTGCAGTTGTGGCACGTGGGTCGCATCTCGGATCCGATATTCCTGAACGGCGAAACGCCGGTTGCACCGAGCGCGATCGCGCCGAAAGGCCACGTGAGCCTCGTGCGTCCGGAGCGCCCGTTTGTGACGCCGCGCGCGCTCGAACTGGCCGAAATTCCGGGCATCGTGGAGGCGTATCGCAAGGGTGCGGAAAATGCCAAGGCAGCCGGTTTCGACGGCGTCCAGGTGCACGGTGCGAACGGCTATCTGCTCGACCAGTTCCTGCAGGACAGCACCAACCAGCGTACCGACGCGTACGGCGGCTCGATTGAAAACCGTGCCCGCCTGATGCTGGAAGTGACCGATGCGTGTATCGACGTGTGGGGCGCCAATCGCGTCGGCATGCACCTCGCGCCGCGCGGCGATGCGCATACGATGGGCGACTCGAATGCCGCCGCGACCTTCGGCTATGTGGCGCGCGAACTCGGCAAGCGCAAGATCGCGTTTATCGCTGCCCGCGAAGCGCTCGGCGACAATCGCCTCGGCCCGCAGTTGAAGGCGGCGTTCGGCGGCCCGTACATCGCCAACGAGAAGTTCACCAAGGAATCGGCGCAGAAGGTCCTCGACGCGGGCGAAGCAGATGCCGTGGCGTGGGGTCAGCTCTTCATCGCCAATCCGGATCTGCCGCGCCGCTTCGAACTAGACGCTCCGTTGAACCAGCCGAACCCGTCGACGTATTACGCGGAAGGCGAGACCGGCTATACCGACTATCCGGCGCTGGAAACGGTGGAATAAGCGCGACAGGCGTAGGTTAGGCACCCAAACGAGCAGTCAAACGAGCCGGCATGCAAAGCCGGCAAGACATGCGGCGGGCATGACCGGATAGCATTCCGGTTGTGCCCGCCGCGTTTTTGTCGGCTATCGCCGCTCTCCATGCTAGCGAGGCTGCGTCACCGTTTCGCCGCGTGGGCGGGCCCAAGCCCTCGAACACATCATGGCTGCGCCGCTGCAACCTCGCGGCACATGAACACACGTTTCGTTTCGTCAAGCCCACGGGCAACATGCGCGGCACGAATCGCACGCAGCTTCGCATCGAGCTGCTCGCCCGGGATCACGCTAAAGCCCAAGCGCTCGTAGTACGGCGCATTCCAGGGCACGTCGCGAAAGGTCGACAGCACCAGGCGCCGCGCACCCGCCTTGCGTGCAAGTCCGTCTACCTGCTCGAGCAGCGCCGCGCCGATGCGCCGCCCGGCCCAGGCAGTGAGCACATCCAGTTCCTCGATATAGAAGCGCGTCGGCAGCGGCGCAAACATCACGAATCCGACGCAGCGCGCCGCGTCGTTCAACGCAACCACAATCTCCGATGCCGCGATCTTGCGGTGCACGAAGTCCGCATTCATTGGTTGAGCATCGGCGATGCCCGTCATGCCGATGGTCGCAAAGCGCTGTGCCGCTTCATACTCGATGGCGCGCACGGCCTCGGCATCGTCCGGTTCGGCAAAGCGAAAAGTGAAGGCGAAAGAGTCCTGCATAAGTTTCCGATGCAAATCGATGACATCCGCGTCGAACCTCACGGAACCGCAGCGGCCGGGACCCGTCGCACACGTATTCCGATGTGATGTGTCCCGAGCACACCTGGGCCTGCCTCGCATCTTGACACCGCCGCAGTGAAACGAACAGGCGCACAGCCCGCTCTCTATCGCGTCGCAACACGTCGCAGATCGAAAAGCCCTGCCTCCGTCATCCCGCAAGCGCTACACTCCCGACACCTGCCCTTCTCCGACTCAAGATGGATCTGATGCACCTACTGCAGGTGGCCCTGCACTTCGACCGAAACCTCGGCGGCCTGATCGCGCAATATGGCACGGCTGTCTACGCCATGCTGTTTGCCATCGTGTTCGTCGAGATTGCCTTCCTGCCGCTCTTCTTTCTACCTGGCGATCCGCTGATCTTCATCTGCGGCGCGTTCGCCGCCACCGGTGCACTCAGTGTCTGGCTGGTGAT
Organism: Paraburkholderia sp. GAS38; assembly: GCF_050434965.1. Lineage (NCBI taxonomy): Bacteria > Pseudomonadati > Pseudomonadota > Betaproteobacteria > Burkholderiales > Burkholderiaceae > Paraburkholderia > Paraburkholderia sp. GAS38. The sequence goes on along the minus strand of NZ_JBNDJO010000014.1, from coordinate 237,939 downwards.
TCCCGTGCTGTTTGCGGCGACGGTAGCCGGCAGCATCGTCAACTTTCTGATTGGCCGCGCGATCGGCGAGAAGGTCTATACCGCCGAGTACCGTTGGCTCGATCGACACGCGCTGCAAAAGGCCCACGCCTTCTATGAGGCACGCGGCGGCCTGACGTTCCTGCTGTCGCCGTTCATTGCCGTTGTGCGCACCTTCGCGCCCTTCGTCGCAGGCGTTTCGCGCATGACGTTCGCACGCTTCACGTCGTTTGTCGTAGCGGGCGCTGCGCTGTGGATCGTGTCGCTGGTGGCGGCCGGGTATCTGTTCGGCAATGTGCCGGTGGTGCGCGATCACATGAGTTCGATCGTGCTGCTTGGCGTCGGGCTCGGTGTCGGCTCGCTGCTGGTGAGCGCGCTCTGGCGCTTCGTCCACAATCGGCGCCAACGCGTCTGATCTGCCAGGCGCCCTGGTCACGCTCGCACGCCGTGCGATTGGCGTGCCCAGTCGCCTCCAATCCGTGCGCATCGAATGCGCAAAGGCAACGCTTCATCTGTCTGTCACCCACCTGACACAGACGGCCCAGTTGCGCCTTAATAACAACAACCACTTGTTTGAATCGCCCTTTTTAACAATATTTAATTTGGGTTGCCGTCCTATATCGAGCAGACTTCGTAAACAGCACGGTCGGATGACGGAGAAACTCATGAACATCGAAGATGCATGGGACGGTCACATGCGCCGCGCGCACCTCGACGCCGCACAGCAACTGTCCGCACCGGCGTCGCGGGCCCACAAGGCGCCGCTCGCGCACCGCGCGATGCAGGTTTCCATCGCGCTGGTGTGCGCCTGGTCGATCGTCGAAACACATTGGGAACTGCTTCCCGCAGATGGCCTGACGCGCGTCATCGCGCTGCTGCTGGCCAAATGCCTGCTGCTCGGCGTGGGGGCTGCTGCGTTTTTCGGGGTTCGTTATGCACGCGCCGCTTTCGCGTTTCTATGCGCCGCAAGCGTGTTCGCGCTCGCCTCCGCATTGCCGTTCGAATACGCGATTGCACGTGAACTGTTTGCGCTCTCGCTGGTGGAGTGCCTGTGCAAGATTGCGCTCGTGGCAAGCTATGCGACCTGGTACATAAAAGGCCATTGAACAGCGGAGCGTAAACGACACACGCAGCTTTCCAGCGACCGTACCCCTTCCCTCATCCCCTCGACCACAAAGTACCGGAGCGGTAATATTGCCGCTGAAAACTACGTACAAGCGGGTGCAGAAAACGTAGCGCCGCCCGGGAAACCGGGTCCCACCTGGAGTGGGAGTTCCGTCGAAAGACAGATAGAGAGTCCCGCATGCGACGGCCACCGAAAGGTGGCCGTTGGTCTTTCTGGCGTTCAAAAAAAAGCCCGCGACTGCGGGCAACCCTCTCGGAGGAGAACACGGAACAGCGCATCGAATTCATCGCATAACCCTACCCCGCTCACTCACCCTTTCGTCGCGCCAAACGTCAGGCCCGCCACGAAATGTTTTTGCATCGCGAAGAACATCGCCACCGACGGCAACGCGGCCAGAATCGACCCCGCCGACACCAGATTCCAAGCCGTAGTCCACTGCCCCTTCAGCGCGGCAACACCCACGGTAATCGGCGCGGCTTCATCGCCGGTGGTCAGGCACAAGGCCCAGAAGTAGTCGTTCCACACAAACGTGAACACGAGAATCGCCAACGCCGCCAGCGCCGGACGAATCAGCGGCAGCACGATCCTGAAGAACACTGTCCACTCGTTGGCCCCCTCGATACGCGCCGCCTCGATCAGTTCGAACGGCAACTGCTTGATGAAGTTACGCAAAAACAGCGCGCAGAATCCCGTCTGAAACGACACATGAAACAGGATCAACGCGCCGACCGTGTTGAACAGTCCGAGTTTCAACGACAGATCGCGCACCGGAATCATCAGCACCTGCACCGGCACGAAATTGCCGGCTACAAAGGTGGCAAACAACGTACTGTTGCCGCGAAAGCGATAGACCGCCAGCGCGAAGCCCGCCATCGACGCCAGCGCGATCGAGCCGACAACGGCGGGCAACGTGATCAGCACGCTATTCCAGAAGTAATGCAGCATCGGCGAGGTGGTCAGCGCGTCGCGATAGTTGTCCCACATCGCAAAGTGCTTCGGCCAGCCCCAGTAGTTGCCCTCGCTCAGTTCATCGGACGAACGGATCGAAGTGACCAGCACGGCGATCATCGGCAACAGCCAGATCAGCAACGCCACCGGCAGCGACAGCTTGTACAGCCGCCGTGAAGTGAGCTTCCATTTGGCAATCGGCATTGGATACATGACGGCCTCCTTATTGCTCAGCGCGCAGCATCCGCCGCAGGTGATAGACGATATAGACCAGCATGATCGCGAACAGCACCACCGCCACCGAGGCGGAATAGCCGATCCGGTAGTACTTGATGGCCTGGTCGTACATGTAATAGGCGAGTACCGTGGAACTCTCGAACGGCCCGCCGCCTGTCATCACTGAGATCAGGTCGAAGCTGCGCAGCGCGCCGATCACCGTGACCACGATCGCCATGAACGTGGTGGGACGCAGTTGCGGCAGGATCACATGCCAGAGCATCGACCAGCCGTGCGCGCCTTCCATGCGCGCGGCCTCGACCTGCTCGGCGTTCAGCGCGGTGAGTCCGGTCAGATACAGAATCATGCAGTACGCGGTTTGCGGCCAGAGCGCCGCGAAGATGATGCCGGGTGTCGCGTAGCGCGCATCGCCGAGCACCGGCACGCCGTGCCCGAGGATCAGCGCCAGCAGGCCGAAGGTCGGATCGTAGAACCACGAGAAAATCAGTCCGACCACCACCCCCGACAGTACGAACGGCGCAAAGAACAACGACTTGACGATGCGGATACCCGCCACCGCCTGGTTCAGATACAGCGCGACGGCGAGACCCATGGGCGGCGCCAGCAGAAACAGCAGCAGCCAGATCAGATTGTTCTTCAGCGCGGTATAGAACGTCGACGTATGGAACAGCTCCACATAATTCGCCAGACCGACGAAGCTGGGATCGGTCATGCCGTCCCAGTTGAAAAAGCTGATGCGGATCGTCGACAGGATCGGCCAGACCACATAGATCGCCACCATCACGCAGGCGGGCGCGAGAAACAGGAAGGCGGCACGCCGTTGCCGGCGCGCCGTGGGCGACGGGCCGCGGCGGCGCGGCGCGGTACCCGGCACACGCGGCGCGCCGGATTGCGCGGCGCCGCCCGGCATACCCGGCCCGGTATTGCCGCTAATGGACTGACGGCTGACGGAGTGAACCACGGCGAGTCTCCTGATCGATCCCGATCGAGCGCAGGCGGCACACCGCCACCCACGCCCGCTTTGCTTACGAACTACGCTTACTTCTTGTAGATGCGCTGACGCGTCTGCTCGAGCTGCGCGAGCACCTCATCGATCTTCGAAGGATCCGCCACGAACTGCTGCATCCCCTTCATGCCCTCGTCCGCCATCTCCTTGGTCATGTCACGATCGTAGAACTGCGCAATGCCGCCCTTCGTGTTGGCCAGAATCTGGAAGCCGATCTTCGAAATCGGATCCTCCGGTTCCGGCGACTTGCTGTTCGCCGACAGCGAGCCAAGCCCGGTCGCCAGTTGAGCGCCGATCTCCGGCGTCTCGACAAACGCCAGGAACGCGTGAGCGTCGGCCTTGTTCTTGGCCTTCGACGGAATATGCAGCGATTCGACTGGACCATCCTCGGCCGTCGGCAGCTTCGGGTCGATAATCGGGAACTGGAAGTAGCCCATTTCCGGCTTCACGCTCGCCGGGAAACCGCCGGTGATGAAAGTGCCCATCAGCATCATCGCCGCCTTGCCCTGGAACAGGAACGGCTGCGCCGAATCCAGATCGTAGGAGAGCGAATTGTCGATGAAGTAGCCGGCGTCGATCAGTTGCTTCCACGTCGTGTACACCTTCTTCACGCGCGGATCGGTGTACGGCACCTCGCCCGCCATCAGCTTCTGATGAAATGCGTTGCCGTTCAGGCGCAGATCCAGATAGTCGAACCAGCCGGCCAGCGTCCATGCATCGCGGCCCGCCACGGCAATCGGCGTAATCCCGGCCGACTTCAGCTTCTTGCAGGCGTCGAGAAACTGATCCCACGTTTTCGGCTCGTCCGCGATCCCCACCTTCTGGAACAGATCCTTGCGATAGAACATGCCCCACGAGTAGTAGACGGTCGGCGCCGCGTACTGCTTGCCCTTATACGACGAGGCTTCCTTGGTCGAGGCATAGGTGCTGTTCCAGCCGTTCTTGCTCCAGTCGCCGCTCAGGTCGTCGAACAGGCCACGCTGTGCGTAATACGCCATCCGTTCGCCGTCATGCCAGTTCACGATGTCAGGCGCGACAGTGGACAGCCAGCCCGGCAGTTGCACCTTGTAGGCCTCCTCATCGATAAACGATACGTTGACGTCGGTGCCGGGATGGGCCTTCTTGAACTCGTCGATCACCTGCTGCCAGACCGCCCGCTGACTGGCGCCCTTGAACGCGATATTCATTGTCAGCGTGCCCGCCTGCGCGCTACCGGCCATTGATGCCGCCGCGGTGGCCGCAGTCAGCGCGACGGCAACCAGAACCTTGCGAAGTTTGAATGTCATGCCTGTCTCCTTGGTTTTTACGTCGTTTTAGATCATCAGCGATACACCGCAACACCTTGGGGTTGAATCTCGCGCGAGCCGACCACGAAGGCAGCGTCCGGAACATCGGCCAGCGTATGAACCTGCTCGCCATAGTTCAGCACATAGGTCAGCCCGCCGCGCCGGCTGACGCGCACGCCGTCGCCGAGCGCCGTCACCGAAAGACCGGCTTCACGAGCGATGCCGGCAAAGAGCCGCGTGGTCAGCGCGTCGTCGAACAGACTCGCAAAGTAATGAGTCGCACCGCTGCGGACATACGCCGGATGGCCGTCGGCGAAGCGTGCGCAGATCTCCAGCGCGTCCTGGTCCGACGCGCCGGTTTCGATGAAATCGCGCCAATGCCGTCCGACACCGTCATCGAGGCTGGCGCTGCCTGCGAGCCTGACGGGTTCGGTCACGTTAGGCCGCAGCGACTCGACGCGCCACACGCGAGCCGGCAACACCGAAGCGAGCAGCCCCGGCGGCAAGCCGGCGGGAATCTGCAGGTCCGCGGTCTTCGAGCCGGTGCGCGGCCCGAGCACCACCTGGGCACCCGAGCGCGTGAGGCGCTCCGCGAAGTCTGCGGGCACCACCGGCAACGGCGGCACCACGATCAATCGATAGCCGTCGAGCGGCGCATCCACCGGCACCACATCGACATCGAGACCGAGTCCGCGCAGCGCCGAGTAGTACTCGAACGCAAAACGCGGATAGTGGAAGTCCGCACCCTGCGGATGAATTTCAAACAGCCACTTCGCCTCGTAGTCGTACACGAGCGCGACCTTCGAGCGGATGCTGGCGTTCGCGTCCTCGGCCGCCGCCAGCACCGCGCGGATATCCTCCGCCACCTGCGCCGCCTCGCTGCCGCCGATATCCAGCCGGTTATCCGGCGTGTTCAGCCCCGCATGCATCTGCTCCTGGGCAAACGGCGCCTGGCGCCAGCGGAAGTACGACACGCAGCCTGCGCCGTGCGCGAACGCCTCCCAGCTCCACAAGCGCACCATGCCCGGCAGCGGCGCCGGATTCCAGTGCGCCCAGTTGACCGGCCCCGGCTGTTGCTCCATCACCCAGAACGGCAGCTTCGACATGCCGCGATAGACGTCGTGATTGAACGACGCGAAATCCGGATGACCGGTGCGCAGCCACTTCGCCTTCAGCTCGGGCGCGAACCATTGCTCTTCGAGCGCGCCGAGCGGATAACTGTCCCACGTCGCCACGTCGAGATCGGCGGCGACCTTGTAGTGATCGAACTCGGTAAACAACTGCATGAAGTTGTGCGCGACCGGCCGGCCCGGCGAATGCGCACGGATGATCTCGACCTGCATGCGGTTGTAGCGCGCCACTTCATCCGAAGCGAAGCGCCGGTAGTCGAGCCGGTGCGAGGGATGCGCCTCGGTGACGGTCGCCACCGGCGCATCGATCTCATCGAAACTGCGGTACTCCATGCTCCAGAACACCGTGCCCCACGCGCGATTCAGCGCGTCGATCGTCTTGTAGCGCGCCTTCAGCCACTCGCGAAAGCGCCCCACCGCCGCCGGCGAGTAGCTGACCACGGTGTTGTGGCAACCGAACTCGTTATCGGTCTGCCAGTACGCGACCGCCGGATGCTTGCCGTAGCGCTCGGCCACCGCGCTGCAGATCCGCTCCGAAGCGACGTAGTACGACGGCGACGAGAAATCGTAGTGACGGCGCGAGCCGAAGGTCCGCGGCCGCCCGTCGGCGCCCACCGGCAAGATGTCAGGATGACGGTCGATCAGCCACTTCGGCGGCGTCGCCGTCGGCGTGCACATCACCACCTGCAGGCCGGCCGCGCCGAGCACGTCGACGGCGCGGTCGAGCCAGCCCCAGTCGTATTCGCCGGGCGACGGCTCCATCCGGCTCCAGGCAAACTCAGCAATCCGCACCTGCTCGATACCGAGCGCTTTCATGCGGCGGGCGTCGTCTTCCCACATCGATTCCGGCCAGTGTTCCGGGTAATAGCAGACTCCAAGGCGCATCCGAGTGTCCTTTATGCGTAGTGTTCGACGGATTCGAGCGAAGCAACGGCAAAGCCGTCTTCGGTAAACAAATGGCAGATAGAGGCCGGCGCGCGAAAGCTGGCGCGATCGCCTTGCTTCAGGCGCGTGTCGCCGGGCGCCTTGGCGATCAGCACGGCGCCGTCGGCCTCGTCCAGATGGACGTAGCTGTGTTCGCCGAGCTGTTCGACGAGCGAAACGGTGCGCGCCAGCACGGCGGCGTCTTGAAGGGTGGCTGGCGCAGACGCAGAGACAGACGCGGAAGCGGGGTCGGGCACGCCGGCGGCAACCGCTGCATCCACCAGTTCCATATGTTCAGGCCGCACGCCGAAGGTCACCGCCTGCCCCGCGCTCAAAGCCGCGCCATCGACGGCGACGCGCACGCTTTCGCCGCTGTGATCGAGCTTGACGCTCACGCCGCGTGCGTCGATCGCGGCCACCTTACCGGGCAGAAAATTCATCCGCGGCGAGCCGATGAAACCCGCCACGAAGCGGCTGTTCGGCCGGTGATACAGCTCGAGCGGCGCGCCGATCTGGGCGATGCTGCCGTAGCGCTCGGTGTCCTTGCCGGCGTGCAGCAGCACGATCTTGTCGGCCAGCGTCATCGCCTCGATCTGATCATGCGTCACGTAGACGACGCTCGCCTTCGCAAACTGCTTGTGCAGACGCGCGATCTCGACGCGGGTCTGGCCGCGCAAGGTGGCATCGAGATTGGACAGCGGCTCGTCGAACAGAAACACGCCCGGCTCGCGGACAATGGCACGGCCGATCGCCACGCGCTGCCGCTGCCCGCCCGACAACGCCTTGGGCCGCCGCTCGAGCAACGCTTCGAGTTGCAGGATGCGCGCAGCCTCCCGCACCTTGCGGTCGATTTCGTCTTTGGGGGTTTTCGCGAGCTTCAGGCCGAAGGCCATGTTCTCGAACACGGTCATATGCGGGAACAGCGCGTAGCTCTGGAACACCATCGCCACGCCGCGCTGCGCTGAAGGGACGTCGCTGACGATGCGCCCGCCGATCGACAGATCGCCGTCGCTCACATCTTCGAGACCCGCGATCATGCGCAACAGGGTGGACTTGCCGCATCCGGAAGGCCCGAGAAACACACAAAACTCGTTCTCGCCGATCTCCAGATCGACGTTGCGAATCACTGGTGCGCCCTCGCCGTACGATTTTTGGACGCCTCTCAACGAAATGCTCGCCATCGCCTCGTCTCCGTGATTTAATCGGCTCGAAATCGGAGATTAAGCGCTTAATCTGCAGAGGCGAAAAAAATTGACCGCGTGCGATCAATGGCCTGCTGCGGCGTCTCCGATATCGTTCTGTCTATGCGGCAAATGGTGCCGCGCCTTTGGGCAGGACGCAAATTTTGAGAAACCGTCCCAAATAATGAATCCAATATGCCTACACTCAGCGAAGTCGCCCGCCGCGCCGGCTGCACACCTGCCACGGTGTCGAACGTGCTGCGCAATCGCGGGCGGGTCGGCGCGCTGACCCGGCAGCGGGTGCTAGAGGCCGTCGAAGCGCTCGGCTATCAGCCGCATCTGGCGGCGCGAGCACTGGCCGAGGGTCGCGCGCCGACGATCGCGTTGATGGTCTCGAGCATCGCCAACCCGTTCTATCCCGAGTTTGCGCTGGCCGTCGAGCGGGCGGCGCGCAGCAGCGGCCACTTTCTGATCATCTGCAATACGAACGAAGATCCGTTGGCGGGACGCGCCTATCTGGAGCAGATTGCCGGCACCTTGTCCGAGGGCGTGCTGGTGATGAACGCCAATCTCGACTTCGCCGACCTGCACAAGACCGAGGCGCGCGGCGCACCGGTCGTGCTGTGCATGTGGGAACGTCCGCATGAGCCGCCCGGCCTGCCCTGCGTGGCCGTGGACTTCCGCCTTGCCGGCCAGCTGGCTGCCCAGCATCTGCTCGAACTCGGACACCGCCGGATCGGCGCGATTGTGGCCAGCAAGGCTGCGGGCATCCACGCGGCGCGTTACGACGGCTTCGTCGATGCGCTGCGCGCGGCCGGTCTCGACGCCGCGCAAGCGCCGGTGCGCCATGCAAGGGACACCACCCAGGGCGGCTATCGCGCCACCTGCGAACTGCTGGAGACGCACCCGCAGTTGACGGCCATCTTCGCCACCAACGACCTGCCCGCGCTCGGCGCCCTGCATGCGGCCGCCGATCTGGGTTTGCAGGTGCCGCACGATCTCTCGGTAGTTGGCATTACTGATATTCAGCTTGCCCAGGAGTCGCGCCCGGCGCTGACCACCGTCGCCGTGCCGACCGTCGAAGCGGCGGAGCTCGCGGTCTCCCTGCTGCGCGAACTGATCGAGGCGTCGCCGCGCGGCATCCGGGCGGCCTCCAAAGCGCCGCGCGTGTGCATCACGTCGGCGCCGAAACTGGTCGTACGTGGCTCGACCCAGGCACCGCGTGCGGAGCGATGCTGAGTGCCGGGCTTATTCGCTGGCCGGCCAGGGCAAATGCGGCGCGGACCAGTCGAGCTCCGTCCCGACCACCGAGCGCATTTCCGGCGACTGGATCGCCACCGTCACCGCAATACAGGGCCGGCCGCTCGCCAGCGACAGATAAGGACTACTGGCCACCGGCACGCCCGGCAGCAAGACCGCGTTTCTGAAGTACGGACGATGATCCCAACGGGCATCGCGCGGATCCGCGACCGGCTCCAGCGACTCGCCTAGCTTGCCGCCGGCGACGCCCGGCACTTCCGGCCCGATCTGCCGCCCCCGGTCATCGAGGATGAAACAGCTGATGCACAGTTCGTGCTGCGCCAGGTCGGCAAAGGCGTCGTCCATGCCGATACCGCTCAGCAGCGCGTCGGCGGCGTTGCGCAGGGCGAAGCGGTACGGCTCTACCTTGCTTTCGAACAGTGCATGCAGATGCGCCCGGCCCTGCGCGATCACGTCGAACGAACGGTCGATCAACCGGTTGACCGAGTCCGGCGGCGCGATCTGCGCAGCCGGTCGGCCCAGCAGGAAGCCTTGTGCGAAATCGACGTTCGACTCCACGGCGAGAATCAGCTCCTCGGTCGTCTCGACGCCTTCGACGACCACCAGCATGCCCGCCTGGTGCAGCAGGGAAACGAGCTTGGGCAGGATCGATTGCTGGGTGCCCGGTATGGTGGCGCGAATCAGTTCGCCGTCGAGCTTGACGAAGTCAGGACGAATGCGGAACAGCCGGTCCAGATTCGATTGGCCCGCGCCGAAATCGTCCACGGCAATCAGAAAGCCGTGCTCGCGATAGCGCGCCGCCGCCCGTGACATCTCATCCACGCTGCCGCCATGCGACTCGAGAATCTCGAGGACGATCTTGTCCGGTTCGAGCCCGGCGAGGCGCACGATGCCGGCCAACTGATCGGCATACCCCTTCGCCACGAAGGTCGCGGGCAGGATGTTGAGGAAGATCCACGCCTCACCGGGAATCAGCCGCTGCGCGTTGGCGAGATGGACTGCGTGACTCGCCCGGTCGAGCGCACCTTCGTCGCTCAACGGCCGCGGCGCGAACAGCACGGCGGGCGGCACGAGCGTGCCGTCGCTCTGTTCGCCGCGCAGCAGCGCCTCGAAGCCCACCTGCTTCTGATGCGACAAGCTGTAGAGCGGCTGAAAGTGCGAGGTCAGATAGTAGCCGTCCCACTGCGGCCGGACGCTTGCCGCTGGATCGTTCGGGTCGCCCGGGTTGCCGTTGCCCAATAGTTGCAGCGGGTCGAGCGGGATGGCGCGCTCGGCGCACACCCGGTTGCGGCCGGACTGCTTGGCACGCAACAGCGCCTCGTCGGCACGGTCGAGCAAAGCCATGATGCTCTCGCCGACGCGATGCTCGGCCACCCCGAAGCTCGCCGTCACGTAGCCGTCCGGACGCGCAATGCAGGCGACGGCGCCGCGCAGGCGTTCGGCCAGTTCCAACGCGGACGCGAGCCCGCCACGCCGCAACACCGCGAACTCTTCGCCGCCGATCCGGCTCACGCTGTCTTGCGCGTTCGTCTGGTCCATCAACACCTGGGCGACTTCAGAGAGCGTCTGGTCGCCCGCTGCATGGCCGAACTGATCGTTCAAGGATTTGAACGAGTCGATGTCGACAAAGATCGCGCAGACCTTGGTCGATTCACCGAGCGCGGCCAGACGCCGCTCGGCCTGTTCCATGAAGGCGCGGCGATTCTGCAGGCCGGTCAGCGGATCGGTGGCGGCCAGTTGCGCGAGGCGGTTCTCGAGCAGGAAATGGTCGCGCCGAAACCAGTAGAAGCCGAAGTGAAAGACTGCCGAGGTGGGTGCGCCGATCAGCACCCACAGCCACGCCACGACATTCACGTCGTGGATCTGCGGCTGGCGGAACAACAGCGGCAGACCGCTGACATAGAAGATCGCGGTACCGGCGAAGAAGTGCGTCGGCGTGAGCCAGAGCGGCGCCGAGCAGATCGGGATCACCAGCAAGGCGGGCAGCGCCCACAGCATCGGCTGCTCGAGACCGGAGATGTTCAGGGCAATCACGACAACCAGCACCAGCGTGTAAGCGACCCCGAGGCTGCCGAACACGGCCGTGCTGCGAGCCTTGCTGACCCCCGTCACCAGCAGGCCCAGAAACAGCACGCAGGCGATCCGGTAGGAGAGTGCAATGGCGGGGCCCGCTACCAGGTTGCGCGCCAGCACAAACAACAACGTGGCGAAGACCGTGAAAGCCATGGTGACCGTCGACAGCGGACGCTGCTGTTCCAGCGAACGTCGATGAAAGCGGTGACGCAAATGGGCATCGGTCATGTGTTGCGTTGAGGTGGAAAGCATATTGATAGAAATCAGGCCGGTTCCGTCACTCTGCCGATGTATAACGGCATCCCTCAGACAAATATTAATGCCTGCGATCAAACAAATTTAGATGGCCGGCATGATGGAAGTCCGCTCGCTCGCAGTGCGGGCGATGCAGCAACAACCCGAGGTGAAACCCAGGAAGCGTGATCGAGCCGAAAACAGCAGGCACGCCGATGATGCAAGCGCACAACAGTGTTACGAGGTTTTACGGGAGCAAGGGTGTCGGCAACGCGACATAACTGCAGCCTTTTATCGTTTGCGCGCCTTGATGGGTAACGTATCGGCAAAAAATGCGTGCCGCGCTTGCATCCATTCGTCCGAAGTGTGCGTAAGCCCCTATAACTTGAATCAGGACGGTGGTAGCGAAATGTTAATCTCTTCAGTAGACTGCGTATAAAGAGGCGGCGGTTACCGCATATCAGGTGGCACAGGTAAAAGTAACCGCCGGGCGCGTGCAACGCGCGCCTTACCCGCAACACTTTCAGATGTCCGTATCCCGACGCTCCGTTTAACCACGGCTTAACGACAAACGGTCATCCTTTTCGGAAATCATGGTCCCTACCGTCGACTACCTGCTGCAACGCCAGATTTCCCCTCAATGGCGCGGCTTGCTCACTGCGCTGGCGGAAGAGTTCGAAGCGCAGATCGGGCAAGGCGAATTGCGTCAGTTGATGTATCGCGTGGGTTGCCGTTTTGCGGCAGCGCATCCGCTTCCGCCCTGCGGCTCCACCGCCGACCTTGCCGAGGCGCTGAACGCACGCTGGCAGGAAGCGGATTGGGGTTACGTCGAGCTGGCGGACCAGGCGGATTACCTGCGTATCGTTCACGCCTGCGCACCGCTGCAGGCATTCGGCTCTGCCGCGCTCAACTGGACACCGGCCTTTCTCGAAGGCGTCTATCAGACGTGGCTCAGCGCGCTGGGTGCGGAAGGTCTGTCGGTAGTCCAGGCAAGCGAGTTCGATGAATACGCAACGATCGAATTTCAGCTCGGCCGCCATCCAGCGTAAGCCCTGCATGGTGGTTTTTTTACCGGCTGTGGTGGCGGGTCAACACGCCCAACGCAAGACACGATAGACATGAACACGACGGCGGCGACATGAGTCCTTCGAGCGATATTGAAACCCTCTTCGGGCATTTTGGCGGCAACGCGGGCGACTACCAGGAAATCGGCCGCGAGAACGAAGCGAGTTCGGCACGCACGCGCTGGCCGTTGCTCGTCACGCTCGATCTGACGCAACCGTCCATCCCGGCCATTCCGACACGCCGCGATCCTCTGGCGAAGGCCGACGAAGCCGCGCAAGCGCAGTCGCCGGCCGGCGACGCGCTCGCGGCAAACGGTCCCGCTGAAGCAGGACGCACCGGCACGCAGCAGGTCCGCAGCAAGACGCCGCTGTTTACGCGGCCGCATCGGCGCACGATTCCGCCGGTCGGCAACGCCGTCAAGTCCGAGGCGCCGCGTGGCGCCGAGCGCTTTTCCGCCCTGCCGCTAGCTGTCAACGCCGAACTCGCCGCCGGCGAAGTGCAGCCGGTAGTCGCGCCTGTCATCGTCTCGCCGCCGGCGGTTGCACCGCAAGCGCCGGTTCCGCCTGTCGTGGCCGCGAGCGTTCCGCCGGTTAGCCGTGTGCCGCCAGCAATCGCTGCGGCAATCGCGCCCGTCGCCGTGTCGCCGGTCGTTGCGCGCGCAACTTCCGCCGCGCCTGCCTTGCGTACCCCGGCGCCGATCGCACCCGCCACGCCAGTCGCGCAAACTTTCGCCGCACCCGCCACGTCTGCAGTTGCCGCAAGGACTGGCGTCGCACCCACGGCCGCCCGCGCCCAACCTGCACCGCCCGCTTTCACGTTCATGTCGCGCACCACGGCACCCGCTGCATCACCCTCACCTGCTGCCCAGCCGACGTCCATTCTCGGCAAGCTGTTCGAACCGGCAGCACCCAGCACGGCACCCGCGGCCCAAACACCTGCGACCGAAGCCGCACCGGCGGCGCTCGGTTCGTTGTTCGACCGTTTGCGTGGTGAGACCTCCACCCCGGCAACGCCGGCTCCTCATTCGTGGCTGACCAACGGCCCGCGTCGCTCATGAAAGTTATTGCGGTCGTTTCCGCGAAAGGTGGGGTCGGCAAGACCACGCTTGCGGCCAACCTCGCTTCCGTTCTCGCTACCAGTGGCCGACGCGTGATCGCGCTCGACCTCGATCCGCAAAACGCCTTGCGCCTGCACTTCGGCGTGCCGCTCGACAGCATCGACGGTTTGTCGCGCGCCACCCTGAGCGGCGATGCCTGGCAAAGCATCATGTTCGACGGTGTCGACGGCGTGACCGTGCTGCCCTACGGTGCGGTCGTCGAAGACGACCGGCGCCGCTTCGAAGCCTATATCGATCACGAGCCGCAGTGGCTCTTGCAGTCGCTTGAATCGCTGCGGCTCGACGCTTCCGACATCGTGGTGATCGATACGCCGCCAGGTTCGTCGGTCTATACGCGCACCGCGCTGTGCGCGGCGACCTTCGCGCTGAACGTGGTGCTCGCGGACGCCGCCTCTTATGCAGCGATTCCGCAAATGGAGCGGATGATCGACGCATATGCCGCGCCGCGTCCCGACTTCGGCGGCGTGGGTTACGTGGTCAACCAGGTGGACCAGTCGCGCCAGTTGACCAAGGACGTCCTCAAGGTGCTGCGCCATCTGCTCGGCGAGAAGCTGTTCCCTGGGGTGATTCACCAGGACGAAGGGGTCAGCGAGTCGCTTGCCTGCGATACCACGCTGATCCACTACGATCCGCTCAGCCAGGCTGCCGCCGATTTCCGCGCGTGCAGCCAATGGCTGATGTCGCGGGTCGACTCGATTGCTGTTTCGCCGGGGAGTGTCGCATGAGCACACCGCAAGCACGGAGTACGGAACCTGCTGTCGAGCCCTCCCGGCTCGAGCGCTTCGTCGACGCCCGCTTCTGGAGCAGCACGCCGGTCGTGGTGTGCCTCACGCTGTTTGCGCTGGTGATCCTGTACTTCGTATTTACGGTGCCGCTGGCGTTTTACGAGCAACTGACCTTCGCCACCTGCTGCTTCATCTGCGCCCTGCTGTTTCGCCGTCTGCAGGGCCGCTATGCGACGCTCGTGATGATCATGCTGTCGGTGGTCGCTTCGGGCCGCTATATGTTCTGGCGTCTGACCGCCACGACTTACTGGGAGCATCCGCTCGACGCGGTATGGGGTTTGCTGCTGGTCTCGGCCGAGGTCTATTCGACGGTCGTGCTGATGCTCGGCTACTTCCAGACCGCCTGGCCGCTCAAGCGCGAGCCGATGCCGCTGCCGGCCGATCGCAGCGCCTGGCCGACCGTCGACGTGTTCATCCCGACGTATAACGAGCCGCTCTCGGTGGTCAAGCCGACCATCTACGCAGCGCTCGCACTCGACTACCCGGCGGACAAGCTATCCATCCACGTGCTGGACGATGGCCGCCGTCCGGAGTTCAAGGCGTTCTGCGAGGAGGTGGGCGTCCACTGGACCATCCGCACGCACAACCGCCACGCCAAGGCCGGCAACATCAATGAAGCGCTGAAGATCACCAGCGGCGAATTCCTCGCGATCTTCGACTGCGATCACATTCCGACCCGCTCGTTCCTGCAGATCGGCCTCGGCTGGTTCCTGCGCGACAAGCTGCTGTCGATGCTGCAAACGCCGCACCATTTCTTTTCGGCCGATCCGTTCGAGCGCAATCTCGGCACCTTCCGTAAAGTCCCGAACGAAGGCGAGCTGTTTTACGGCCTCGTGCAGGACGGCAACGACCTGTGGAACGCCACCTTCTTCTGCGGCTCGTGCGCGCTGCTGCGCCGCTCGATGGTCGAGGAAATCGGCGGCATCGCCGTCGAGACAGTCACCGAAGACGCGCACACCGCGTTGAAGCTGCACCGGCTCGGCTACACCACGGCCTATCTCGCGATTGCCCAGGCGGCAGGCCTCGCCACCGAAAGTCTGTCAGGTCACATCGGCCAGCGGATTCGCTGGGCGCGCGGCATGACGCAGATCTTCCGGATCGACAATCCACTGACCGGCAAGGGCCTCAAGCTCGGCCAGCGGCTGTGCTACCTGAACGCGATGATGCACTTCTTCTACGGCGTGCCGCGTCTCGTGTTCCTGACCGCGCCGCTGTCGTTCCTGTTCTTCGGCGCGCACGTGATCGAAGCGGCGGCCAGCACGATCGCCATCTACGCGATGCCGCACATGATGCATGCGAGCATCACCAACTCGCGCATGCAGCGCCTGTTCCGCCATTCGTTCTGGGCCGAGGTCTACGAATCGGTGCTGGCCTCGTACATCACCGCCCCGACCCTGCTCGCGCTGATCAACCCGAAGCTCGGCAAATTCAACGTGACGGCCAAGGGCGGCCAGATCGAGAAGAACTATTTCGACTGGGCCATCTCGCGCCCCTACCTGTTCCTGCTGCTGCTGAACCTGGTCGGCTTCGTCACCGGTCTCGTGCATATCTATCTGAACTTTGGCGTGCGCAGCGAAGTGCAGACCACCCTCCTCAATCTGGCGTGGACCGGCTACAACATGCTGATTCTCGGCGCGAGCGTGGCCGCGGCAAGCGAGCGCCGGCAGATTCGCGCCGTGCATCGCGTGGCGATGAAAATGCCGGTGATGCTGAAATTCTCGACGGGCCGCACGCTGGCCTGCCAGACCATCGACTACTCGGAAGGCGGTGTCGGCGTGGAGTTGCCCAACAGCATCCAGGTGCCGATGCACGAGCGCGTGACCGTCTCCCTGTTTCGCGGCGACGAAGAATATGCGTTCGCCGCCACGGTCGGCTTCACGGCGCCCGGGCGGGTCGGCTTGCGCTTCGATCAGATGTCGCGCGAGCAGGAGTACGAGTTCGTCAAGTCCACCTTCGCGCGTGCCGACGCCTGGATGGGCTGGGCCGAAGGACGCCAGCAGGATACGCCGCTGCGCGGACTGTCACACGTGTTGCTGGTCGGCGTGCGCGGGATTGCCGGCCTCTTCGAACATCTTTACGAAGACCTGCGCGGCTCGATGCGAAGCCGCCCAATCGACGTCAAAAAGCTGAAAACGAAAAAAGACTGACTTATGGGTAAAGGGATTGCGCGGACAACGACTCAACACTTGCAAAGCGGGCGCGGCATGACGGGATGGGCAACGCGCTTGCGTTCGCGCCGCCTCGTTCGCGGACTCGCCTGCTGGCTGGCATTGCAGACCGCCTTCGCGGCGCCGCTGGCATCGGCGGCCGGGCTCGTCGCCAGTTCGGCGCGCGTCGCCGCGCCGCCGGGTACGCCGGACGCCACCGGCGTGGGCAACGTGCCGGCGCCGAGCGCCGCCGTACCGTTCGATCCCAACGCGATCGTCCAACCTGTGCTCGCGACGCCGACCCCGGCGCTCGCCGCCTCGTCGGTGAAAGCGCTCGGCATCAAGACGCCGACCACCGCCGAACCCGGCACCCTGGTGCCGGGCGGCCGCCGTCAGACGCTGACCTTCGCCGACTTCGGAGCGCTCGATCCGCTGCAGTTGCGCGGCACCGACGGCCAGAACGGCATCGCCTTCTCGGTACGCAACGACGAAGTGGTGACCGGTGCGGTCCTGCATCTGATCTATAGCTACTCGCCCGCCCTGCTGCCGGCCATCTCGCAGCTGAAGGTGCTGGTCAACGGCGAAGTCGCGGCCACGCTACCGGTGCCGCACGAACAGGCCGGCATGCTGGTGGCGCGCGATGTCTCGATCGATCCGCGCTTCATCACCGAATTCAATCACCTGAACGTGCAGTTGATCGGCCACTACACGCAGCAATGCGAAGACCCGGCCAATTCGTCGTTATGGGCCACCGTCAGCAATGCGAGCTCGCTCGATCTGACCTACGCGTCGCTGACCAGCAAGCCGGATCTGGCCGCACTGCCGCAGCCGTTCTTCGATCGCCGCGACGTGCGGCGCCTCGAACTACCGTTCGTACTCCCATCCAAACCGGGTGCGGAAACGCTGGAAGCGGCCGGCATTGTGGCGTCGTGGTTCGGCGCGCTGGCCGGCTATCGCGGCGCGCTGTTCCCCGCCCAGCTCGACGAAGCGCCGCTGTCGGGCAATGCCGTGGTGTTTGCCACCGCGGATCAGCGGCCGGCCGGCGTGGCGATTCCCGCCATCTCCGGACCGACCATTGCGGTGGTGGACCGGCAAGCGCCGGCGCGCGGCAAACTGCTGCTGGTGCTCGGGCGTAACGAAGCCGAACTGAAGACCGCGGCGAAAGCACTCGGCGTCGGCCAGAGCGTGCTCTCCGGCGAAAGCGCGACGATCACGCAACTGAACGAGCTGGCCCCGCGCGCGCCGTACGACGCGCCGAACTGGCTGCCCACTAACCGCCCCGTGCGCTTTGGCGAACTGGCCGAGGCGCGCGATCTCACCGTCTCCGGCTACGATGCCGACGCCGTGCGCGTCAATCTGCGCGTGCCGCCCGACCTGTTCATGTGGCACACCAGCGGTGCGCCGATCGACCTGCGCTATCGCTACACCGTGCGACCGAAGCCGGACCGCTCGTCGCTGAACATCAGCATCAACGACGGCTTCGTCCAGTCGCTGCCGATTCCGGCCAAGCCCGCCTCGATGTTCGACCTCGGCCGTTATTTCAGCACCATCCTGCCGGATAAAACCGCCGATGCCCGCCGCACCGTCCACATCCCGCCGCTGCTGCTGACGCCGCGGGCGCAGTTGCGCCTGCACTTCTATTACGACATTCCGGACACCGGCGAATGCCACGGCCGCCTGCTCGAGAACGTGGTCGGCTCGATCGATCCGAATTCGACCATCGATCTGTCGTCGTTCCCGCACTACATGGCCTTGCCCGATCTGGCGGCGTTCGCCAATAGCGGCTTCCCGTTCACGCGGATGGCGGACCTCTCCGAGACCGCCGTGGTCCTGCCGAACGACGCGGATTCGAGCGACTACAGCCTGTACCTGCTCGAGATGGGCCGCATGGGCGCCTCGACCGGTTATCCCGCCACCGGCGTGACCGTGACCACCGCCGACCAGGTCGACCAGCTCGCCAACAAGGACCTGATGATTTTCGGCGCCCCTGGCCGTCAGCCGCTGTTGCAGCGCTGGGCCAAATCGATGCCGTTCTCGAGCGACGGCGACTCGCGCACGTTCGAACTGTCGGACATCGTCTTCAAGCTGGAAGACTGGTGGCACGGCGAACGCGGCGTCGAACGCGCACCGGCGCGCGCCGACCTGTCGCTCGTCAGTTCGAACGGCGCGGCGCTGTTGACCGGCTTCGAATCGCCGCTGCAGAAAGAGCGCAGCGCCGTGGCGTTCGTCAGCGCCGCCGGCCAGTCGGATGCCGACCTGAGCTCGGCCCTGCTCGACGCCGACGTGCTGCCGCAGATCCAAGGCGCGATGGCCGTGATCCATGGCCGCAGCGTCACGATTACCTCGAACGGCACCGCGTACTACATCGGCCATCTGTCGCCGCAGGAGTACCTGCGCTGGGCCCTGTCGTCGCATCCGCTCCTGCTGCTGCTGGGCGGCATCTTCGCCGCGCTGATCATCGCAGCGCTGTTTTACCGTGCGCTGCGTTCGATCGCCGCGCGCCGCCTGAGGGATTGAGATGCCGGCCAAACTAACCACGGCACCCGTTGCGCTTGCCTTGGGCCTGCTTGCGTCCGTGACCTGCGTCGTGCCGGATGCCGCTGCGGCCGCTACAGCCTCCACCGCTGCGGCTGCGAGCGCGGCTCAATGCGACTGGCCCGCTTACCGGACCTTCGTGCAACGTTTCGTGCAGGCCGACGGGCGCGTGATCGACTATTCGACGCCCACCCAGCAGACCACCTCCGAAGGCCAGTCGTACGGCATGTTCTTCGCGCTGGTCGCGAACGATCGCGCCACGTTCGATCGCCTGCTCGACTGGACCCGCACCAACCTCGCCAGCAACCAGTTCGATGCGAACGATGTGCGTCTGCCTTCGTGGCAATGGGGCAAAAAACCGGATGGCTCGTATGGCGTGCTCGATCCAAATTCCGCATCGGACTCCGACCTGTGGATCGCCTACGATCTACTGCAGGCAGGACACCTCTGGAACGACAGCCATTACACGACGCTCGGCGAAGCGCTCGCCAGACAGATCGCCAGCAAGGAAGTGGTCAGCCTGTCCGGTCTCGGACCGATGCTGCTGCCTGGTCCACAGGGCTTTCAGACCGGCGACGTGACGCGCCTGAATCCCAGCTATCTGCCGCTGCCGGTGCTGCGCGCGCTGGCCAAGGCGCAGCCCGGCGGCCCGTGGAGCAAACTGGCCGACAACGCCTATCAGCTCGTCAAAACCACCGCGCCGCGCGGCTTCGTGCCCGACTGGGCCGCGTGGCGGGCCGGCCAGTTCGTGGTCGATCCGAAAACCGGCGACACCGGCAGCTACGACGCCGTCCGCGCGTACCTGTGGGCCGGCATGGCCGCGCCTGGCGATCCGTTGGCCAAACCCTGGCTCGCGGCGCTCGGCGGCATGCGCCTCCAGGTCACCGAGGCGGGCTTTCCGCCCGAGAAGGTCGCGGCGACCACCGGCGTCGTGAGCGGTGAAGGGCCGCTCAGCTACTGGGGCGCGCTCGCGCCTTACTTCAAGACGCTCGGCGACGAGCGCGACCTGGGGCTTGCGCGTACGCATCTGGCGGCGCTCGACAACCCCGTCGCGGGCCACGAGCCTGTCTATTACGATCGTGTGCTGGGCTTGTTCGGCACCGGATTCATCGACGGCCGCTATCGCTTCGACGATGCCGGCCGGCTTGTGCCGAGCTGGAGAAACACATGCGATTGAGCGCCCTCGCGCTGGCGCTGAGCCTCGTTAGCGTCTCGATCGCGACGCTGCCCACCGCCGTCTTTGCCCAGGCGTCGTCCGATCCGCTCAACGTGCTGATCGACCAGGGCAAGTACTGGCAAACCCATCACCGTGGCGACCTCGCCGAGCAGGCCTGGCAGAAGGTGTTGCGCATCGATCCGAAGCAGCCCGATGCATTGTTCGGCATGGGCATGGTGCTCGCCGACCGCAAGGACGGCAGCGGCGCGCAACAGTATCTGGCGCGCCTGCGGGAAGTCGCGCCGAGCTATCCGAACATCGACGAACTCGGGCGGCGCCTCGGCGAAAGCAGCCTGCGCGACCAGACCGTCAACGACGCGCGGCGCCTGCAGCAAAGCGGCCAGAGCGCGAGCGCGGTGCAGCAGTATCAGCGTGCGCTCGAAGGCAAGCCCGCCACGCCCGAACTGCAACTTGAGTACTACCAGGCACTCGCCGCTACACCGCAGGGTTGGGACCAGGCACGGCGCGGTCTGCAGCAACTCGCGCAGCAGAATCCGGACGACCCGCGCTATGCACTCGCTTACGCCCAGCACCTGACCTATCGCGACGTGACGCGCCGCGAGGGCATTGCCCAGCTCGCGAAGCTCTCGGGCGACAGCGCAGTGGGCGCCGCCGCGCGCAAGAGCTGGCGGCAGGCGCTGCTGTGGCTCGATGCCCGAGCCTCCGACGCCCCGCTCTATCAGAGCTACCTGCAGCTCGTGCCTGACGATGCGGCGGTCAAGGCGCGCTCTGATTCAATGGTGCAGCAGGACGCCGCCGCCCGCGAACGGGCCCAGCAAAATGCTGCCGTCGATGCACGCGGCCGCACGATCGCCGACGGCTTTGCGGCGCTCGACCGCGGCGATCTCGCCACGGCACGCGCGAAGTTCTCCTCGGTACTGACCTCGAGCCCGAACGACGGCGACGCGCTTGGCGGCATGGGCATCGCCGCGCTCAAGCAGGAGCATTTCTCCGAAGCCCGCGACTACCTGGAGCGTGCCTCGCGCGGCGCCAATCCGGCGCGCTGGAAAGACGCGCTGTTGAGCGCGACTTACTGGACCTATACGAGCGACGCCATCGGCGCGCGCAGCAACGGCGAATTCGCCAAGGCCAAGTCGCTGTTCGAGCGCGCGATTGCCATCAATCCGTCCGACGTCACCGCGCAGGTGCTGCTCGGCGAGATGCTGCTGAACAACGGCGACCCGGTTGGCGCGGAGCAGGCCTACCGGATGGCGCTGCGCCGCCAGGCCGACAATCCCGACGCGATTCGCGGCCTGGTCGGCGCGCTGGCTGCCCAGGGACGCGGCGACGAAGCGCTGCAGTTTGCCAATCAGCTCAACGCCGAACAGCAGTCGAAAGCGGGCGGCATCGACCGCCTGCGCGGCGAAGCGCAGGCCGCCCAGGCGCGCGCCGCGGAAGCGCGCGGCGATCTGGGTGCGGCGCGCAGCCTGTTCGAAGATGCGCTGCTCAGCAATCCTGACGATCCGTGGCTGCGCCTCGACCTGGCGCGCATCTATGTGCGCCAGGGCGCTATCGGCAACGCGCGCAGCATGATGGACGGCTTGCTGGCGGCCCACCCCGATATGACCGATGCGCTCTATGCGAGCGCGTTGTTGTCGGCGGAAACCCAGGACTGGTCGGCCGGGCTCGCGCAACTGGACCGCATTCCGGCCGCCCAACGCACCGACGCGATGGCCACCTTGCAGCACCGCCTATGGGTGCATCAGCAGGCCAGCCTCGCTATCCAGATGGCGAAAAGCGGGCAGACCCAGCAGGCGTTCGCCACGCTCTCGGCCACGGAGCCGGTGGCAGCCGGCAACCCGGAACTGATCGGCGTGGTGGCGTCGGCTTACCAGCAGGCGGGCGACCCGGGCCGCGCGCTGTGGCTCGTGCGCAGCGCAATGAACGCCGCGCCCGGCAATACGGATCTGCTGCTGCAATATGCCGGCATCCTGCTCGCCAGTCATCAGGATGCCGAACTGGGCACGGTGATGCGGCAGCTTGCCGCGACGCAACTGACTCCGGAGCAGCGTACCGATTTCGGCAATCTGAATCTGGCCATCGTGGTGCGGCAGTGCGACGCCGTGCGCCAGCGCGGCGACCTCGCGAGCGCCTACGATGTGATCGCGCCGTGGCTCGCCGCGATGCCCGACAATGCCGATCTGCAGGCCGCGCTTGGGCGCCTCTATTCGTCCGCAGGCGACGACCGCAACGCGCTCGCCAGTTACCGCGTGGCGCTCACGCGCCGTCCCGACGACCTGAGCCTGATGCTCGCGGCCATCCCTGCTGCGACCGGGGCGAAGGACTTCCGTTATGCCGAATCGCTTGCCACTCAGGCGCTCAATACGGCGCCGGACGATCCCGCGGTGCTCGCCGCCGTGGGCCGCATGTACCGCGCCGAAGGCAAGCTCACGCTCGCGTCGGAGTATCTGCAGCGCTCGCTGATCGCCGCCAATACGCCGGTGACGAGCGGCGGCCCGCGCGCCGGTTCGGCCAGCAATGTGCCGCGCGGCTGGGAAGTGGCGATGCGCAGGATCGGCGCGACGCCGCTGCCCGGCACCAATCCGTTCGAGGGAAAAACCGCTATCGATGTACCAGCCGACGCCACCGGCGCAGGCGTCGCGCCCCGCATCAACGGCGGGTTCAGCGCCACCGTAACGATGCCCTCTGCCGCGCCCGCAGCGTCCCCGTACTCGCAGTCATCCTTTCCGACGCAGACCGTGCCGACCTATCCGCCGCCCCAACAGCCGTCGCCGTATGTGGCGCCCTACACGGCGCCGTACGTGCAGCCCTCTGTCGCGCCAGCCAATCCGTCCGGCATGCCGAGTTCCAGCAACGGCGCGGGCGGCTATGGTCCGGACAACTATGGATCGAGCCAGACCGGTGTCCCCGCTGCCGCGCCGTTGCAGCCGTATCCTGGCCAGGGGCAGCCGCCGGTTCAGCCGCAGCCTTATCAGCAAGCTTATCCGCAGCCTTACAACGCGCCCTATCCACAAGCAGGGGCGCCCTACGGGGCACCAGCGCCGTATGTGTCCACGCCGTGGCCCATGTCGCCGGCTGCGCGTGAGGCGCAAGCCAATGCGTATGCGCAAGCGGCGCCGCAGCAGGGTAGCTATCCAGCACTGCCAGGTAATCAGCGCAAGACCGGCAAGAAGCAGACGACGGCCCGCAACCAGACTGCCACGCGCACGGCGAACGGCGCGGGGCAGGCGTACGCGCAGGCACCGTATGGGCAGCAACAAGGCTATGCGCAGCAGCCGTACTATGGTCAGCAACCGTATCCGCAACAGCAGGGGTACGGGCAGCCTTACCCGCAGCAGCAGGCCTATGCGCCGCAGCCGTATCCTCCGCAGCAGCAGGCGTACGGGCAACCGGCATACGGCCAGCAAGCGTATGCCCAGCAGAACTACGGCAATCAAGGCTACTACCCGCAACAACCGTACATTCCGCAACCGCCGGCAGGCTACGCGCAGCCCTACTACCCGCCCGTGCCCGCGACGCAAACCGCACCGGCCGGCAACAGCAACGGCAGCTATGCACCCGCGCCGGCCAACGTCGCCAACGCGCAGACGCTCGGTGTCGCGGAAGAACTGGCGCAGGTCAATCGCGAGCAGACAAGTACCGTGTCCGGCGGCATTGTGTTCCGCAATCGCGCAGGCGAAGACGGTCTGTCGCAGTTGACCGATATCGAAGCGCCGGTCCAGGGACGCATCCAGGCCGGCAACGGCCACGTCGTCGTCACGGCCACACCGGTGACGCTCGATGCGGGCACCGCGAGCAGCCAGCTCTCGACCCTCGCGCGCTTCGGCTCGGGGCTCGCGCCGTATACGCCGGGCGACACCACCGCTTCGACGCCAGTGACCAGCGCGACGAACAGGTTCGGCTCGCAAACCGCCAGTGGCGTCGGCTTGTCGGTCGGCTATGAAACCCGCAGCTTCAAGGCCGACGTGGGCACCACGCCGATCGGCTTTCCGGTCGAGAACATCGTCGGCGGCCTGGAGTATGACGGCGGCATCACCGACAAGGTGTCCTACACACTCGCCGTGGCACGGCGCGCGGTCACCGATAGCCTGCTCTCCTACGCCGGCGCCAAGGATTCGGGCCAGAATCTCCAATGGGGCGGTGTCACG
The DNA here is from genome assembly GCF_050434965.1 of Paraburkholderia sp. GAS38. Taxonomy (NCBI): domain Bacteria; kingdom Pseudomonadati; phylum Pseudomonadota; class Betaproteobacteria; order Burkholderiales; family Burkholderiaceae; genus Paraburkholderia; species Paraburkholderia sp. GAS38. The sequence continues at coordinate 213,542 of NZ_JBNDJO010000014.1, read as the reverse complement.
TCGAGCGGGGCGCTGGGCAGCCTCTCCTGGGACGATGGCACGAGCGGCCTGTACGTGAACGGATCCTTCCAGTATCTCGAAGGCAGCAACGTCGAGAGCAACTACGCGGGTAAAGGCGGCGGCGGCGTCTACACGCGCGTCTATAAGGACGCTGACCAGACCTTGACGATCGGCGTCAACACGACGCTGATGCGCTACGACAAAAACCTGTCCTACTTCACGTATGGCCAGGGCGGCTACTTCAGTCCGCAGCAGTATGTGATCCTGAACCTGCCTGTTGAATACATGGGCCGCAACGGAGAGTTCACCTACGATCTCAAGGGGTCGATCGGCGTGCAGCATTACCGGCTGAACTCCTCGCCATATTTTCCGACGAGCACGAGCGCCCAGACGGCAGCGGCTGACAACATGAACAGCATCACCACGACCACGCTCGACAGCAACGCGATCTACCCAAGCCAGAGTAAGACCGGCATTGCGTACTCGTTTAGCGCGGTGGGTGAGTATCAACTGGCGCCGCAACTCGCGGTGGGCGCGACCGCTTCGCTCGGCAACGCATATCAGTATCGGGAATGGCTGGCTGCCGTTTATGTGCGGTATAGCTTTACCAAGCAGAGCGGGCTGCAGCCGTTCCCGCCGGCGCCGTTGACGTCGCCGTATGTGTCTTTGTCGAATTAAGGGGTGAGGCGGTAGAGCGTTTTGGATCGCACACGTGTGTTTTGGGCATGCGTGTGCGGAGGTGGCGGTTGAGCTTCGGCTCCTGTTTGCCGCGTCGAGCATCGGCAACGCGTTGCTCAGGCCACGAAGTTACCGCTGGTTTTTGGTCCGCTAGTCCCCGCCAGAAACGCCGTCGCATACCCCGTGGTTCGTGGCTAACTGCCTATGCAGCCACACCAGCAACCACAGGCTTGACCTTCTTCGGAGCATGCTTGCGTGCGTGCCACAGGTCATGCGCTGTCTGCAGCGCCAGCCAGAAATCCGCGTTGTTACCGTTCTCGACACCCAGCCACGCCTCCAGCCGCAAGGCCATCTCGGGCGATACGCCAATCCGCTCGTTCAGCAGACGGGAAAAAGTGGTGCGGGCGACGCCAAGCTGCGCCGCCGCCTCCGTGACACTGAGATGCAGCGAAGGCAGAATATCTTCGCGCAGGAGCGCACCAGGGTGCGCTGGATTAAACATCTTGGACATAACTCTATTATCAGATAAATGCATCAAGCGAATGGTTTCCCAACACGATCGAAGTTGGGCTTCATCAGTGGTAGTCCTGGTAGTCAACCAGGATCACGTCAATACCTTCAAACTCGAACGTCAGTCTCCAGTTTCCGCTGACCCATATCGACCAGCGACCCGTCTGGGTACCCGCCAGGGGATGGAGGTTCCATCCGAACCTCTTGATGTCGTCCGGGGTCTTCGCAATATCGAGCACCGTCAGCTGACGGTTGAGCTTCGCTGCGTGAGCTGCCTGGATACCTGCTTTTGACCCGGTCTCGTAAAACCTCTGTACACCCTTGTGCCTGAACGACTTGATCATGCCTACTTCTACCACCACGCTAAAAATTGTAGCATGTAGCACGACGTGCTACAAGATTTCCAGATCTGATGTCAGCCTATGGGACGACGGGTGTACAACAGGACTTGGGGGAAATTTTTAAGTTAGGCGGACGCAAACCGAGTGCTATCCGCCAACGGCAAACAGGGTCGGCCCACTGCTTTTCAGGTCAACCATGGCGAGGTCGCAGCCTCTGTTCCTGCCTGTCCATGTTCATGGATCGACAGGTAATTTGATCACATACTTGTTAGTAGTGCCATCTATAAATCGGACAGCAACAATACTTTACATCACACCTCCTCTAGCACCGATTCGCGCGCTGTCCGTTGAGTCAGGCATGGCAGCCTCCGCACAAACGGTACTCGTGATTTCAAGATGCATGCCGGAAAACGACTCCATACTCGCCCGTTTTAGAAACCGGAAAGCGTTATGGGGCCATTCAGCCAGGCCGACGAACATTTCGTCAAAGACGTTGTTGAGGCGCTCCTCGAACGACGAAGGATTAACTGCAACCGAAGTATTGGCAGGTCACCCGTCATTCCCCGCTGGGAAGATGACGTAAGCCCGACGCTCTTTCTCTCCTCCGCCGGGATCAAGCAGGCAACGGGACGCACCCCGTTGCGTGGGTCGGTTTATGGAAGTCTGGAAAAGAAAGTCGCTGAATTGTTAGAGTTCAACAAGCCGGATATGGCGGCTTGCCCCGAACCTGGACGCGACGAGTAGCAGATGGTCCTAAGCCCTTGTGCTCGAGCGCCGGAATGGTCATGCCCCTGATGCGATCGCCCGTCACGCGCTCCATGCCCGGATGACAGTCTCAACAACCAACCGGAGGCCGCGTGCCAACTGTTGCGCTGTTGAATTCGAACGGGACAGATTTTGTGGAACTGGCGCCTGACAAAACTAACTTGTCCACAGAAACTGTTCACAACGCTGTGGACAACCTAGCTGTACGCCTCCCAAGTCCCTGACGTAGAACGAAAATCATCATGCGTCCCCACGCCGTGCAGCTTGCCCGACCAAAACTAACCCACAGCCGGAAAGAACCCAAGATATTCAAACGCCGCCTCACCCCCACCATCGACGCAATCGCCAAGCGCCCCCACCGACACGAGTGCATCCACCGTCGCCCGGCGGTTTGAAACAAAACGCCAGACAGGTGCCGCAGCAGACGGCGACGCGTCCTCAGCTGACGCATCTCCCGAACCCACCACCGCACTCACCTCCCGCAGCGCCGCCAGCAACGCCTCACGCGACGGCGAATGCACAACGAATCCTTCATTCGCCAACGCAGCCACATCAATACCAAGCAACGCACACAGCCGCTGCTTGACTGGCACATCCGCCGCATCGGCGGCACGCGACCGCGCGATCAGATCCACGGTCGTCGCATCCACCAGTTGCCCGGCCCGCATCAGCGGCGCGAGCCCAGGCGTCCATGCCTCCGGCGGACAGCCCTTATTGGCAGGCTCCAGCTGGATAAACGGATTGATTTCGGCCGGATAGATACGGCAGACGAAAGGCCGCTCCTCGTAGATACGACAGCGCATGTCCGCTTGCAGATTCGGACACGCTCCGGCAAACGCCCCCGTCAGGATCACCACGATCCGCGTGGGCAAGCTGCCGCTCATCGCTGCAAACGAACGGCGGCGTTTATGTGCCGCCTGCAGATTGTCCGCAGCGGGTTCCTCAGGCCAGGGCAAGGCCTCGCAGAGAATCTGCACCTCGTTACCACGACCAAGCCAGGCGAGTGCTTCTGCAACCGTCAACGGCAAACGCAGATCGTGGCAGCAATTGCCGCACATCGTGCAGCCAAAATCGATATCCATACTCATACTCAAGTCAGCCTTGCACCGCGCGACGCAGTGGATTGTCCAGCACCCAGCTTCGTGCCTGGTACCCCCGTCGGACACGCCCAACAGTTGTGCCGCGCACAAGCAGTCGGGATTAGTCGGTTCAAAGCGCCTGTTCTTACAGCTATGAGAACTTTTTTTACGGAGGTCGACCCACGGTCTCCTGCCGGCGGCAGGCCGGCCGCACTCTATCACGCGCCGGCATCGAGCGAGTAACGCCGGCAATGTTCGAGGTAGCCCGCCTCATGGCCGCTCACCAGCTCGACGATACTCTTCCAGAGCCACGGCGGCGCGTCGATCGTCTTGCTGCGGCTGCGCCGCAGCTCGCCGAGCCAGGCCTTGCGCTCGATATCGTCCATCTGGCGCGCATGCGCTTTGCCCACCACGAGCGCCAGGAAACGCGCCGCCTTCATCGCTTCGTCGCGGGTCAGTTGCTCGATGGTCAGCTTCATGTCTTGCGGCAGCAGTTCGCGAATCACCACCGACCGTTCGGCAAGCCGCGCCGCACGCATCCGGTCGCCGAGAAACGGCGCGAGATGACGCGCGCCCTCCACCACCCGCTGCGCGTTGTCGCGCGGCATGCGCACGCCCGCGTAGCGCGGCGCGGCCGCCTGCGCCGCTTCCTTGATGTCGATCAGGCACAGGTCGTCGCCGTCCAGCGCCGCACCGTCGACGTCGAGCAGCACTGCGTAGCGCAAGCGTCCCAGCGAACTGCAGCCCTTCACCCAATACGCTGCATCGAGCACGGCGACCTTGGCCGCTTCGTCCTCCGAACGCAACTCGGTCGCGAGGCGCGCCACCGTGCGCTTCTCGAACAGCGCGTCGATTTCCCTGCGTTCGCTTTTCGACAACGGCCAGAAGCGCTTGCCAAGCGGAATGTGCGGCTCGATATCCTCGATGCGTTCTTCGGCCAGGTGCTGCCACGAGCGCCGCAAAGCCTCCTTCATGACGACGCGCACCGCTTCGGGCTTCTCGGCCTGAATGTCGGTGTGATCCGAGGTGTCGTCGAAGGCCCGTTCGTAGCCGTCCGCCAACGCCTCCATCATGCGAACCGTGGTGACGCCCGGCAGATCCGAGCCGCGCGCGGCGGTGGCAAGCGAAAGGCCCAACCGGATCAGATCGTGCGCCGGATTGCCGATCACCGTCTGATCCAGATCGCGAATCTGGATTTCCACGCGGCCTTGCGCATTCGCCATCGGCCCGATGTTGCCGGCATGGCAGTCGCCACAGATCCATACCGCGGGCCCTTCCGGCAGCGTGTGACTCTCCATGCCGTCGAGCCATTCGTAAAACTTGGCGGTGTTGCCGCGCACATAAGCATGCGCCGAGCGCGCCATCCTGGCGTTGCGGCGCGCGGTCAGCAGATCCAGCCGCTCGCCCGGTTTGGGAAGTCCAGTACGGCTGGCGTTTTTCTTCGGCATGGTGGAGAGGTCCAGAAGACTATCGTCTGATCGTTAGCCGACCACCATGCCACAGCCTGAAGCCACAAACAACCTGCCGCGCTCGCGCAGCTGCGCGTGTGCCTGTGGATTGGCCGTCCGGGAACGCGGATTGCTACCGGCAGGCTGTCATCGCCTCATGACCGTCCCGCTGGAGTGACCACGCTGTGCCACAAGACTCGCCTCTTCATCCGTGCAAACCCCCACCGCAACGCCTGGCGCGTTACCAGGCGGTGGTTGTGACCTACAATCATTTGCCGTCCCCGAGCGTTTGCCGTGGCTTGCCACGCACCTACCCCGCGCGTGCCTCTGCCCTGCCCGGCTTGTGCGTGACGCAAGACCGGCTGGCCCGAACGCGCTCATCGAAGTGACAACGGCGGAGCAAAACCATGCCATTCACGGCAGAAGACCATGGGTGCCCCGGCTGGAAAGGGGAAATGGCCGAACGCATCCGGGCGTTCGACTGGAGCGCGACCGAACTGGGCCCCATCGACAGATGGCAGCAAAGTCTGATTGCCGCCGTGCAATTCGTACTCGGTTCGCCCCTGCCCCTCGTGATGCTGTGGGGCAGCCAGGGGTACATGGTCTACAACGACGCCTATGCGGTGTTCGCCGGCGGCCGGCATCCCTACCTGCTGGGTAGTCCTGTCGAAATGGGCTGGCCGGAGGTTGCCTCGTTCAACCGGAACGTCATGGACACCTGTCTGGCCGGCGGCACGCTGTCGTATCGCGACAAGGAGCTCGTGCTGCTGCGCAACGGCCAGCCCGAAGACGTGTGGATGGATCTGCACTACAGCCCCGTGGCCGACGACAGCGGCGCACCGGCCGGCGTGATCGCCGTCGTCGTGGAAACGACCGGGCGCGTCCTCACGGAACGCTCGCGGCAACGCGCCGAGACCGCGCTGCGCGAAACCGACGAACGTCTGCAACTGGCGCTCAACACGGGCACCGTACTCGGCACCTGGGTGCTGGACGTCAGAGCCGACACGCTCACCGGCGACGAGCGCTTCGCCCGCACCTTCGGCGTTGCCGCCGGGCAGGCCGTGCGAGGCATCCCACGCAGCGCGACCGGCGCGGCGATTCATCCCGACGATCTCGGCGAGGCGCGTCGTCTCACGCGCGAGGCCACGCAGACCGGCAAGCCGTACCGGGCCGAATATCGCATCCGCCGTCCGGACGGCGAATACATCTGGGTGCAGGCAAACGGCCAATGCGAATTCGACGACCGCGGCGCGCCCTATCGCTTTCCGGGCGTGCTGATCGACATTCACGAACGCAAGATCGCCGAGCAGGCGCTGCGCCAACTCACGGAAACCCTCGAGCAACGCGTCACCGACGCTGTAGCGGCACGCGCGCTCGCCGAAGAGCAACTGCGCCAGGCGCAGAAGATGGAAGCGATCGGCAGCCTGACCGGCGGCGTCGCGCACGACTTCAACAACGTGCTGCAGGTGATCAACGGCAACCTGCAGATGCTCGCCGCCGATGCCGACGACCACCCCGCCACGCAGCGCAGAATCGCCGCGGCCAGCCAGGCCGTCAAACGCGGCGCACAACTCGCCGCCCACCTGCTCGCCTTCGCGCGGCGCCAGCCGCTCTCGCCCGCCGTGTTGAATCCGCGGCGGCTGCTCAGCGGCATGAGCGAGATGCTGCATCACGCACTGGGCGAAACCATCCGCGTCGAAACGGTGCTGGGCGCCGATCTCTGGAACGTCCTCGCCGATCGCAACCAGCTCGAAAACGCGTTGCTGAATCTGGCGATCAACGGCCGCGATGCCATGCGCGGCGAAGGCACGCTCACGGTTTGCGCCGAGAACCTCGTCGTCACCCGCCACGCCGATATCCCTGCTGGGGAGTACCTGGTATTTTCGATCGCCGATACCGGTGTCGGCATGCCGGCCGAAGTGCTGGAGCGAGCCGTCGAGCCGTTTTTCACCACCAAGCCCAACGGTCACGGCACGGGCCTCGGCCTGAGCATGGTGTTCGGCTTTGTCAAACAGAGCGGCGGTCATACGCTGATCGACAGTGTGGTTGGCGAGGGCACGATAGTGCGGCTTTATTTCCCGCGCAGCCACGAAGCGGAGACCAGCGAGTTCGCCGATCAGAGCGAGACGACGGTCGGCGGACGCGAGACGGTCCTCGTGGTCGAAGACGACGCGGAGGTTCGGCTCACCGCCGTCGAAATGCTGGCGCAGCTCGGCTACAAGGTGTTGACCGCAGCGGATGGCGACGCGGCGCTCGAGTTCATCGACAGCGACGTCCCCCTCGATCTGGTGTTCACCGACGTCGTCATGCCCGGCAGCGTCAAGAGCGTCGAGTTGGCGCGGCGTGCGGCATTGCGTTTGCCCGCGGTTCCGGTGCTCTTCACTTCCGGCTATACGCGCGATGAGATCTTCCATCACGGCAAGCTCGATCCCGGTGTCACGCTGCTGAGCAAGCCCTATCGTCGCGACGATCTCGCGCGCAAGGTACGTGGCGTATTGAACGCGCATCGCGCTGCGCTGGCGGCGGCGCCGGCCAGGGTGCCCGCACGCGTGTTGCTGGTAGAGGACGACTCGCCGTCGCGCGAAGCCATGGGCGAACTGCTCGCGGCGTTCGGACTGCAATGCACTGCGGTGGCAAGCGCGGAGGAAGCGCTCGAACTGGCGCCCGCGCATCGTTACGATATCCTGCTGAGCGACGTCACCTTGCCGGGCCTGTCCGGCGACGCACTCGCGCGCACACTGCGGCATACGCAGCCGGATCTGCGTATTCTGCTGATGTCGGGCTATGGCGAGCAGGCCAATATCGGCGAGGCCATACCCGGCGTCCGACTGCTGCCCAAGCCGTTCGACATCGCGGCGCTGCGCCGCGAACTCGCGGACTGGGGCGGGCATATCGAACCCACCTAGCCGGCCCGGGGGCGCACTTGCGCTGCAAGATCAGAAGCGAACGACAGAGGTGACGATGAACATTCAGTGCGGCACCGCCGGATGGACCGACAAAACGCTGATCGCCTGCAAGCGTTTCTATCCGCGCGGCTGCAGCACTGCGGAAGCGCGACTGCGTTTCTATGCATCGCAGTTCCCGCTCGTCGAGGTCGACTCCGCCTACTACGCAATGCCGTCGGAGTCGAATGCCCAGCTATGGGCCGAGCGCACCCCCGACGGTTTTACGTTCAATTTCAAGTCGTTCCGACTGTTCACGGGACACCAGACTTCGCCTGATGTGTTGCCGAAGGACATCGTGATGGCATTGGGCAGCTCCCCTTCCGCCACGCGCAAGAAAAACCTCTACTACCGCGATCTCCCTGTGGAAATCCGCGACGAGTTATGGCGGCGCTACCTCGAAGCGCTCGAGCCTTTGCGGCGCACGCAGCGCCTCGGCGCCGTGCTGTTCCAGTTCGCACCGTGGATCACCCGCGCACCGGAGGATCTCGCCCATGTCGACGAATGCGCGGCGCGCATGACGGGCTATACGGTGGCCGTCGAGTTTCGCAATCAGTCCTGGCTCGACGAGCATCACGCGCCGTCGACCCTCGCGTTTCTGCGCGAGCGGCAACTGGTGCATGTGATCGTCGATGCGCCGCCCGACGTGACGAACCGCGTTCATACCGTGTGGGAGGCGACGAATCCGCAACTCGCGATGGTGCGCCTGCATGGCCGCAACACCGCGTCATGGAACCCGGGCGCCGGCGCCTCGGCAGCGGACCGCTTCAACTACGACTACAGCAACGCCGAACTCGGCGAACTCGCGGGTTCGATTCGCGGCATCGCGACGCGCGCCGCGAAGACGCATGTGATCTTCAACAACTGCTTCGAGGATCAAGGGCAGCGCAATGCGTTGAGCATGATGGGCATACTGGGGGCGAGCCCCCACGCACCCGGCGACGCCCGGCCATGAGCAGCCGTTCGACGTGAACTCGTAGATCGCCGGCAATCGATTGACGCAGTAAGCGTGCGTTACATTTCTCGCAAACGTCGAAGTCAACGGGACGGGCGCGCCCCACGTTCCTGATATGCAGGCGTACATATCACTGGCGCTATCGAGGATTCACAGCCTGCCGACAACGCTCCAAAGGAGATCCCACGTGTCCCGGTTTCACCGTATCGCATGCTCTCTACCGGTCTTGCTAGTTGCGGCATCGGCGTCAATTGCCTCGGCCGGGAATCTCAAGTCTCTTTCGCCCGTTTCCGGCATCAAGGTCATGACTGAACGCGAGCTCGTGAACACCCCTGTACCGATCGTGCAAAAAGGACGGCTGGTCATTTCCACCCGGTCAGGCGACTTTGAAATGCCCATTGCGGTATCGCGAGACTGGTCTCAGCCACAAGACGATGTTACCCGTGCGGTTGTCGTCATCCCTGGCTGGCCGCGCCGGGATCTTCGCTCGGGGGAACACGCTGCAGAAGTGGCGGGAGCAGCAGCGCGCGGAACGGTCATCGTCACGCCTCAATTCTTGACGGCGCGAGATGTCGCCGCGCACAACCTGACGGACAACATGCTCAGATGGGGTGAAGATGACTGGAAGGAAGGCAAGCCATCTCAGGACGCGGCAGCAATCAGCTCGTTTCAGATCGTCGATGAGATTTTCCGCCGGTTGGCGAATCGCACGATATTTCCAAACCTCACGACTATCGTGCTTGCCGGACATTCAGCCGGGGGACAATTTGTTCAGGACTACGCGGTTCTTGGCCGAGGAGAAGCGGGTCTTGGAGACGCCCCGATCCATCTCAGGTATGTTGTCGCCAATCCTGCGACATACCTTTATTTGACCGACGAGCGACCCGATTCCAACGGAGACTTCGCGCCTTTCAACGCAGCCTCGTGCCGCGCATTCAATCAATGGAATTACGGTCTGGAAGCTGGCATCCCAGCCTATCCACCGCGCCCGGATTCGATCAATGAATTGAAAGCGCGTTACCTGCAACGGGACATCATCTATCTCCTCGGGACCGCAGACAACGCCCCGGACGGAGACGGTCAGGACCGGTCATGCGCGGCCGAAGCACAAGGTGCGACACGTTATGCCCGTGGCCGGGCCTTCGATGCCTACGTGCACATACTCGACCCGCACACGAACCAGCGCGTTTTCGATGCCCGTGGGATTGGGCATTCCAGCTACCGGATGTACTCGTCGGTCTGCGGGCTGGCCGCGTTGTTCGATAAGCCGGGTTGCGATTCGGCATCGGAATGACTGCTTGAGCAGCCAGGTGTGTTGACTTTGGGTCGTTCCGGGACGGCGGCGTCAGCCGATGTTCGGCTGCGAGGCGTGAAGCGCTTCGGCGGCGGTCTGCCACCGCCCATATCAAACAAGAAAACCCCAGATGGCGTTATTTAAGGGTTTTCTATAAAATAAGCCACTTCGAGGATTTCCAGTCAGCTACTTCGCCATGCGTCGAATTGGATTTTTCGTTTGTCACGGCCACGATGCGCTTGATCTTGCCGGACCACTTTCGGCTTTTAATCAGGTGGCCACAGCCGCTGGCCATACTCCATATGATCTTCATGTCATCTCGCAGCCCGGAGGGCCGGTTCCCGGCAATGCGGGCCTGCCGATCGAGACAAAGCCGATCGGCAGGCGCACGTTTGACACCGTCATATTCGTGGGTGGCGATATCGAACCGATGCAGACACCGGAGAACATCGCCGCTGCCAGGAAATTGGTCTCCAGAGCCTCACGGGTGGCAAGCGTGTGTACAGGGGCGTTTTTGCTTGCGGAAACCGGCTTGCTGGACGGCCTGAGAGCAACGACGCACTGGCGGTACGCTGCGCAATTGCAGTCGCGCTTCCCTCGCACCAGGGTCGAGGGCGATAGTATCTACATAGCGGACGGTCGTATCTGGACGTCGGCTGGCATCGCCGCCGGAATAGACCTGGCGCTCGCCATGATCGAAAGAGATATGGGCGTGGACATTGCGCGCGCTGTCGCCAGGTATCTGGTCGTTCCATATCGCCGGCCTGGAGGTCAATCCCAATTCTCCGCTATGTCGCAAATGGAACCGGAGTCGGATCGTATTCGCATCGCTCTGAATTTTGCCAGAGAACATCTGGCTGAAGCGCTGCCTGTCGAGCGACTCGCCGATGCCGCGAGACTCAGTCTGCGACAATTCGGGCGAGCGTTTCGCCGGGAAACGGGTGAAACGCCGGCTAAGGCGGTCGAGCGCTTACGGGTTGAAGCTGCGCGTCTGCGCCTGCAGGATGGCAGCGAACCGATCGAACAGATTGCTCTGGCTGTGGGATTCACCGATCCGGAGCGGATGCGGAGGGCTTTCGTCAAACTGCACGGACATCCGCCCCAATCGATCCGGCGCGAAAGCCGGCTAAGCAGTGGGCGCTGATCGATCGACGGCCGCTTGGCCCACCGCCTGGCCGGCGTCCGTCTGACCGCTCATTGCCCCATAGGCGCTTTGGTACATGACGATCTATTTCGCCGGACGCTCAACCGCCGTCAGATTTTAAGGGCGCGTAATCATTCCAGATATCGCGATGCAACTTCCAGGCGCCGCCCTGCTTCAGGAAGATGAGGATCTGCTTACCGCGATATTTGAGCTTTCCACCATGATCGCGGATATCGGCATCCGAGACTTCAGTCACGATCCGATCGTTACCGTAGAACTCGTAATTGCTGAAGGATACGGTGTCAGGCTGCGATCCGGAATAACCTTTGGTGAAGTATTGGGCGATCGCGCCAGGTCCGGTAACCCGGTCGCCACCGGGCGGTAAAAGCGCACCATCTTCCGTATAGAGGCGACCTATTGCGTCATAATCACCTCGCGCGAAGGCTTCCGCCCATCGTGCGTTTTCGGCTTTGATTGCCGCTTCGGGCGGACGCTGAACGCCACTTGCAGTTGCAGGTGCCGCAAAAGCGAAAAGAGTAAGGCTGGCTGCAAGGGCAGCAGCACAAAGACGAGTCTGTCGCATTGAATGATTTCCGATCGTGGTTTGAACTGGAGCGTGCCGCACCGAATTCGGCGGGCGAGGCAGACAATGTCGGTACGGCCTTCATCGAGGCCAACGGAGTGGCCTCGCGCACATTGCCTGCAAGCGTTTCAGCGAACGCCTGGCACTCGTGCGAGACCCTTGGATGCGCCCGGCAGTTCCTTGTCGACCATCGCAATGACTTCTGGCCGCGCATCTCTGGGATGACCGGAATGGTACGGCGGGGCAGGATCATATTCGATCACGAGTTGCGCGAATTCGGCGGCCTGTTGACCGCGCAGCTTCCCGGCAACGCGAAGCGCGAAGTCGATGCCCGCCGTAATGCCGCCGCCGCTCATGAACCGGCCGTTGTCGTCTTCTACGAATCGATCCGGAACGGGAATTGCGCCATATTCGGACAACTTATTGATGAAGGCCCAATGGCAGGCGCTTCGCTTACCCTTGAGAACGCCTGTCGCCGCGAGCACGAGCGACCCGTTGCAAACCGACGTCACATATTTGGCGCTGTCAGCCAGACGCCGGATCTGCGCTTGATACTCCGGCTGCATCGGCGCCGTCAAATCAGACCCGCCCGGAACCAGGATCAGGCCGGCCTTGTCGATATCGGCCAGTCGTTCCGTCTTGCCATACTCGACGCCATATTCGAGGGTCACGAAACCACCATTGAGGCTCGCATAGCGAATGTTCGTATTCGGTAGCTGGTGAAAGACCTCACTGGGGCCGGCAAAATCGAGAAGTGTTCCGCCGGGATACACCGCGATAACGATGTCGAGCGGATCGGCCGGGGAAAGCGTCCCCGCACTGGACGCCTGCGCGAGAGCGGGAGTGGCGCGGCCAAGCAGGGCTCCGCCTCCCAGGAGGGTGCCGAGCGTGGCGAGGCCTCCGAGCTTAAGCGCCTCGCGGCGGGAATAGCCCCCGCTGATCGGTCGCTCGCCGGAGCGATTATTTTCGCTATCGTTGGTCAAGATAAGTTCTCCTTGTGATTCGGCCCTCTCTGCACGCGCAGCCAGGTCGGGCCAGACTGAAGAACCACCACGTCGAAAAGCGTGGCGGCCGTGTGATTGGGATGTGGATGAAGCGAGACAATGTCGAGGCTTCCCGAACAGGAAGCCGAAGCCTCAAAGTTGCGAGGCACCGCCGTCGACGACAAGTTCGGTGCCAACGACGTAGGAGGATTCGTCGCTGGCGAGATACAGCGCCGCGTAAGCAATGTCCTCGGCCTGGCCCATGTAGCCCACCGGAATCGCTTGGGCGAACTCGGCCTTCCGGTCGCGAACCCACTCATCGGACATCCCCCACTTGGTGATCAGGGGCGTGTCCATCGCACCGGGCGCGATTGCGTTGAAGCGGATTTTTCGGTCGAGAAACTCGTAGGACCAACTGCGGGCCAGCGATCGTACGGCCGCCTTCGCCGCCGCTGTCAACGAGATGCCATGCTTGCCGGTCTGTGCGACGAACGATGTATTGAGAATGACAGAAGAGCCCTCGCGCAAGTCAGGCAGCACTGCCTGAAGCGTGACCACCACGCCCTTGACGTTGATGTCCATAATCTCGTGATAGAGATCTTCGTCGATGTCGTTGAGTGCGGACGGGAAAGCTCGACCCGCGTTGGCAAACACGACATCCAGACCGCCGAACTGCTCTTTCACCTCAGCGGCGATTCTCTGCATGTCCCCGGTCGAACGTACATCGCCCTTGAGAACCAGCGCGTTCTCCCCGAGCTCGGCCTTCACTCGCTCAAATGCGGCAACATCGCGACCCGTCACCGCTACCCGGGCGCCTTCTGCAATGAAGAGCCTGGCAGTCGCGAGACCGATGCCACTGGTACCGCCCGTGATCAAAGCTGACTTGTTCTTAAGCCTCATCTTCTGTTCCTTTCTCTGCTTCGTGATTGATCAAGCCGAAACTTCAACGCGCAATCATGTTTGCGCGCGTGTCCCGGCTTGATTTCCTGGGCAAATTATGGAACCTGAAGTAAATGGCGCAAAGGTCTTATAACCCTCAAAAAACGTCACCCGATCTCAGGCTAATGGCCGAATTCAATTGCCTCGCAATCCGTCCGCGCCTAGAACGCGCTGGACCGTTGGCCTATCCCCGACACGTTCGTACCACGCTTGCAGGTGACGGTGCGAACTGAAGTCAATGTTCGCGTTGTATACGGACTTCATCCATGCGGCCCTACCCCAGCCCGTTAGTGCGAACAGATAGGCGTCGGCGATCGTGAACGTGTCGCCGAGGAGAAACTGCTTGCCGGCTAGCTGTTGATCAATCCACGCGTACCTGCTTTCAAGTTTTGGCCTGGCGGTATCGACCCACTTGCCCGCCGCCACGGCATAGAGCAGCGGGATAAAGCCTTTATGCACTTCAGAAGTCAGAAAATTGAGCCATTCGAGCAACCTGTAGCGTTCCATCGTGCCGTAAGCGGGTACCAATCCCGATTCAGGACATTGATCGGCAAGATACTGCGCAATGACCGGTCCTTCATGCAGAAGCGTACCGTCGTCCAGTTGCAGGAGCGGTACGTAGCCCAGCTCGGAAAGGTCGTAATAACTGGTCTTGTCCTCCAGCAAATGCTTGCGGGCATCGACCTTGACGATTTCCACATTCAATCCGGTCTCCTGCAAGACGATGCAAATCGCTTGTGAGCAACTACCGGGTGCGTGATATAGCTTCATGCATTTTTCCTTATGATCGAAAACGTATGCCGCCACTTTTATGGCGCAGAAACGAATATCTCCCAGCAAGGATAAAAAGAGAAGAAGGCAGAATTTTGTGATATAGGTACAAAAAATATACCCATGCGGAAAAGCCATGAAAAGAAGTGCGACAGGATGTTCCGTCGAAGAGGCAATGCGCTTGCTGGGTGGTCGCTGGCGTCTGCTGCTGGTGTCGTATCTGCTGGACGGGCCGAAGCGGTTTAACGATCTGCGCAGGGATGTTCCGGGAATATCGCAGCGCATGTTGACGCTTGACTTGCGAGCACTCGAACAGGTTGGTCTGGTCCAACGGACTGTGTTCGCTGAAGTGCCGGTAAGAGTCGAGTACCAGCTCACCGAGGATGGCCAGCGGCTAAGGCCTGTCGTCGAGGTGATGCGTGATTTTGGACTTTGGCTTAAGTCCCGCCCTGAGCTGGAACCTGAAAGCTCAGAGCTCGACGCTGTCGAGGACGCATAGGAATCAAGAACAGAGAAGAACGGCTTGTTCTTCACGGAAACGCTTCAACGGAGAGATGAGCGATGGCCTCGAAAAACATCCGCAGAGCAACGGCAGAGGACGTACCGGTTCTTACACAGATCCGCAACGATGCGCATGCGAAGAAAGTGGTTCATGGCGATTATGCGTGGGGCAAGGAAGGCGACGGATTTTCCGAGCGATGGGTGCGAAACAATATCGCCGAAAAAGAAGTGTATGTCGTTGAACTGGATGGCACGCCGGTCGGAACGTTTTCACTCGATCTCGACGACGAAAAGCACTGGGGACCTCAGGAACCGATCGCCGGTTATGTGCATGGGCTGTGCGTGCGGGAAGGCTTTAGCGGACGTGAACTCGGCCGCTTCATGCTTGACTGGTGCGCTAACAGGGTAAGCGGCTTGAACCGGCGTTTTGTTCGACTCGACTGTGCCGTCCAGAACGCGAAGCTATGCGCCTACTACGAGTCGCTTGGCTTTATCCGCGTAGGGCTTAAGTCCGACGGCTATGTCTGGTCACTCTACGAGAAAGCGGCTGACTAACCTGCTTTGGCCTCTTGCCGCGGCCATTCGTTCGACCGGGCTACCCGGCATCGCTTTAGAATTCAGAAGAATTGTCCCCTAAGCGCTTCACCCCTGACGAGGCGAGGAGAAGAGATGTCATGAACAGACGAAGCCTTCTAAAAGGAGTTGCCGCCCTGCCCGTCCTTGCCACCACCTCGACCTTCGCCGATACGCCTTCCGCCGTGACTAAAGCGGGCCGCGTGCGGCCCAGCGATCCCGCCTGGCCGAAAGCGAATGAATGGGAGTCGCTGAGTCGAGCGGTGGGCGGAAATCTGTTGCAACCCACGACGATCTGGCAGGCCTGCGCGGAAGCGCCCCGCTCGCCCACTTGCCTCGCCCGCCTCAAGGAAGCGCGCAACCCGATTGCTCTCGGCGACGATCCCGGCGGCACCCAGGTTTCCGGCTGGCTCGACGCATGGACGCCCAACGCGAGCGCCTACGCAGTGGCGGCCCGTTCTACCGCAGACGTGGTTGCGGGCGTCAATTTCGTCCGTCAACACAATTTGCGCATGGTCGTGAAAGGCGGCGGTCACAGTTACCTTGGCGGTTCGAACGCGGCGGATTCTCTTCTGATCTGGACCCGTGCGATGAACCGTATCGAGCTGCATGACGCTTTCGTTCCATCAGGCTGCACGACACCCCCGACGCCGGCTGTGACTGTAGAAGCAGGTTGCATGTGGATCGATGTCTACACCGCCGTCACCACCCAGGCGGGACGATACGTCCAGGGCGGCGGCTGCACAAGTGTGGGGGTCGCCGGCCTCGTCCAGGGCGGCGGTTTCGGATCGTTCTCGAAGCGCTACGGACTGGCGGCCGCGAGCCTGCTCCAGGCCGAGATCGTCACCGCCGACGGCGTGGTCCGCACGGTCAACGCATCGCAGGAGCCCGATCTTTTCTGGGCGCTGAAAGGCGGAGGTGGCGGCACGTTTGGCGTGGTGACCAGGATCACCTTGCAGACCCACGACCTGCCCGAGAACTTCGGCTGGGCGCTGTTCGAGGTCAAGGCGTCATCACGCGACGCTTACCGGCGACTGGTCGAACAGCTCGTCGATTACTATGCCGAACACCTTTTCAGCCCCCAATGGGGCGAGAAGCTTGTTTTTCAAAGCGACGGAATTCGCGTGGCGATGGCGTGTCAGGGGCTGAGCAACGAACAGGCTAAATCGGCCTGGGCACCCTTCATCGCCTGGGTGCGCGCCGCGCCGGCGGACTTCACCTTCAGCGAAGCACCTCACATCGGCGCCAGCCCGGCACGTCGCTGGTGGGATATCGAGGCCAACCCGGGACTGGTGCCCGACCCGCGCCCGGAAGCCCCCAGCAACCATGGCTGGTGGCGCGGCGATGGCGATGAGGTCTCGCTATTTCTGCACGGCTACGAGTCGCAATGGCTGCCCGCCACGCTGCTCGCACCTGCCCAACGCGGTCGGCTTGCCGAGGCGCTCATGGAGGCCGCTCAATTTCAGGCCGTGGAGTTGCATCTCAACAAAGGACTCGCAGGCGCACCACCGGAGGTGAACGAACAAGCGCGTCAGTGCGCCATGAATCCGAGCGTCGCCGACGCCTTCGCCCTGATGATTACAGCTGCAGGCGGCCCGCCGCCGTTTGCGGGTCTGCCGATCGCTCCGCCTGACATGGCACAGGCACATCGCAATGCCGAGGGTGTCGCCAAGGCTGCGGCTGTTCTCAAAGCGTTGTCGCCACAAAGCGGCGCCTATATTTCGGAGACCGATTTTTTTCGCGGAGATTGGCGTGAGGCGTTCTGGGGGCCTCATTATGCGCGGCTAAAAGCGATCAAAGACCGCTACGACCCGGCGGGCTTCTTTTTCGTCCATCATGGCGTCGGCAGCGAGGACTGGAGTCCCGACGGCTTCACGCCTGTGCGGTCGTAATCGTTTCCGTGTTACGCAATTGGGCTGCGAAGAATCAGACGCAGTTCGTTTCGCGCGTAGACTAGTGCCGCAGGTGCCCTTTGTCACATTGGCGCCGGATGATGGTGGCGCCTTTCGCTCAACATCTTCGAGGAGGGAATGACCATGCCGTACGTCACGACGAAAGACAGTGTCGATATTTTCTACAAAGACTGGGGCCCGAAGGATGCCCAGCCTATCGTGTTCCACCACGGCTGGCCGTTGTCTGCCGATGACTGGGATGCACAGATGCTCTTCTTCGTTCAGAAGGGTTATCGGGTCATCGCGCACGACCGGCGCGGCCATGGTCGTTCGTCGCAGGTCTCCGACGGGCACGACATGGATCACTACGCCGCGGACGCCTTCGCGGTCGTTGAAGCGCTCGATCTGCGCAATGCCGTGCATATCGGCCATTCAACAGGCGGCGGCGAGGTGGCGCGTTACGTGGCGAAGCATGGGCAACCGGCGGGACGGGTCGCCAAGGCGGTGCTGGTGAGCGCCGTGCCTCCGCTGATGCTCAAGACCGAAGCGAATCCCGAAGGTCTTCCGCTCGAGGTGTTCGATGGCTTCCGCAATGCGCTTGCCGCCAACCGCGCCCAGTTTTTCGTCGACGTGCCGAGCGGTCCTTTCTACGGTTTTAACCGTCCCGGTGCGACCGTCCATCAGGGCGTGATCGATAACTGGTGGCGACAGGGCATGATGGGTAGCGCGCTGGCGCACTACGAAGGCATCAAGGCCTTCTCCGAGACCGACCAGACCGGCGACCTCAAGTCGATTACCGTCCCGACGCTGGTATTACACGGCGAAGACGACCAGATCGTGCCGATCGCCGATGCGGCGTTGAAGTCAATCAAACTGCTTCAGAACGGCACGCTGAAGACCTACCCTAGCTACGCGCACGGCATGTTGACGATCAATGCGGAGATCCTCAACGCGGATCTTCTCGCTTTCGTGCAGGCATAAGCACTACAACATGAGACCGGGCAGACAAAGCCCGGTCAATTTCGCTTTCCAGCCTGCATCCCAACGGCAACCCTGTTCGTCTGTCATCCGGGGGCGTTTCACCATGTCCGACCACAGCGATAGTCAGTCTGTCACGATGTCTGACCGACCCGGTAGTCAATCTGCATTGCGTCAAGTTGCAGCTTCGAGGCTTTTCCTCGGCGCAACGATGGCGATGTTTCTGTCGGGTCTTGGCGCGTCGGCGGCTGCACCACAGATTGTTCTGTTTTTGGTGAAGGAGCTCGGCGCCTCGCTGCCGTTGGCGGGGTTGTACTACTTGACCAGCCTTGCCGCGCCAGTCGCGGGGTATTGCGTCGGCCGCTATTCCGATCGCACAGGGAATCGCCTCGGTCTTTTTCGCATGTGTGCTGTGGCGGGCTTTGTAGGCTGGGCGGGGCTGGCCCTCGCTACTTCGGTCTGGATGCCCTTCATCATCGCCATTGCTTTGCTGGCCGTTTCCGGTGCCAGCGCCTCGCAAATTTTTGCGGCTGTCCACGACGAACTCATCGACAGGCCCGGCGACGCAAATGAAAGTGTCGTCGCCATCATCCGGATGGCGCTGACCGGCGGATGGATCGTCGGGCCGGTCCTGGGTGCGTGGGTGGCGGCTGCGTATGGCCTGCGCCCCATGCTTTGGATGACCGCGATCTGCATGCTTCTGCAGATCGCACCGCTCGGAACGCTGAACTCAACCGTCAAGCTCAAGCCGGCATCGGCGAGCGAGCCCGCGCATCACGCCAGCCTGCGTGCCATGCTTCCACTGCTGACGTTCACAGGACTCTTCGTGCTGGTCTACACAGGCGAGCCGGTAAAGTACGGATTCCTGCTGATCTACATGGAAGAACACCTCAAGCTAAGTCCTGCCGTACGGGGAGCGGTCATCGGGATACAGCCATTCATCGAGCTGCTCATCATGCCCTTCAGCATCGGACTGGGTCGCAAGCTTGGCAACGTATGGCTGATGTGTCTCGCGGCCGCCATGGGGGTCTTTGCCAATCTTTGCTTTGCGCTCTGGCCGTCCGCAGCGGGCATGTTCGCCGGACAGATTCTCATGGGGGGCGTTTGGGGCGTATTTATGGTTTTGGGCATCCTCGTCGCTCAACGCCTGCTTCCCAATGCGGTGGGGACGGCGTCGGCCATCTTCATGAGCTCGACGGCTCTCGCCTCGGCGTTGGGCGGCATCGCGGGCGGTTTCGGGGTTGCATTCCTGGGCCTTCCCAATGTCTTCCTGCTGCCGGCGCTCTGTGCGGGTATCGCCGTTATCGGACTGGCGTGGATGGCGCACACCGAAAGCTTCAAGGTGTCTTGAGCCCGCCCTGCGAGTCCTGCCTCAGCACGCCGCGGCTGGCGCGTAAGTGGGCGGCGCCGGCCTCGCTGACCCTCACTTCGGCGACGCCGCCGGGTGAATGGGTTCGCGTCAGATAGCCGCGCGCGCTGGCCTCCTCCCAGACCGGCAGGCGCGGGCAAGAGGTGCGCCAGGCTTCGATGACCTCGCTGTACGGCTGGGCGCCCGCCCCGATCGACTCCAGCAGGTCGAGGATCAGCGGTTCGATGATGCTGTCCGGATCTGCCTGCTTACTTTCGGCATGACCACATACGGTGCCGGCAAGCACGTCCGGATTGACCACGTGGATTGGGTGCCCGGATGCATAGGACACGATCTGGTCGAATATGTCGGAGAACTGGATCTCGTACTCATCTTCCGTGACATAGCCGATATGCGGCGTGCAAACCACGTTCGGCATCCGTAGCAGCGGGTGGTGCGGATCGCGCAGCGGCTCTTCGTCATAGACGTCCACCGCGGCCATGCCGGGCCGGCCGTCGCGCAGCGCCTGCTCCAGCGCACCCGGGGCAATCAGTCCGGCGCGAATGGTGTTGACCAGCAGAGCGGTGGGTTTCATCCTGCCCAGGTCTTCCGCAGTGACAATGCCGCGGGTGTCCGTGACGAGGCGCATGTGCAGCGAGAGCACGTCGCAAGTCTCGAAGAAGGCACGCCTGTCCGGCGCGACGTCCCAACCGTCTTCGCGGGCCCGCTGCAGCGAGGCCGCCCTGCCCCATACCAGCACGTTCATGCCGAAGGCCGCACCGAAGCGCGCCACTTCGGCGCCGATACGGCCGTACCCGTAGATGCCCAGCGTGCGCCCGCGCAGACTGCGGCCTACGCCGATCTGCCAGCGGCCGGCCTGCAGTGCCCGCATCTGCTGAGGAATCTGGCGTATGGCCGCGATGACCAGACCCCAGGTCAGTTCGGCCGCCGCATGGGAGGGGCTGCCGGCATGCTGGTTCGACGACACGATCACGCCGTGCGCGGTACAAGCGTCGATATCGATATGCGGATACACGCTGCGCTGGCTGATCAGCCGCAATTTCGGCAACCGGGCGATTAGCGGTGCACGGATCTGGGTGCGCTCACGGATCAGTACCAGCACCTCGGTGTCGCGCAGGCGCTCGGCGAGCGCATCCAGCTCTTGCACGTGGTCGTTCCATACGGTGACCGCATGACCGTCCAGCTTGCGGAAGCAAGGCAAGCCGCGCAGCGTATCGAAGTAATCGTCGAGAATAGCGATGTTCATGGTGGAACGGTCTCCTTGCGGTGTTCCCCATCTTGAGCGTCGCATCGCGAGCAGTAAAATGAATTTATTTGAGGAATTGATCCTTTTTTCTTATGAAAATCGATACCCTCGGCGTACAGGCATTTATCGCCATTGCGGATCGGGGCAGCTTTCAGAGCGCCGCCGACACCTTGCACGTGACTCAAACGGCGATCACGCAGCGTTTGCGCAAGCTCGAAGACTTTCTCGGCGTGACGCTGATCGAGCGCACGACACGCTCAATCGCCCTCACGGAAATCGGGCGGGACTTTCTCCCGCAGGCACGGCGGCTGCTCGGCGAACTGGCCGATGCGTTGGTGGAGATCCGCGAGACCGGCATGGCCCGGCGTGGCGACGTGTCGATCGCGTGCGTCCCGACCGTGGGCGTGCAGTACCTGCCGCGCATCATGCAAGCGTACTCCGCGCGTTACCCGCACAACCGGATCAAGATTCTCGATCATGCCTCGTCCGCCGTCGTAGAAGCGGTGCTGCGCCGCGAGGCCGAATTCGGCATCAATATCGGCGGGGAGGATCACCCTGACCTCGTCAGCGTGCCGTTGACCGAGGACCGGTACGTGTTGATATGCCATGAGGATCACCCTCTCGCAAACCGGCGACGCATTGCCTGGAAGCAGCTGCAACCATATCCGCTGATCTTTGCCGGCGAGGTCAGCGGCAACCGCCGGTTGCTCGATCTCGCACTGGAGACGACCTCTGTCGTGCTGCGCTCGTTTTACGAGGTCCAGCGCAGTTCGACGGCCGTGGGCCTGGTTGCACAAGGCGTGGGTGTGGCCGTGGTGCCGCGGCTGGCGATCCAGAAAGGCGCCTATCCCAGCGTACGTACCGTCGAACTCATCAGTCCGGTTGTCTCGCGCACCCTCGTCCTTGTCGCGCGCACGACCGCCCATCTGTCACCGGCCGCACAGGCGCTTTACGACATGATCCGGGAGCAGGCAACGCTGACGCGCTGACTGTCTTCGCTTTTGTAATCACGCGCGATGCAGCAATTTTCAAGGCCATAGCCCGGACCCGAAGTTAGCGACCGTGCTACGATCGCGTGCCTGACTGAAGTAAAGAAAGCAGGCTTGGTCCCTCCGCAGTCAACCGCATAGCCCCACTCGAACAATGCACGCAGCTGCCTGGCCTCCCTCGAAAACGCACTGAAAGCCTCTGTCGATGCAGTACTTGCATCCCACAGGCGTTCGTCCCGGACCTGTGAACAACAGTCCGGCGATGTCGCACGACTCCCCTCATTTCATCCGGAGTCGTGCGACTGCGTTTTCATGAGACCACAACATGCGTATTTTCAATACGATGGCTGCTCGCGCCATCCCACTCGTTCCTCGTTCGCTGATCCGCCGGATTTCCCGCCGCTATATTGCCGGGGAAACGCTGTGCGATGCCCTCGTGCGCATTCGTGCACTCCACACAGCAGGATTCCGAACGACAATCGATGTTCTGGGCGAGACTGCCTGCTCTGCGGGTCAGGCAGAGTCAATGACTCACGATTATCTCGATCTCGTCCAGACACTCGGTGCGGAAAATATGCGCACGGAGCTGTCGATCAAACTGACCGCGCTGGGGCTGCAGCTTGACGGAGACGCATGCATGGCGCGAGTCTCAATGATTCTGCGAGCGGCGGCGGCGCACGGAATCAGCGCATGCATCGACATGGAGGACGTCCGTTGCACCCAGAAAACGCTCGACGCGTTCTTGAGGCTCGAAGCCGAGGGATATCCAGTCGGAATCGCGCTACAGGCGTATTTGATTCGCACGAACGAGGACATCGTTCCACTGCAGGCACGCAAGAGTCCAATGCGCATCTGCAAAGGAATTTATGCAGAGGCAAACGAGCATCTCGTTGACCGCGCGTCGAGCGACCGGTCTGCGATCAATGCGCACTTCGTCCGGCACGTTTCGAGCGCCGTACAGGCAGGATCGTTCGTGGGTATTGCAACCCACGATGCTCTATTGATCGACACGCTCATCGATTGGCTGCAACGCGAGCGGGTTGACCGATCGCGCTTCGAATTCCAGATGCTACTGGGAGTGTGCGAACCGCTGCGCGACCGTCTGCTTGCCCAAGGCTTTAACGTGCGCGTCTATGTGCCATACGGTCAGGACTGGTATGGTTACAGCACTCGGCGAATTAAGGAGAATCCGCGAATCGCGGGGTACATCGTGGCGGCGATGATGCGTAGAGGTCGGGCTGGCTAGCTGTTATAGCCGGTAGGCGCTTCTTCTCCACGCTCCCCTTCACCCACTTCTTCAGCCATGACTATCGCCTTCGAATCCCCCGATCAACCTGACGTGATCGCCCTCATTGCTGAGCTGGACGCTTACCAGGACACCCTGTACCCACCAGAGAGCAGGCACGTCCTTGAGCTGGCGTCGTTGAGGCAACCCAATGTCCTGTTTGCCGTTGCGAGGGATAGCACGGGTAAGGCCATCGGCTGTGGGGCGATAGTCCTCGGTCCTGAATTTGGCGAACTCAAACGCATGTACGTCAGTCCTCGCGGCCGAGGGCAAGGCGTGGCCAGGAAACTCCTGGCTCTGCTCGAGTCTGGGGCCGTAAGCTCTGGCTGCAAGTTGCTCAAGCTCGAAACCGGACCGTACCAACATGAGGCGCTGGCTTTCTATGCGTCGGCCGGTTACGAGCGCCAGGGACCGTTCGGCGATTACACGAACGACCCGCTGAGTGTGTTCATGCAGAAACACATCGCAGCCTAAGTCCGGGTTTCGTGCGGACACACGATAACCGTCGCGCTTTGCTGGGGTGGTTGACATGGGTGGGGTTAGGCGAGGAAAGGACGTTCGACTCTGCCACCCGAATCGTTGACAATGCGCCTTGGGGATTCGTCCATCGCAGGAGTAAACGAAATGCTTGTCTATATTTTTCGTGGACCCGGTCGTGTGTTCGGCGTGACGGCAGACGCCACGGGGGCGAATCTGCCGGCAAGGTTCGCGCCCTGGGTTTCATTCAAGTCAGTGGAACTGAGCCGGGATAAACCGAACCCGGGCGTTGACCCGGGAGAGTGCCTCGACGACATCGCGAAGTACGGGTTCCACATCACCGATGCTCACGTTCGGATTACAGACCAGGTCGTTTGATGCCGTGTTGTGCATACGGACTCTCTGGATAGGGTACGCGGCAGACCGAAAGCGCGCGTCCACTCTGGTCGATATTGGTGGGTTTCAAGGGCCGGGGCGGTTGTTATTGGGCTCAGTTCGGCCAGTTTGCGACACTCGACGGCGTAGTCGCGTGGACACTCGAATGGCTGCATAACCTGACAGCCCGGCCCGTCGGCTTAATCGGAGGGCTTCGCCCCGGCGCGGTTCTCGACCGCGTCCAAGACGGTCGATATCCTGCGTGCAGCGTCCCGAAGCTTGGTGCTTTGGAGCGCCGCGTTAGCATGTGTCAATCACTTACTGTACGTAAGCTTGGCAGGTTATTCGAGTATTGGCGCCCACTTGAATCGGCAGAGAGCATGAAATAGGGGCAGACGCAGGCAGCTGATTTATTGGAAACAGCTGGAAAGAAAATGCTTCATTTTTCCAAGTCTTTCCTGTGATAGCAGCCGTAGACGCCGACGTGGGGAACTCAATGTCTGTGTTCTCCGTTGCGCTAAACTGAAGACCGGTGGACGTTGAAAGTAGATGTCCGGTTGGCACGCGCTTGGCGAAATGAACGGTGTAAAACATTTGGTGCGCCGGACCTTCGTCACACGACGTACATTGCGCACCGCTGGTTCCGATAAGCTTGCACTGCGAGTAAAGGCTTAAGTTGCACACCGGATATGGGTTACAGCCTGCTGGCTGTGCGCTGGTGATCATTTCGTCCGGCGCGGCGGAGACCACCGGCCAAGTGTGGACTACGCACGACTTGACGCCGTCCATTTGGGGCGTCTGATACGTTTCATTTTCAACCCGCTGTGCGCCTGGATCGTCCCGATTTTGGAACGCCTGGACCGTCGCGGTAGCAAGTGTCCGGGGAAAGATCGCGAGAGTAACGGTTGCCTGATGTTGAGTTGTACAGTCCTTCAGACCGAGATAGCATTTTTGAGTAATGGCAGACGTCACGTTCATTGGCAGATACGCTAGAGAATCGTTGTTCTGATATTTTTGCAAAATACTTGCAGGAATCTGAACATCGACCTCATTAGGGAAATTCTGCACCTGCAGGTTTTGGCTTCCAATCGATGCAGTAACATTATATGTTCTATCCCCCTGATTTAATCCAATTCCATTACCTTGCAACTTCAATACAAGATTAGCCCCGGAATTACTAACGTACGACGGAGTTTGTCCAAAAATTATGAAAGGCATACTAGAAAACGGGAGCATTGCCTTTAAATTGACGATCGCAGATTCGCCAGTGAAAATTGTTCCGTTGACTTGCTCGCCGATTTGATTGACTTGCTCGTAGAGTCCACGCAGCGCTTGGGCTCGTGAGTCGTTCACGGCAGAGATCGTTTGGTCAAGGCTTCCCTGAAGCTCTTGCCGAAGCTCGGCACTTATGTTCTGCAGGAGCGAGTAAGTTGCCCCTTCTTCGACGTTCACGCCACTTTGGGCATTGGCCATGGCTTGTTGAATTTTTGCATCAATCTCATCAAGTGCTTTCCCTATCAATAAACTACCAGGGTCGGGAATACTAACCGCCATTACTGGAAGCGACAATCCAATCACGAACGCGCCGATGATTGCAAGAAACAGCGATCGCCACAGCTTCACTTTGACTGTCATTTTTTTCTCCAGTGAGCGTGCCCCGATGACGGACTAGTCTGAGGGGGCAGCGTTGCAGTGTGCTTACAAAACGTGAGTCTTCACCTCGGGAACCGGATATCTACAGAAAACAGCGGGCCTTACAGAACAGATTCCGCATATTACAAATGACCTTTTCTTCTTGGCACGGGTCCGACGAACGCAGTCAATCTAGCCTAGAGCGATAAGCTTTCAATTCTTGATGGCCAATGTTCGGTATCGCACGCATCGACCCCTATTGATCCCGAATCGCTGGCTATTTCATGGTCCGCGGCATCGTAGTTGGCAGACGAACCGTCGCCCGCATTGGTGGCCGCAACGGCTGCAGTACCTCGGAAACGGCCCCATGCCTTGCGCTAGATTGACCGCCCCTTCAGGGTCGACCTGAGCCGCTCGCCGTCGGACAGCGATCGGCCATCGTGAGACGTTCCACACGAGTGTGTGAATCGTCAACAATCAGGAAATGTTGCTCCAAAGAAGTCCGACTCATTCAAAGTGGCTTCATCAATACCCGCTATTAGTTTTGATCGATATTGATGAAGTCAGTGCTATTCACCAAGCATTGCGTGAGAAACGATGCCCCAGTTCGCGCAACCACGTCAGAAAGGTATTGATGGCGGGATCCCCAAGGCGTGCACTGTGGACGTAGCTGCAGTAGCGCCATGCCGGAAGGGCCGGCCCATCGAACGGAAACACGAGACGACCCTCCTCGACGTCTAGCGCTACAAGCGCGGTCGGGCCCATCGCAATACCCAAGCCATCAATGGCGGCCTGCAAGGTCAAATAAAAGTGGTCCAGTTGCTGGGAATTGCGTGCGGCAAGCCGAGGATTGCCGCACGCCGCAAGCCATTCGGCCCAAAGGCCGGGATAGGTCGCCGTGTGCAGCAGGGTGTGATGCGCCAGGTCCGAAACATGGTGTATCGGATGAGACTCCAACACCTTGGGCGAGCACACCGGCAGTCGGACTTCCGACAGAAATTCGTTGACCACGTAGCCTGCCGGCTTCTGCTCGCTGCCACGAATCGCCACATCGCATTCGTCGCGCAGCCTTTCGATCGGTTCATCCGAAGTAGTCAGTCGCACTTCCACCGCCGGATTGGTCAGTTGGAAGCTGGAAAGCTGCGGCAATAACCATCGCAACGCGAAAGTGGTCGGCGCATTGACCCGGATGATCTGCTGTCGCGTGACCCGAAGCTGTTCATTGGTCGCCAACGCGATGCGGTCGAGCGCCGCCGATATCTCCGACAAGTAAGCGCGCCCCGGCGCGGTCAGTACGACCCTTCGGCCGCGGCGTTCAAACAGGTCGTGTCCAAGCCAGGCTTCCAGTTGTCCCACCTGCCGGCTCACGGCCCCGTGCGTGACGCAAAGCTCATCGGCTGCGGCTGAAAAGCTCTCGACCCTGGCGGCAGCTTCAAACACACGCAGCGCGTTCAACGGTGGCAGACGACGTGGCATACGGTGAATCTCTATGTGAGTTTTCCTGACAATTATGATGAGTTTATATCGATTTTCGTGACTGCGGTGGCCCACTATATTGGGCCACTTGTCCGCAGATCTGCTTCTCGATCTGTTTGATTAAGTCACCAGGAAGACTACCGTATGTCGAATGTTGTTGTGGTTGGCGCGCAGTGGGGCGATGAGGGAAAAGGCCGGATTGTGGATTGGCTTGCCGAGAAAGCGGACATCGTTGTCCGCTACAACGGTGGCCACAACGCCGGCCATACGCTTGTCGTGAATGGTCAGATCTACAAACTGGCGCTGCTTCCCAGCGGGATCGTGCGCGGAAAGCTTGGTCTGATCGGCAACGGCGTCGCCCTTGACCCCGAAGCGCTGCTTGCAGAGATTGACCGCATGGCCGCGCTGGGCATCCGCGTAACGCCAGAGGTGCTGCAGATCGCCGAGACGGCCACGCTTGTTCTGCCGATCCATCGCGCGATCGATGCCGAGCAGGAACGCCTGCGCGCCAAGCCGATCGGCACTACGCTACGCGGTATCGGTCCGGCATACGAAGACAAGGTTGGGCGCCGAGGATTGCGCGTCTGCGACCTTGCTGAACCGGAACTGCTCGCTCAAAAGCTCGATGGACTGCTTGAGCACCATAACGCGTGGTTTCGCGGCCTCGGTCTGGAACCTTTCCAGCGAGACCGGATGTTGAGCGACCTGCTTGCCATGGCACCAAGAATCCTGCCGTTCATGGGACGCG
Organism: Paraburkholderia sp. GAS38; assembly: GCF_050434965.1. NCBI lineage: Bacteria > Pseudomonadati > Pseudomonadota > Betaproteobacteria > Burkholderiales > Burkholderiaceae > Paraburkholderia > Paraburkholderia sp. GAS38. Next base: position 185,569 of record NZ_JBNDJO010000014.1, on the reverse strand, counting down.
TCTGGGAACAGCTCGACAACGCCCATTCATCGGGCAAGCGCACGGTATTCGAAGGCTCGCAAGCCGTGATGCTTGACGTGGATTGGGGTAGCTATCCCTATGTGACGTCATCGACCACCGTCGCCGCTGGCGCTGCCAGTGGCACCGGCATCGCCCCTTCGCGCATTGTGCAGGTACTTGGCGTCAGCAAGGTCTATGCAACGCGTGTTGGCGAAGGCCCTTTCACGTCCGAGGTGGATGGAAAACTCGGTGACGTACTCAGGCAGCGCGGTGGCGAGTATGGAGTCAATACCGGCCGCCCGCGTCGCTGCGGTTGGCTGGACACTGTGCAACTGCGGCAGAGCAGCAAGGTCGCCGGTATCAACCTCCTGGCGCTGACGAAGCTGGATGTGCTCGACGGTTTCGATTCGGTCTACCTGTGCATAGGCTATGAGCTTGATGGGAAGCGCATCGACTACATGCCGTCCACCAACACCGAGCAGCAACGCCTGCAGCCGGTTCTCAAGCGCTTTGATGGTTGGGACGGTTCGACCCGGGGCATCCGGTCTTATGACGACCTGCCCCGCCAGGCCGCAGCGCTGATCGAAGCGATTCAGCAGGAAGTCGGCATTCCGGTGTCAATGGTTACCACTGGCGCTGAACGTGATGACGCGATTGTCGTGCGATCTCCATTCGAGGAAACTGACGGCATAGCAGTCTGATTGACCCATGCCGGCGCCTCCGCAGCGAGCAGCCCGTGGCGCTACCGGACCGAGCGATAGGTTTCCGCGCGGTCAGCGTGGGTCAGCACAAGTTGCCAGAGTTGTCCTTGCCGTGACCGGAAAAATCCCGCGCAGCAAAGCAGATAGTATTTCCACATCAGGTAAAAGCGCTTGTCGTAGCGTGACTGGAGGCGCGGCCATGCCTCGTCGAAGCGGTCCCACCATGCCATCAACGTGCGGTCATAGTCCTGCCCAAAGTTGTGCCAGTCTTCGATGATAAAGCGGCCTTCAACCGCGTCGGAAATCTGTTTTGCAGAGGGAAGCTTTCCATTCGGAAAGATGTATTTGTCGAGCCAGGGGTCAGTTCCCTGGCTGGTCGAGGCTATTCCGATGGAGTGCAGCAGGAACAGACCTTCGGGGGCCAGCAGGCGCTTCGCGGTATCGAAGTAGGTTGCATAGTTCTTCGGCCCTACATGCTCGAACATGCCGACGGAGACGATCTTGTCAAAACGCCCTCTCAGTTCGCGATAATCCTGAAGGATCAATGTGATCGGTAGTCCTTTGCAACGTTCTTTTGCCAGCGCCAGTTGCTCTTTCGAAACAGTGACGCCCGTCACTACGACACCGTATCGCTCAGCGGCGAATCTGGCGAGCCCGCCCCAGCCACAGCCTATGTCGAGTAGCGTTTCTCCAGCGCGGAGCTTCAACTTTCGACAGATCATGTCCAGTTTGTCGAACTGTGCCTGCTCCAGATCTTTCGCGTTTTCCCAGTAGCCGCATGAATAGATCATGCGGCTGTCCAGCATGGCCTCGAATACATCATTGCCCGCATCGTAGTGACGTTCGCCCACCTGGAACGCGCGGTCTTTCGATTGCAGGTTCAAAAAGCGATGACGGAGATGCTCGAAGACAAGTCGAAGCTTCGACATACCCACCGCAGCCGATTCGATATCGGTGCGGAGCAACCTCGTGAACAGTTCGTCGAGTTGTTGGCACTCCCACTGGCCATCCATGTAAGCCTCGCCGAAGCCAAGGGACCAACTGGAAAATACCCGCCTGTAGACTTCCTGATCGACAACCCGAATATCCCAGCTACGGTCGCCGTTGATCTCCACATCGGCCTTCTCGAGCAGCGAGGCCAGAATGTCAGGTGCGTCGCCAGCCTGGTCCAGAAGATCGCATTGGGACTGGCGCAGAGACTGCTGTTCTTGATTCATACCGATTCCAGTTACACGAGTATTGTTTGCCGCGGACCTACCGCCATCTGGCTTTGGGGCAGCACGATAGCTGGGGCTACCGAGGTTGTGAAATTTAAAATACGCATTGAACCGATAGGTTCAGGCTGCGTCGCGGATCGTGCCGTTTGCGGCATCGTCGACGCGGATGATCTGCACGAGCGCAAAGCCGCTCGCGCCCCGAGTGCCGATGCGGAGGTTTCGCAGTACGGACATTTCCCCGATCCTTTCTGTCGTTTTGTTGGAACGGATGTTCACATACTCTCTATGCCGCCGTGAAATGCTTATCGCTGATCGGCGCGATTGACAGGGGTTATCGGAGGGAGTGCATGTGCCTTACGGACGGCCTCAAGCATAAGCGAGCCTTTGAGCTTTTTGGTTAGCTCGTCAGGTCGTACCCGCGAATCAGGCGGTCGGCTTTATTCGGGTCGTCCTGCTGAGGCCGATATGTCCATAGATGCCCCGCATCCATTAGCGCGTGCACAAGGATGGGAAGAATCAGATTGCCGGTGAGGATCGCCAGGATTCCAAGAAGCGCGCCGACCACTGCGGTCTTTGCGATTGCGCGTACACCCTGGTAGAAGTGCGCCAATCCGAACGCCACCGAGCTGAGTAGCCAGGCGGCGGTCAGTCCAAGAGACAGCGAGCCTTCGAATTTTCCTGAGAAAAACTGGAGCAGATAGCCGCGATAAAGCACCTCCTCGCAGATGCCAGCAGTCAGGCTGACAGCCAGCCACCAGCATCTTTCCTCCGTCGTTACCGGAAGAAAAAAGCGGAAGCTACCGGCGACCTTCGCGTATTGCGCCCTGCGATCAGTCGTTGACCCGAGGAACACCATCTGAACGAAGAACGCGAAGATAAGGATTCCTATCAGGATGGACAGTCCCAGACGCACCGGGGTCACGCCGAGCAACCAGAACATGTCATCGACGCGTCGCTCCGTCAGCAGGATATTTCCAGGCAGGATCAGCACGACGGCAACCGCGGATGTGGTCCATGTCCAGAGAACGATCGAACGGTACGCCGATAGTCTGCCCGCAGTACTGGTAAACCGTTGCAGACTTCGTGTCCGGCGTAAGCCGTGGAAGGGCTGCAAGGCGACTAGTGCCACGGCGAAGATTTGTCGTAGGTGCGGAACGACATCAACGATGCTGATAGACATGGAATCTCGCTCCAGGGCATGCCGCCCTCTGCCGAGCCGCATGTTTATAGAAGTGCAGTGACTTTTACATACTCTTCCGGAAATTGTCTATTTTCGCCGTGCGCGGCCTGATATGTGAGCGTTTTTTGTCCGCTTGGGAATATGCGCGGTGATTCAATGGCTGCTTTGGGGCGGTTTGACCATTTCTTCGGGGTTGCGGATTCAACCGGTCACCATCAGGCTGTGTGCGGGCACTTTCGGACGGTCGGGACCGGTACGTAGATAATCGACAATCCGGTGCGCTTTACGCCCGCTCGCTTCTGCCAAGTGCCCTCAGGGAAGCAGTCTTAATCCTGAAACCATTCGACCAGCGCTGAGGAGAATGTTTCCCTAACGGGCGGCGCGAGGCGTGCGTATGCGTCAGGCTTGCTTAGCCACGTGACCAACTCCAGGTCGTCCCCCGGGCGTGCGGCGTTCGAAATCGCGCGGCAGCGAAAGTAGTTGAGAGTCACTGTCGCATCGGTAAGGTGCTGTCGATGTTCGCCTAGGGTCTGCTCTATAGCGACCGTCAGGCCGGTCTCTTCTTGTATCTCGCGCTGAAGAGCCTCTTCAAAAGACTCGCCGTCCTCGACGCGGCCACCGGGCAGTACCCAAAGGCCGCCGAGACCTGCCGGATGATAGCCATCCACTTTCTTGCCGACGAGGATGCAGTCGCCGTGGATGATCAAACCCAAGACGACATTCACGTATTTCATGTCACTCCCACTAAAGTTGATGACGCTCGCGCGAGACCCGCCATTTGATCGTTGGGTGTCAATGTTACTCACATCGGATTATGAATCGGTTGGGAAAAATTGCTGATGTGCTCGGATCGCTTGCCTTCGATCACGTGCCGGGAGGGCCGCGACACAATATGCCAATCGCATTTGACGGCACGCGGCCACAAACGGCCGTTCGACATCGCCGCCCAGATCGTTAACAATTCTGATGACGCCTTTCGAAATCGACTACCAGAATGAATAGAATGGTTTGGGCTCTCCTTGCGGTGGCCTTCGTTTCATGGGGAATATGCATTGCATATCCGATCGACGATATCCATTTCGGTTGGATTGGAACTCTGATCGGATCAGCGGGCGGGTTCATCGCGACGCTATCAAGCTATCGAACAGAAGAGAAGGTACAAGGGCGTTTCGGGGGCGACATATACAAGTCCGAATCACCGATCAAATTCCTCCTCGCTTACGTCTCGGTCGGCTCACTCCTCGTCGCTTTCGCGGTTATAAGTGTCTTCGGCTGTCTTGGGCGACTGGGGCGGTAAAGTCGCATGTCTCCCGGATTTCTGTGGCGACCTTACTCGAAGATTTTTCTTGTAGGTCGACGCGCGTCGCTGATTTTAGAGTCCGCGTCGGTGTCGGGGCGCGGCCAGGAGGTCCGCTAGATGATTTTCAATCGTGTAAGGCAAACACATACCAGGGGACGTTCAATGAGCTGGGACGTCTCAATCATCAAACTTTCGAAACGCTTCGGCTCCGTCGCGGAGATCCCTGGAAGTAAGGGCCCTTTGTACCTGGGCGGTCGCACATCAGTGCATGCAGCCGTATCACGGGTGTTTCCCGGCACTGACTGGACTGATCCGGCGTGGGGGACGTGGGACGGTCCGCACGGCTCTATCGAATTCAATCTGGGCGAAGCTGACGATGTTGACAGCTTCATGCTTCACGTCCGCGCAGGACCAGAGGTTGCTCCCATGATTGTTGCCCTTTGCATCAGCAACGACCGGGAGGGCCTAGACTGTTCCACCGGCCAGTTCCTGGAGAAGAGTTTTGATCCAGCAGCGGGGTTTCGTGGTTGGCGCGACTACGTCAATCAGATCCAAACCAAATAGTCCGACTGAACCGGCCCAAAAGCGGTCACCGGACGCTGTAGGCAAGCGAGCCGACAATCCGCGCGATGCATTTCACATCAAGGACAATATCAATCATGAGCGGAGTCAGCCGTCCCGCAGAGATTCGCGATCATCTTCCACAAGGATATCGGATTGAGCCCGGTGCATGGCTCGTGCTGCCAGACGACAAGCTGACCGACATGCAGGTATGGATACGTGCAGAGGACTGGTACCCAAGTTCACTCGATCGAATTGTGTGGTTCGGAGACGACGGTACCGGAAACTTGCTCGGATGGGATCCAGACGCGCTTCAGGCAATTCTCTGGAACCCAGAAGATGGTGACGCCCCTTGGAAAACCGGGCCCGTGAATGAACTGTGGCAATTCATACAAAATGGCTATAAGGATTGAACTGCTCACCTAGCGCGACGCGTTTAAGCTGATCGAGGACGGGTCGCCAACGGCCGCTTCGGAGAGTCGCGGCCGTCTCCTCCGGGTCGGTTTTCCCCTTTCGCACTTTCGCTGCGAGCGCCGGCTAGTGGAGGTCGGTGTTGGACCGGGTTCGGCCACTTTCGGCCGCTCGACGGTGACTCCCGAATCGTTGATAATTCAGGAACAACCGCTCTCCAATCCTCGCGTTGGGAACTCTCTTCATACATCACAGGAATCGCGCGTGTCATCGCGTTTCGAGCCAACGACGGCTGTCGCGCCATGACCAGCCGATGAGAGCGCATAGTGTGGGCTGAAAGACCCGATTCGATCGGTGCGCGCGGCGTCAAGGCAGCTGTCACATGCGTCATTGCGGCGGGGTGGACCTATGGGGCAGTGACCACCTATTTGACATCACAGGCGTTCGAGAATGACTCGACCGTCGTCGAGGGCCGCGTCCTACGGTTGGAGCCAGGTTCAAACGGTAATCTAAGTCCTCTCGTCGAATATTCTTACGGTGGGCAGAAGTACGAACGATTAATCCGAGACAAGGACGGCCGTTACAATCGGGACGCGTTGTTGGAGCTCAAGCTGCAAGTCCGATTGGTAAAGTCATCACCGACTACCGCAATCGTCACTCGTTGGGAACAACCTCCGATGGTCTGGCCACTGGTGCTGGGAGCCTTCATTTTCTTAAATGTCGCTTTAGGTCTAACCGTGAGCATACGGCGGCAAGGGCAGCTAAGCTCGACGTCAATCAAGTGACGCGCCCTTCGTATGAACGGCCGAAACCGGGAAAGACGATCGACCGCTCCGGGTCGACAAGAAACGTTCACTCTACCCAATAGCAACCGTTCCCGAAACTGTCACGCGCCGAAAACGAAGTCACGGATGCGCACTTGCCGGTCACGCTGCAGTGGCAGTCTCTACAGTCCGCAGCCCGGGAAACAGCCACTACAACGCACAGACTAAAACGATCAACGGCCCGTCAAATCGATTTAATTGGAATGCTTCTTGATGAGATAATAATTCGATCTCCCACCCCGCCTGCCAAAATCAATCAGATAATCGCCAGACTTCGCCTCCAACGGAGGAAACGGAAGAATAAGCGCTCCATCCGTGATGGTTCTCGGCTTATCCAGCAAGTCGAAACTTATGTAATTGAATCCCTCCGGAATCTGCCTGCAAAATACAGCCTCCCATTTATCGCGCCTGTAGCCGCTGCAACCTCTCCCGGTAGCCAGAAAGTTTTGCCCGTTCTTTTGATTGCCGATGAACAGCACCTCATCGCCATGCACCTTGACGGTCAAGGATAGCAGTTTCAAATCGTCCTTCCGACTATCGACTACGTCATAGTCTCCCGACATATCAGCTGAAACTTCGGAAAGATCTTCCTGTTGCTTCACTGCGGACCTGTTGTCTTGAGGTGCAGAAATACACGCTGACAGCAAAACCGATACCACCGGCACAAGCAGAAATTTTTTCATGATTTAATTATGTTCAATAACACACGCGACCTACGGGCCTACAGAAAATAGATAAAGCACAACTCCGTCAACATCTTTTGGTTCAGCGCTTGCCCTCCGGGCTTGCTTGATAGTCGCTTTCGCAAGCAATCAATGGTTGTGATGCAGAATGCCCCAGACCGGATCGCCTGAGGCGAATCTGGATGGCGTGTTGTTTTCCATGCCAATACTTACGGCAATGACAGGTAATTCTTGAGCACGTTGGCGCGAACCGTAGGATTCCCAGGCATCCCGGTGACGCGAGGGAGAAAACCTGGGGCAATTGAACGACCAAAGCGACGCCCAATCTTGCTCTTCATATGCGCCGCGAGACCTGTGCCACCCGCTTATGCCCGCAACCCAACGCCGTCTCTCGTTCGTCAGCCAAACCGCGGTTTTCTAGCCGCTTCCGGGCGATGGGTTCGCGACCCGCTTCGGTCACACGGTGAACGCTCGTGAGATCGCTGAACTCGTCGATGACGTCCCTGGCCGAAGACACCGCCGCCCAGTCAGGTCAATCGCGCAAGCCGATGCAGTTACCCCACGGATCGCGCACCTGGCACATGCGCTTTCCCTCTTCGATCTTCCCCGGCCCCCGATACAGGGTCGCGCCAGCCGCAACGAAGTGCGCGAGTGCGGCATCGAAATCATCCACCGTCCAATACACGACGCTGCCGGCCGCGCCTGACGACACCTTCTCGTCGCTGGGGACGATCTCAATGCCGACACCTTTGAACTCGAGATAAGTGAAGTCGAAATCGCTCACGTGACGCAACTCCGATCCGACGAAAGCGGACTGATACCACTGCAATCCGGCCGGCACGTCAGGGACGTGAATAAGCACTGCGCATATCGGTTGAGTCATGTGCGGAGTCCTGTTTATTTCGGACTCGCGATGATACTCTCTGCGAACTCAAACTTGGAGCATTCGATGCGAATTCGAACCGTATATTTCAAAGTCGCCGACATGACACGCGCTGTAACGTTCTGGAAGAACCTGTTAGGACAGCCGCCCAGTCGCACGTCGGAGAAGTGGACGGAGTTCCTCGTGGGCGAGGTTCGCCTCGGTTTGCTGTTGAACGATTTCGGCGACGAACTCGTCGGCAGCGCATGCGTGCCCGTGTTCGAATTCGATGCGGCGGCGTTGCAGGATTTCCTCGCCCGTGCGAAGGCGCTTGGCGCGACGGTCGTACTGGATGGCATCAGCGACAAAACCACGAACACCATCGTAATGGCGAGCCCCGATGGTCACGAGTTCGAGTTGTGTACCTGTCACGAGTAGGTTCCGCGGCTGACGCCAAGGCGCGCGGTATCGAGCGGGGGCTAAACCGCCCCCTCCCCGAAACAACCCTTACCTTTAACCAAAAAACATAAAGTTTCGCCCCCAGCCGCCGATATTGACAGTAACACCGGACTGTCTGGTCCGGACGTCAACTCTGCCGGAGCTTTCGCCCCAACATGTTCTCCCGACTCTCGATCAAGATCCGCATCTGGGCGACGGTGGGATGCCTTGTCACGCTTCTGCTCGCCATTGGCGTGCTGGGCCAGGTCAGCACCGACTCCGGCAGGACCGCCCTGCGTGAAACCTACTCCGTGCAACTTGCCTCGGCGGTCGCGATGGGCGACAGCAAGTACAACCTTGCGATTGCCCGCGTGACGATGGACCGCGCGCTGCTGCATCCCGAATCGCCCGACCTGCCGACCCTGATCTCCAAGGTACACGGCTACCTCGGCACCTCGAAGCAGGCACTCGCCCGCTACCTCGCGCAACCCCACGACGCCGAAGAGCAACGCCTCGCCGACGTCGTGTCCGCGAACTTCGACAAGCTGCTCAACGAAGGCATCGAACCGGCCTTGCAAGCGCTGCAGCATGGCGACCCCAAGACGGCCGATACGATCACGATGACGACCATGCCGGCCCTCTCGCTCGCCTTGACCAAAAGCACCGACCAGTTGAACGCGTACCTGCTCAAACGCGGTTCCGACAACTACGACGGCTTCCAGCAGACGCTCAAAACCATGAGCATGGTGTCGGCCGCCGTGATGTTGCTCGGCGTCGCCATTGCCGCGCTGTGCGCGCTCGGCTTGCAAAAGGCGATCTCCGTGCCGCTGACCAACGCAGTGCGCGCCTGCTCGGCGATTTCGAAGGGCGATCTCACGCATCCGATCGCCGCGGACGGCCACGACGAAATGGGCCATCTGATGCGCGCGCTCTCGGCCATGCGCGACGGCCTGCTAGGCACCGTGTCGTCGGTGCGTGACGGCAGCGCCAGCATGGTGACGGCCACCCAGGAAATCGCCGCCGGCAATGCAGACCTGTCGCGGCGCACCGAATCGCAAGCGGCCGCCCTCGAGCAGACCGCCGCCAGCATGGAGCAACTGACGGCGACCGTAAAGCAGAACAACGCCAACGCGAGCCACGCCAGCCAGCTCGCCAAAGAGGCCTCGGAGATCGCCGCGAGCGGCGGTGGCGTGATGGATCGGGTGGTGGGCACGATGGCCGACATCCACGATCAGTCGGAAAAGATGTCGGCCATCATCGGCGCCATCGAAGGCATCGCCTTCCAGACCAACATCCTGGCGCTGAACGCCGCGGTCGAAGCCGCGCGCGCCGGCGAACAGGGCCGCGGTTTCGCGGTGGTCGCAAGCGAAGTGCGCACGCTCGCGCAACGCTCGGCCGCGGAGGCGAAAGAGATCAAGGGCTTGATCCAGGCGGCGGCTACGCGCGTCGGCGACGGCACGGGTCTCGTCGAAACCGCCGGCACCACGATGCAGCAAATCGTGCAGTCGATCCGGCGCGTCAGCGACATCATGACCGAGGTCGCCGCCGCATCCGGCGAGCAGAGCGACGGCATCGAACAGGTCAACCGGGCAGTCGCGCAGATGGACGAGGTGACCCAGCAAAACGCGGCGCTGGTCGAGCAGACGACGGCAGCGGCGCTGTCGCTGGACGAACAGGCCAAGGCATTGCAGCTCGCGGTGTCGCGCTTCAGGCTTTGATGTCCGGGGCTTGCACGGACCGCCAGGTGCAGTCCGATACCCTGCCGCAGACCTCTTTGACCGACGCCGCTTTCCTCGCGGCGTCCCGCCACCCCGCCTTCCCCGGCCGCGGCCTCGCCAAGGCCATGTAGAATCGCCTGAAGGACCCATCGTTTCGAGCGCGGCGGCACACTGCCCGCTCCAGGCCAGCATCAAGGTCCGCGGCCGCGTTCTCCGCCTCCCATGCAGCAACAGGGGTCTGGTTTGCCCTGCCTGGCCGCGTCCCCACACAATCCAATACCCATCCTTATCGATGCCGAATCAGACCCTGCTCCAGCTTCTCAATGCGCGCGTCCAGGCTGCCCTCGCGGCAGCCGGCTGTGCGGACGCCTCCGCCAATGTTCAGCCCGCCAGCCGTCCGGAGCACGGCGACTATCAGGCCAACGGCATCATAGCCGCAGCCAAGTCGCGCAAGCTCAATCCGCGCGCGCTCGCGCAAACGGTGGTGGAGCATCTGCAGCTCGACGGCATTGTCAGCCACGTCGAGATTGCCGGACCAGGCTTTATCAACATGACGGTCGCGCCGGACTACCTGGCCGGCTGGGTCAAAACCGCGCTCGACGACGAGGGCGGCCTCGCCGTCCCGCGCGTGAGCGGAGACGCCGTGCAATGCGTCGCGATCGATTACTCGTCGCCGAATCTCGCCAAGGAAATGCACGTTGGGCATCTGCGCTCAACCGTGATCGGCGATGCGTTGGCGAGAGTCCTGCGTTTCGTCGGCCACAAGGTCGTCGCGCAAAATCACGTGGGCGACTGGGGCACGCAATTCGGCATGCTGACGGCGTGCATGGACGAAGCCGGTCCCGACGACGCATCGAACCTCGCCCTCGCCGATCTCGAAGTGTTCTACCGGCATGCGAAAAAACGCTTCGACGAAGATGCGGCCTTCGCGAATCGGGCGCGGGACTACGTCGTCAGACTGCAAGGTGGCGATCCGCGCGTGCTCGAACTCTGGAGACGTTTTCTCGAGGTCTCCATGAGCCATTGCGAGGAGATTTATCGCCGGCTCAACGTGGGTCTGACGCCTGCGGACGTCTACGGCGAAAGCGCCTATAACGACGACCTGCCCGTGGTGGTGGCGGATCTGCAGGCCAAAGGGCTCGCCGTGACGAGCGACGGCGCGCAGGTAGTCTTTCTCGACGAGTTCAGCAGCAAGGACGGCGTGCCGGCCGCGTACATCGTGCAGAAGCAGGATGGCGGCTACCTCTATGCCACCACCGACCTCGCCGCAATCCGCTACCGCGCCACCACGCTGAAGGCCAACCGGATGCTCTACGTGGTCGACGCCCGGCAGAAGCTGCATTTCCAGCAGGCCTTCTCCGTGGCGCGTCAGGCGGGTTACGTCCCGGCGGGTGTGCAACTGGAGCATGTCGGCTTCGGCGTGGTGCTCGGCGACGACGGCAAGCCGTTCAAGACCCGCAGCGGCGACACCGTCAAGCTCGCCGAACTCCTCGCGGAAGCCACGCAACGCGCCTTCAATCTCGTCACCGAGAAAAGTCCGGAGTTGCCGGAAGCGGAGCGGCAAGCGGTGGCCCAGGTCGTCGGCATCGGCGCGATCAAATATTTCGACCTCGCCAAGAACCGCAGTACCGATTACGTATTCGACTGGGCCAGCATGCTGTCCTTCGAAGGCAATACCGCGCCATACCTTCAGTATGCTTACACGCGTATCAAGAGCGTGTTGCGCCGCGCCGGCGAATGGGACGTCAATGCCAAGGTGACTCTCGTGGAACCCGCCGAGCGCCAACTCGCGCTGCAGTTGGCGCGCTTTGCCGACGCCGTGCTCGCAGTCGCGCAGGATGCCTTACCGAACACCCTATGCGCCTATCTGTACGAACTCGCGGCGGCCCTCATGCGCTTTTACGAAGCATGTCCGGTACTTAACGCAACGGGCGAGACGCGCACGAGCCGGCTGCAGCTATGCCGGCTGACCGCCGATACGTTGCGCACCGGACTCGGACTGCTAGGCATCGAAGTTCTGGAAGCGATGTGACGGCTCAGCGCCGGATGGCAGGCGACAGGCAGAAAAAAGAAGACCGGCTCGCGCCGGCCTAAAGATTCTAGCGTTTCCGAGGGCGTGCTAGAACCTGAGAGAGTCGCCATTGTGCCTTGCCGCGATGCGTGTGTTTGATCAATAAGGGCCCGAATCTCGTCGCTTATTCACGTTTTAACAAGCGGCCTGTTCTGCACACGCTACAACAACGAGCAAAGCGGCTTGGCCGCGCAACGCGATATCCCAATCTGTGACACCGACGGCTAACGAACCGCCTCGCGCACGCGTCATCGTGCGCGGCCGTTAATGGTTTCGTAAGGACGTCCCAGGCTCACACACTGATTAGACGCAGCACTCTACGCACTCGCATCGAGCGCGACGCTTTGCGCAGCGCACACGCCCAGCGAAGACCAGGCGGCCACCTCGTCACTCGCCGCTACGCGCCGCCTGTCGGCCATGCGAGCACCCTTCTCTCCGGTCACCGCGGACAAAACCGGCGGCTTTCCTGGCACCCTCCCGCCACGCCACGTCATTCGATTTCCCTGCCGGAAAACAACAAGTTTTATTTCTATCAAACAAATTTTGACTCGGGCATTGTGGCTTGGTAGTGTTTCGCAACTAATCGTAAGGCATATCTCAAGAGGTCTGGCATGCCGCTCAAGGTAGCGGCTGCAATGACGATCCGATACCCCGCAGTACCCGTCGGTCAGTGAGTCGAAGTGGCATAGCAGTAAAGCATTTCGTAAGGAATGCATAATGTTTCTGTGTGCTTGATAAGCAGACGCGGTCGCCAGCCATCTGAAGCGAGTGAGACTGGATCTCCGACACGCGTCTAGCAAGATAAAAAACGCTGCGCAATCCGATAATAAATGTTTAGTACTCCGATACTAAACACCAGCTTCCCCATGCGGTCAGCCGTGCCTTGTGCGTGGCAAGACCCAATGCGCGATGACCGGCGTGGGAGAAGCTGCTGACGGAATCCGGCGGATTCACGCCGAGCATGGAGTGGGGAGGTCCAAAAGACCTCTCTTCGCACAACAGCGTATGGCCTTACTGACAAGTGTGAGGGGAATGATGAAACAAAGGGCATTAGCAATCGCCATTCGAAGAATAATCTGGGCTGAACTGGCACTCTCAGCCGCGATCGCCGTTCCGGCGTTCGCGCAAAGCCAGCCGGCTGCAACGGAGGCAACACCAGCAACGCCTGCCACGGCTCCAGGCGGTACCACCAGCGGCACCACGCCTCCAACGCCCGGCACCTCGGGCGTCACCGGCACCGGTACCCGCGCGGTGAAGCAGCTGCAAACCTTCCAGGTGACAGGCTCCCTGATCCGCAGTTCGGACAAGGTCGGCTTCAACCAGGTGCAGACGGTCACCCAGAAGGACATCCAGGACAGCGGCGCGACCAGCGTGGCCGACTTCCTGCGCACCACCACCGCCAACTCCGCGAATAGCTGGAGCGAAGGCCAGACCGGCAACTTCGCCGCAGGCGCCGCAGGTATCGCCTTGCGTGGCCTGAGTGAGAAATACACACTGGTCCTGATCGACGGGCAACGGGTCGCGCCGTTCGCGTTCTTCTCGAACAGCGTGGACAACTTTTTCGACCTGAACACGCTGCCGCTCAACACGATCGACCGCATCGAAATCGTCAAGACCGGTGCCGTGTCGCAGTACGGCTCGGACGCGATTGCGGGCGTGGTCAACATCATCACCAAGCACGACTTTCAAGGTCTGCAACTCGACGGCAGCTACGGCAGCTCAGTGAGCGACGGAGCCGGCAACGGCACGACGAAGTTCAGTGTGCTCGGCGGTTTCGGCGATCTGAACTCGGACCGCTTCAACGTCACCGCATCGGCCAGTTACTACGACAACGCCGGCTCGACGCTGGCGGATCGCGATACAACGGCCAATCAGGATTTCACCAACATGCCGGGCGGGCTGTCGTTGCTCGCGCCGTCGTACTGGAACACGGCGAACGGTGCGCAGGCGCTCGCGGGTTGCCCCAACGGCGGCTCGGTGCGTCCGGCCGGCACCAATTACCTTGGCGCGCTTGCAGGCGGCGGGACAGTGTGTGCCGCCAATACGGCCAACGACACCTCCATCGTGCCGGAGACGCAACGTCTGAGCGCGAAGGTTCACGCCGACTTCAAGATTAACGACACCACCACGGCGTACGCCGATCTGTGGGAGAGCCACAACCAGACCACGACCAACGACGGTCTGTGGAACAACATTGTCGGCAACCCGGAAACGCCGACACTGATCTATTCGCCGGGAACCGGTCTCAGCCCGTTCAACAATACGGTTCCGCTCACCAACCCGTACAACACGACTGGTGCGGCTACCCCGTTGACGTATGCGTTCCCGGCAGCGGTGGCCGAAAAGACGGATTCCAATTTCTGGCGCGCATCCACCGGCGTCAAGGGAACGTTCGCGTTACCGAACGGAGATTGGGATTGGGCGACCTCGATCAGCCACTCGCAAAGCACGGTCGACAATACGTACACGAACCAGCTCAATGCAAATGCGCTGACCAATATCTTCCAGAACGGCACGTTCAACTTCGCAAACCCGGCCTCGACGCCGAACGGTTTGAATGGTCTGTATCAGAGCGCCACGAACGAAGGAATTTCGAAGCTCGATACGGTCGACGCCACCTTGGCGACGCCGACCCTGTTCCACCTGCCTGCGGGCGATGTGGGTATCGGTTTCGGCGCGCAGTTCCTGCACGAGAGCGAGTTCATCAGCCCGGGCGCCGAGTATCTGACCGGCCAGGTTGCGAACGTGGATCTGGAAACCGTGAACGGCCAGCGTAACGTCGCCGCGGTCTACTACCAGATCGATGTGCCGATCATCCAGAACCTGACGTTCAGCCAGTCCGGCCGTTACGACCACTACAGCGATTTCGGCGGCGCGTTCTCGCCGCGTTTCGCCCTGCGCTATCAGCCGGTGCAGGCCATGACGATGTACGCGTCGTATAACCGCGGCTTCCGTGCGCCGACCTTCGTCGAAGACAGCAAGTCGCAAACGCTGGGCATTCAGGATCTTCCGTCGGGGACCGTCACTACGATCACCTCGGGCAATCCGGATCTGCAGCCTGAACGCACGAAGAACTACAACATCGGCTTCGAACTCTCGCCGACCCGTACCACCGACGTGGGCCTCGACTGGTACAAGATCCGCATCACCAACGTGATTGGCGAAGCGCTCGCCCCGTCGCAGATCGTCACGAACCCGGCCAACGGCCAGACCCTCTACGAAGTGTTCCCGTACGAGAATCTGGGCTACCTCGATACGAACGGCTTCGAAGGCACCTTCCGCCAGTCGTTGCCGACGAAGGTCGGTACGTTCGTGTTGTCGGCCGACTGGGCTTACGTCGATGCGTTCAACCTCGGCACACCGACGGGCAAGGTCAACGGCGCAGGCAACAACTTCACGCTGACCCAACCGTTCGGCGGCAGCTTCCCGCGCTGGAAGGGCAATACGACGCTGTCGTGGGCGTATCACCAGTTCAACACCGCGCTGACCTGGCAGTTCACCGGACCGTATGCCCAGACGCTCGCAACTCAGGCCGCGACCGCACCGTCGGACAAGGTCGGTTCGTACAGCCAGTTCAACCTGATGGTGACGTACACAGGCTTCAAGCACTGGACCATCTACGGTGGCATGAACAACATCTTCAATCGTGCGCCTCCGTTCGATCCGCTCTGGGCCGACAACTCGCTTGACCAGTCCGGTTACGACCAGTCGCTGTACACCTACGTCGGCCGCTTCGCCCAGATCGGCGCGACGTACAAGTTCTAAAGACGCAGCAAGGCAAGTAGCACTCCTGTTCCTCTCGAACCGCTCCGGGTCCCCTTTTCAGTCACCGGAGCGGTTTTTTTTCATGAGAGATCAGCAGGCGGAAATCAGATTTCATCCGCGAATTCGTCGAGAAAGCGCTGCAAGCGCTCATGACGCACGCGCGCCAGCCGGGCCCCTGTGTCGGTCCGGAAACCCGATGCCAGCTTGAGCAGCTTCGCGCGAAAATGATCGAGCGCATAGCGACGGTCGTCGAGCGGCCGCTCCGATGCGTGCGGATCGAGCGGGTCGTATAAGGCACTCCCCATCCGGCCCGCCACATAGAAACATCGCGCCACCCCCAGCATGCCGATCGCGTCGAGCCGATCCGCATCCTGCAACGTTTTCGCCTCCAGCGTCAGCGGCTCGATGCCGGCTGAAAAACTGTGCGCGGCCACCGCGTGCGCCACGGCGTCTATCTGCGCCTGCGGCCAGTCGAGCGCGCTCAGCACACGGGCGGCTTTGTCAGCGGACAGACGCGAGGCCTGAGCACGCAACGGCGAATTTTTCTCGGTGGGAACGCAGTCGTGCAGGATCGTGGCGGCGAACAGGACCTGCGCGTCGCCGCCGTCCTCGGCCTGAATGGCCGCTGCGTTCTTCCAGACACGCTGCAAATGCGACGTGTCGTGCGAACCGTCGCCGTTCGCGTCGCCCGCGTGCGGCAACAAGGTTCGAGCCAGATCCTGAAACGGGAAAAATGCGGGTTGTGTCATAGGCGTTGCCGGTTCAATGGGCCGACGATTATCGCCTGGGCGCGCCTTCCCGCCGCGCCGAATTCAATGCGCGCCGATCAACCCGCGCAGCGCGGCATCGCGAACGTCCATCACGTCGAAGATCCCGAGCGCCCGCAGCGCCGGCAACGCGTCGACGATATCGCGCTCGGCCTCGGCACGACTTTGCGCGGCGGCGTCGCGGTCGCACCAGATCCTCGCGTTGACGAGAAACGCGCCCACGGTGCCCTTGCGCACCGTGACGCCGTCGAGGTCCCATTGATTCACATGGTCGGGTAAGAGCTCGTGTGCTTTCATGACTGTCCGTCCTGGTTGAGTGGCCGCGCGAGCGGCCGGTTGCAGAGATTCCACTCTAGATGGACGGATGCAGCGCGTCTCCGGTATAAAGGCCATTCGATCCGTCGTTTCGGCCATGACCCAACCGCTGATTTCCCCGCAACAGGCGCAGTCCGCTCACGGACCCTTCCTGATCGCTGTCGAACAGACCGGCGACGACGTGCGCGTCACGCCTTCGCACGGTCACGCGCGCGGCCAGTTGCTGGGTGCGCTGCGCGGGCTGTTGTCGGTCGGCGTCGACAACCAGCAATGGGTCGTGCCCGCCATCCACGCGGTCTGGATTCCGCCGCATCGTACGCATGCGCTTCGCTCGCACGGCGCCTATGCGGGCTGGAGCGTCTATATCGAGGAAGCGGCCTGCGCGCCGCTGCCCGCCGAACCTTGCACGGTACGGACGTCCGCCTTGCTGCGCGAGGCCGTGCGGCGTGCCGCCAGTTGGCGCAGTGCGGTCCTGGACGCGCCGCAACTGCGGGTGGCGGGGGTGATCGTCGACGAAATCCTGAGCCTGCCGCGCGAGCGTCTGGGCTTGCCGATGCCGCGCGACGCCCGCTTGCAACGCATCGCGCAGGCGCTCACCGACGATCTCGCGGACAACCGGCGCCTCGAACAATGGGCGCAATGGGCCGCGCTCTCACCGCGCACCTTGAGCCGCCGCTTCGTCGACGAGACGGGCTTCAGTTTCGCCGAGTGGCGGCAGCAGGCGCGACTGTTGCGCGCGCTCGAAATGCTCGCTGCGGATCTGCCGGTCACGACCGTCGCGCTCGAACTCGGTTACGACAACGTGAGTGCCTTCATTGCGATGTTCAAGCGCGCGCTGGGCAGCACGCCGAGCCGGTATTTTCATTCGTCGGCGGCAGACCCCGCGCCGCCGTCCGCCGCCACGACGGCGACCGACGCTGACGCATAGCGTGCGCCGCTGTTGCATTCGTCGATCTGGCCGGCCACGTTATTGAACGCATGCAGATAGACGCTGGATGACTTGCCGTCGCGGCGCGCGAGTTCGGCAAGGTCGAGCACGGCGGCGTACTTCAACGCACAACGCGGCGGATGCGATAACCGCGGTAAATGCGGTAAATGCGGTGAATGCGGCGCCAGGATGGACGTGGGAAACGGCCCGTCATCCACGCCCGGGACCGGCACAGCAAACGCGTTCGTTTCGCCTGCCGTTCCGGCCGTAACGGCGACCACTGCGGCAAGCGCGACGATCAGCGTCGCGAACTTCATCCGTCTGAAGAAAGAGCGGGTACGGGTCACGTTTTCACGCGAACGGGCCGGGGTCATGCTGCCCTGCCCGCCCCTCGCTTGCGGCTCGCCTTGCATGCGGACTCCTGATGATTGGACGCCGCGGTTCATGACCAGTGAGCCGGAATCCAGATACCGCCATACCAGTGACCCGGCACCCACACCACAGGACGCGGCGCGACGTAGACCACACGGGGTGCGACATACACGGCGGGCGGCGGAGGCGGCGGCACATAGACCACCGGGGGCGGCGGTACATAAGCGACAGGCGGCGCCACGACGACCGCCGGCGCACGCACCACCACCGCGGTGCCGCCCGTCGTGACGGTACCGCCGGCGACCACCACACCGCCCGTTGTAACCGTACCGCCGGCGACCACCGTGCCGCTGCTCGTGACGGTGTTGCCGTGCACCCCCGTCACGCTGCTCGACGTCGTCACCACACCCGGCGCTACGCGCGTGGCGCTGCCGGAATGATCGACGGTACCGCCGTCCGGACCGGTCACCGTCCCCGAGCGATAACAGGAATTGCCCGCGCAATTAGTCGAAGCCGCATGGTTGTACGTGTTGCCGTTCGACCCGGTAACCGAGCCGGTGGACGAATACTGCCCAGGCGCATCGCGCGTCACGCTGCCGGAGGTGCTGGCGGTCTTGCCGTCGGGACCGGTCAGCGTGCCCGTGTGCGAACAGGTCCCACCGGCGCAACTGGTATCGCCGGCATGCTGGACCGAATTGCCATAGCGTCCGGTCGCGGTGCCCGAGTTCGAAAACTGCCCCGGCGCCGTACGCGTCACAGTGCCGGTATTGGTAGCCACACCGCCCCAGGGGCCGGCGACGCCGCCCGCGTGCGAGCAGCTTCCGCCGCCGCAAGAGCCGGCGTGCGCGCCGTTATACGTGCCGCGCGAAGTGTAGGCCGTGCCGCGCGAGGTCCAGGCCGAGGCCGGCGCGCAGCCGAGCACCGACACTGCCGCGCACGCCGCAAGGGCGAGCTTCTTGATGGTGAGGCGAACACGCACGGCGCTAGCGGTGGAAGCCAGCCAGGCGCCGGTGGTGGAAAGCTGAAACGAGGCGTTTTTCACGGTATGTCCTTCGCAGTTCGGGCCACATTGAGCACTCTGGCGTGGCGACGAACGGACTATAGAAGGACGGCTGCGCTGACACTATTGCAAAGATATGTCGCGCGGTTTCACCGCAAGCGACAGCGCGCGGAGGCCCGCCACGCGGGCGTCTGAGCGCCTCACTCAGGCACCGTGACATCTCGCGACATAAAGTGCGCGAGTCGTGAAGACCAGGTACGGCGCGCCGAAACCACCCGCGCCTCCCACCTCAATGCATTTGCACGCTGCCCTCAGGCAGCGTAAAGACCGCGATGGCCGCTTCGAGCTGGGCGGTTTGTTCTTTCAGGACCTCTGCGGATGCGCTCGCCTGTTCCACCAGCGCCGCATTTTGCTGGGTCGTGCGGTCCATGCTCGCGACCGCGATGTTCACCTGCTCGATACCCGAACTTTGTTCCACCGAGGCCGCGCTGATTTCGCCCATGATGTCCGTCACGCGCCGCACCGCCTGCACGACTTCCTGCATGGTCTCGCCCGCTCGCTCGACGAACTGCGAGCCGCCTGCGATCTGCGCGGCCGACTCCTCGATCAAGGCCTTGATTTCCTTTGCCGCGGCCGCGCTGCGTTGCGCCAGATTGCGCACCTCGCCCGCCACCACCGCAAACCCGCGCCCTTCCTCGCCGGCGCGCGCCGCCTCGACCGCCGCATTGAGGGCGAGGATGTTGGTCTGAAACGCGATCCCTTCGATCACGCCGATGATGTCGCCGATCCGGAGCGACGACTGCGAGATGCCGTGCATCGTCTCGACCACCTTGCCCACCACGTCGCCGCCACGCACCGCCGTCTCCGATGCGTTGTGCGCCAGTTGGCTGGCCTGCCTGGCGTTGTCCGCGTTCTGCTTCACGGTCGCCGTGATCTGCTCCATGCTGGCGGCCGTTTCGCCGAGCGCGGTGGCCTGCTCTTCCGTACGGCGCGACAGGTCCGCATTGCCGGAAGCAATTTCGCCGGAGACCGTGGAAAGTAACGTGGCGCCGCCGCGGATTTGCGCAATCGCCTGGGCGAGGCGCAACTGCATGCGCTGCATGGCCGCGAGCAGGCTGGTGTCGTCGCCGTTGCGGGTCGCGACCACGACGTCGAGCTCGCCGTCGGCGATGCGGGTTGCGATCTGCGCGGCATAGGCCGGCTCGCCGCCGAGCTGGCGCAGAATGCTGCGGGCGATCAGCCCGATCACAATCGACACCGCCACGCACAGAAACAGCGCCGCCACGACGTACTGCACGAGCGTCAGATAAAACGCGGCGTCGATGTCGTCGGTAAACACCCCGGTGATGATGGTCCAGTCCCATGGCTTGAAGAGCCGGACGTAGTTCACCTTCGGCGCCATTTTATTGGTGACCGGTTTCATGAACTGCAGATTCATGAAGCCTTCGCCGTTACGTTCAGCCAGATCCGAGCCTTCCTGGAACACGTGATGACCCGTGGGATCCGTGAACTGGCTCATGTCCTTGCCGTCGAGCTCGCTGCGCACGCCGTGCATCAACACTTTCGCGTGGGCGTCCGTGATCACCAGATAGCCGCCCGAGCCGTCGTAGTGCATCGCCTTCAGATCGGCGAGTGCGTTGCGCTGCGCGTCGGCGAGCGGCAGGGTACCCGCCGCGGCAAGCTCGTTATAGCGATTCACCACGCCATACGCCACGCTCACCACGCTTTTCAGTTCGGCCTCGCGGCCTGCGATCATCGTCTCGCGGGCCTTGAAGGCGCCCCACAGGCCGATCGCCAGAATTCCCATGCACATGACCGCCACCGCCAGCCAGAGCCGTACCTTGAGCCGAAAGCGTTCCATCTCCGCACCTTTTCTATGTTGGTGAGCGCCGGCACGATACGTGCGTGCAGGCTTGTTATGTCCGTCAAGCGGGTTAACGGCGGGAGACGGCGGAAACTTCAGTGGGCGCCGACGGCCGCGGCGGCAGGCCGCGCGCCGCCAGGCGACTGGGGCCGGGCAGCCGCAGCCGGCGCACTCGCGGGCAGCAGCTTGCCTTGCCACAATTGACGCAGCGTCATGACGACGAGCACGGCGATTGCGAGGTTCGCGAGCACGAACAGGCCGGCCGCCAACCATGCTTCCTGACCGCTCGCACCGCGTTCGACCATGCGCATGGCCATCGTCGGCAAGGCGGCGACGCCGAAGCTGAAGGCCCAGTACGACGGTGCAAAGGCCTGCTGGCGAATCCACGGCAACAGGCGCAGCAGCAACAGAGCCTGATAGATGCCGTAGCCGAGCAGCAGGTAGGCGAACAGGTCGGGCGCGCCGCTCGTCAGGCTCAGGTAGGCCACGCCGCCCACGACGGGCGGGGCCAGTTGAATTCCCAAGGTGGGGCGCAGCGCCTCGGGCAAGGCTTCGTGGACGGCGGCGCGATGCAGGATCAGCGATTCGATGGCGAGCCACGACAGCACGCCGGCGCCGAAGAACAGCATGCCCAACTGGTGCCAGCCGAACGCGGCGGAAGCCGTCGCGGCCACGAAGTTGGTGGCGACGGCGGGCAGATAGATCGCCGGCGTGACCAGTTCCGGCGCGCGTCCGCCCTGCCAGAGGCGGCCTTGCAGGAACACACCCAGCGCCAGTCCGCTCGCGGCAGCAAGCCAGAACAGCGCCACCGCCGCGACGTGCGAATAGTTCAGCAACGCCCCGGCGGCCAGCAAGGCGGAAACCGGTACAAGCGCGACAAACGACGATTGCACCGGGTGCTGCAGTTCGGCGCGTGCCTCGGCGCGGTGCGCGATCCACTTATGCGCGTAGGCTGCGCCAAGCACCAGCCACACGGCGAACGCGCCAAGCGTCAACAGTTGCGCGACGCTTGCCGGTACCGGCCAGATCCGGCTCGCCACGCGCCACGCATTGGCGAATGCAAACAACCCGACTGCGATGCCGAAGAAAGCGACCGGCATGGGTCCACGATGCGTATTCATCTGCTTTACTCCTGAAGATTCGAGCCAGGTGTCCGGCGGCGCCGCACAGGCCTGTCGTTCAGACGTACTTTAGGAGCGGGCGACTCGCGCGGGAATGCCGCGCCATCGCAACAAGATGCTCATTCGTCTCAGGGTGCGCTTCGATGCAGCAAAGCCGCCTGAAAGGTATGATGGAAAGCCGCCCCTTCCGGGACCTTCCGGAGCGGAGCGCGCCGCGCAGTCGCGACCAGCAGTGGCCGGCGTTGCGACAGCCGGGATGAAGGACGTGCCAGAAACCGAATCTAACCACGGAGTGAACGATATGGCTTTGCACAAGGCAGTATGGGTAGCAGTGGCACTTGCAGCATCGATCAACGCGCATGCACAGGTCGCCGGCACACAGCCTCTGAGCGTCACCGTCGAGCAGTCCCAGGCACTTCTGCAGGGCTGGAGCGTCAAGAAGAGCGTGCTGGGCAAAGCGGTCTATAACGACCAGAACGAAAAGATCGGCTCGGTGCGCGATCTGATCGTCGCCCCGGACGGCTCCGTCTCGGCGGCGATCCTGTCGGCGGGCGGGTTCCTCGGCGTCGCCACGCACGACGTCGCCGTCCCCATCGCCGCGCTCGACGTCCGCGGCGGCAATCTGTATCTGCCCGGCGCCACCAAGGACGCGCTGAAGGCGACGCCGGAGTTCCAGTACGCCAAGGTGCAAACGCCGCCCAAGCCCAAGAAGGTTCAGGCACAGTAACGCGCCGTTTGCCTTCATGAGTTGAAGGGGTTGCGGCTGACAAGCTCAGCCGCAACCCCTGCTCGCCGTAGTCATCGCGCTTCACCCTCTGGCGGTTCACGCTCCCCCACATCCCCTCCTCTACCCCATAAACCGGCGCCTATGACCGGGATGCCGCCTCGCCCATGATCCCGTCCCGGCAAGGCGCTACGGACGGCTACGGTAAATACCCCCAATTGACGCTCGCTATATCCGCTCATATATTTCGAACGCGGCGTAGGCGGACGAGCCTTGAATACGCGGCTGAACAACAGAGGTCCCGTATTTGATGTCCAAGGAAATCATCGACTCTCATCTCATCAAGGTCCTGCACACGCTGCTCACCGAATCCAGCGTATCGCGCACCGCAACCTTGCTGGGACAGTCGCAACCGACGGTGAGCGTCGCCCTGCGCAAGCTGCGCGAAATGACCGGCGATCCGCTGCTGGTGCGCAGCGGCAGCCGGATGGTGCCGACCAGCCATGCGCTCACGCTGATCGACCCGGCCGCGCAGGCGCTGAACAGCATCGCCGCCATCCTGCACCCGACCACGACCTTCGATCCGGCCACCACGAACCGGACCTTCCGCATCGGCTCGCCGGATTATCTCGACGTGTTTTTTGTGCCGGCGATTGTCGACGCCTTTCATAGCGAGGCCCCGGGTGCGAAGATCGAATTCAAGCATCTGATGATGGTCGACGGCGGCTACGAGCATGGCCTCGAAAGCGGCTTCCTCGATCTGGTGATCGGCAACTGGCGCACGCCGCCGGAGCATCTGCACCTGCAGCCGCTGTGCAAGGACGAACTGGTTTGCCTGATGCGCACCGCTCATCCGATCAAGCCTAGCCGGCTCACTCAAGCCGTCTATCAGGAGGCCGAACATCTGGCCGTCACCACCTACAACACGACTGCGTGGGGCACCATCGACGTCGAACTGGCGCGCAACGGTTTGTCGCGCACGGTAACCACCACGCTGCCCTACTTCGGCATGGCCCCCTACGTGCTGGTGCGTTCGAACCTGCTGTTCACCACCACGCGTGCGCTCGCCACGCACTACACCGGTCTGTTGCCGCTGCGCATCGAGCCCGTCCCCGGCGGCGCACAACCGTTGACGTATTACCAGCTCTGGCACGACCGGACCCATCGCAGCGCCGCCGCCATGTGGCTGCGTAGACTGGTCGCGAACGTGGCGAAGAATCTGCTGGAAACCTGATCAGCCATAAAAAAACGCCGCAAGCGAAGCCTGCGGCGCAATGCGAAGCATCAGTGGCGCTGAGAGGTGACAGGCCCGTTACGCCACCGATCCGGCGCGAAGTGAGGTCGGTCACATGGAAGATTTGTTATCGTTGGAACCTCGCGACAGGCGAGCCTACGCCGGCGCCGAAGCGGCGCTCGCCGCCAGCACCTTGAGCAGTTCGGCCTTGCCTTCGGTCGCCGCCCCGACCAGCGCGAAGCCAATCGGCTGGCCATGCTCGACGTGGTGACAGACGGCGCGCGCGGCGTGAGGCGCATCTTCGGCGGTCGGCTCGATGCGCCACTCACCCTCCATATGCGGCACCACCACGACGGCAGGCGCCGCCGGCGTCTTGACGATCACCGGCATCACCGGGAACGCGACGCGCGTCGCTTCGCCGTTGAGCGTGCGCGCCAACGCGCGCGCTGCGTGCATGATCGGCAGAACGTAGGGTTGCAGTTTGCCGTCGAGCGCCGCGCAATCGCCGAGCGCGTAAACATCCGGCGCGCTGGTGCGGCACCAGGCATCGGTATGGATGCCCTGCGCGACTGCGATGCCGGCAGCCGACGCCAGCGCCGTGCGCGGGACCAGACCGATCGCCGAGACCACCAGGTCGGCATCGACGGCCTCGCCATCGTCCAGCGTCAGCCGATAGCCGGCCTGCAAGCGCTCGATGCTCGCAACACCGCGCCCAAGATAGAAGCGGATGCCGCGCTCGCTCAACGCGTTGGCGAACACCTCACCGGTGCGCTCGGGCAGCAAACGCGCCAGCGGCGTGCTGGCCGGGTCGATCAACGCGACGGTGTGGCCAGCCGACAGCAGGTCGTTGGCAAACTCGCAGCCGATCAACCCTGCCCCAAGAATCGCCACCGAGCCGCATCCGTTTAACGCTTCCCTGAAACGGGCGTAGTCCGCGAGATCGTTGATCGAGAGAATCTCGTCGGCACCACTGCCGTCGATCCGCAACCGCCGCGGGTCGGCACCTGTCGCAAGCACCAGCTTGCCGTAGCGCAGCGGCTCGCCTTCCACCACGATCGTATGTGCATCCGGCACGATGCGCTCGACCCGCTGATGCGTGCGGATCTCAGCGTTGAGTTGCTTCGCCATCGCCGCCGCGTCGAAGTTCGCCAACGCGTGCGCTTCCTTCTTCATTGCCAGCGCAGTGGACAACATCGGCTTCGAATAGAAGCTGCCGTCATCCTGACTGATCAGGACGAGCGGGACCGCCGCGTCGAGCTTGCGCAATTCGCGTGCGACCGTATAGCCGGCGAGTCCCGTGCCGACGATGACAACCGGCGCTTGCGCCTGATTGGATGCGTGTTCGCTCATACCGTTATCCGTTGCATTTCGAAGTCATGTTTGCCGGTCGCGCAATCGGGACAGATCCAGTCGTCGGGGACGTCTTCCCAGCGCGTGCCGGGCGCGAGGCCCGCTTCGGGCAGACCCAGCGCCTCATCATAGCGAAACCCGCAGATTACACATTCCCAGATGTTCATCGCCATTCTCCCGATCGCGGATTAACGCACATACACCTGGCCCAGGCCAATCTCGCCCAGCGCACGCCGGTACGCGCCCGACGAGCGGTCAGCCAGAATCGGCGCCTCCGCCGTGCGGTCGATAGGCAGGTCCTCGGGACACTGCTGCTCGACAATCGCGCGATCTTCCTCGAAGACCTGGCGGTTGAATTCATAGACGTCGTCGAGCGGCAAATCCTTGTCGAAGTTTCGCACGATCGGCACGAACAGCCGGGTCAGGCGCGCCGAGACCGGACTCGCCGCGTTCAGAATCGACAGGCGTCCGCCCTCCGGGAAGTGCACCGTGAGGCGGGCAAAAAACGGCACGTCGACTTCGAAGATGCGTCGCCACAGAAAACCGTCCGGCGCGCGATGCTGCATCGACTTCGGAAAATTGCTGACCGTGCTGATGTATTCCGCATGCAGGCCACGCTCGCACCGCTCCACCGAATACTGCGGCACAACAGGATTCTCGCGATCGGCAAAGCTGTCGTGGTGAATCCACGCAAAATGCGCGACGTCGATAAAACCCTCGGTTTGCCGGCCGGCAGAAGCGCGAATATCGATCGAGGGCGGCAGGATCTGCTGAAACGACGGATCGTCCCAGTTGGGAAACTCGGGCAACGCTTCGGTGCCGCCACCCAGCGACACCCAGATCAGCCCATAGGCCTCCTGAGTGGCGTAAGTGGTCAGATGCAGGCGCTCGGGAATCGGACCGTCGCCTTGCGACGGGATGTGTTTGCACTTGCCGTCCCCGCCGTACGCGAGGCCATGGTACGGACACACCAGATTGCCGTTCTCGACCCAGCCCTGGCTCAACGGCGCGCCGCGATGCGGACAGACGTCGCGCGCCGTCACGAGCTGGCCGTCCGGTCCGCTACCCGTGCGAAACACGACCAGCCGTTCGTCCAGCAGCGTCACACTCAGGGGCTTGTCTTGCACGTCGGCGGCGAACGCCACCGGATGCCAATAGCGGCTGAGTATCTCCCAGTCGTGGCTATCGAAAGTGCAGTTGCGCGGCTGCGTGGCCGAGCGTTGAAACGTCAATGGGGCTACTTGGGGGGAAGTCATGTTGTGTCGTCTCCGGGACCTGACGTGGATTCGTCGCAGCCGCCGTGTTATCGGGCTGCGTGGACACAACAATAGCGGGATGCGGCAGGCGAACCCATCCCCCGTCGAGCATCTAGTCTATGTGCGGATACGCATAGGATGGAGCCGGTGGCACGAAGCGCGGCCGGGGCGCGCGCTCATGCAAGCCCTTACAGATCATGCAGATCAGGCAAGCAGGTCTTCGTAGAACGCGCCGAACGGCCGGGTGGGATGGGCGATCTGGATTTCCAGAATCCACAGGCTGGCATCAGGCCGCTCGTCGAAGTCGCCCAGATTGCCGGCCTTGTAGATTGCATGCGGGAAGTCGCTCACGCGATGCCCCTTGATATCCACGTTCAGACGCCAGCCGAGCGCCTCGGCCCGTTGCGCGGCGTACCCGTACAGGTCCTTGCCGCCCGCGCCAGTGCTGCGCCAATGATGCTCGACCTCGTCGAAGATCGTCTTGACCGCTGCCGCACAGGCCTTCATTTCGGCATCGTCGCCCACCACGTAGGTGGCGCCGGCATCGCCTTCATGGTGATCCCACACCACGCCGAGATCCACGAAGAAAATATCGTTCTCGGCCAGTTGCGGATCGACTTCCGCACGTTCCTTGAACGTCTTCAGCGTGTTCTCGCCGAAGCGGATCAGGATGGGATGCCAGATCCGCTCCATGCCCAGTTCTTGCAGCACGACCTTGCAGATGACATTCGCTTCCGATTCGCGCATGCCCGGGCGGATTCTCTTCGCGACTTCATCGACCACCTTCCAGGTCATCGCGCGTGCGTGCTGCATCGATGCGACGGAAAAGTCCTTGCCGACCGCCTGTTTCGCATTGCTATTCAAAGCTCACCTCTGTGCTGTTTGTCTGTTGGCCGCGTGGCCTCTTGCTCACGCGTCACGAAAGGCGCCGCGTGCGGCGTTATTTCGCCGCGGTACGCGACCAAGCGAGTTCGACAAACACCCGGCACAACGCCTCCATGCCTTTGGCATCTTCAGCGTCGAAGCGCGCGACGAGCGGACTGTCGACGTCCCAGACACCGATCAGCGTGCCGTCGGCAGCAACCAGCGGCACCACGATCTCCGACTGCGAGGCCGAATCGCAAGCGATATGCCCAGGAAATTCATGGACGTCGCGCACCACCTGGGTGACGCGCGTCTGCGCCGCCGTCCCGCACACGCCGCGGCCCAATGCGATGCGCACACATGCCGGCTTGCCCTGGAACGGTCCGACCACCAGTTCGGCGCCGTCGAAGAAATAGAAGCCGGCCCAGTTCAAGCCGTCCAGCGAATTGAACACCAGTGACGAGAAGTTCGCCGCATTGGCGATCCGGTCGGTTTCATCGGCGAGCAGCGAACGCGCCTGAGCGACCAGTTCCTCGTATTGAGCCGGTTTGGAAAGTTGCGATGAGGCAGTGGAGACCTGAAACATGATGCAGTCCGTAGCGGATACCAGGGGAACGGAGCGGCCCTCGGCGTGGCGCCGATCAGACCGTCCGTCATGCGAACGCGTATCTTACGCCGGACAGGCCGCTGGCGTGACGGTGGCACCGCTGCGGACTCAGGTATGGCTATCGCAATGGCATGAGCCGGCTGGGTCAGCCGGCGCTGCCGGCGAGGTGCCGTACTCGAGCTTCGGATACCAGTTCGTGCCGCGGCCGCCCGGCGTCATGTCGAGCACCTGCCAGACCGGCATGATGTCGGGGGCGCCGCGCGGATCCTGACCGGGATCGGCCGTCTGCGGACCCATCTCGCCGCCCCAGAAATGCCGCAGCACGCCGCCCGAGCGGGTGAAGACATTGAACTCCGAGGTGTCCTCGCCATCGGGGTCCTCGTTCGCGTAGTCGCGGTTGAAGCTGTTGCCGCCCGACGAATACACGCGCAGGTGGCGCCAGCCACGCTCTTTCTTGAAGGCCACGAGACGTTCGATCGGCGAGCGGGCGATCACAGCAAAGGCCACGCGTTGCAGAATATCGGCCATCTCGCCGTCGAGGGAGCTCAGCGTCGCGGCGCACATCGGACAAGACCGTGCCGTCCGCGGGCCGAACATCCAGTTGTAGGTCACCAGCGTATCGTGGGCGCCGAACATCTCCGTTAGCGTCACCGGCCCATGCTCGCCTTCGAAGCGGTAGTCCTGCGGCACCGCCCCACCCGGCGGCAACGCGCGCCGCTGGGCCGCCACCCGCTCGATGTGGCGGCGCAATTCGATTTCCTCGGCCAGCAGCGCATTGCGCGCCTCGCGGTACTGGGTGCTTTCGCCGGGAAAGCGCCGCGGCGACTGAGCCAATAACGTGGCCGGCTGCAATGCCTGCGGTTGCTGCGCGATTCGATCCGTATCGGTCATCCGTGATCTCCTGACAGGTTGAACGAAAATAAGGGCCCAACGTGGCGGCCTGCGGCCTCTTAAGGCTTCACGATCTAGCCGCCCCTATTCACACGACGAACGGCATGTCGAAGAATCGACACGGTCGCACGGTCAATCCAGCCTGTTTCCAGAAAATGCCCGCACGGCTGCGCCGCTCATTCCAGTAAAAGATCAAACGCCTGTTCGATCAAGAGGGGATTGTCTGCATAAAGGGAAAGATGCGACACTGCCTGAAACGCTGCGGCGCTGTACCTGAAACGCCGCCCTTCGCGGAATCGGCCTCGCCGGATCAAACGGCAGTTCGCGTCGCGCATGAGGCTCATTATCACGCTGCTCGATCTAGGGGATTACCAGCGGTCGAAACGGCATTCAGGTCATGGCGTTCAAGTTCTCGCCCGGTCTGCCGTAGATCAGATTATGTGGATTGCCGGCATAAATGAGTCAGGAACGCCTTGAATCGGCACACGCCGTTCTGACGGTTTTCGCTCGCCTTCCTCACCTCCGGGGTCAAACCGTGCGCCGCTCGCCCAAGCTCACCCATCTCGTGCTATTGGCCGTCTCGTTCGTATCGCTGCACGTGATAGGTCTGCTGGTGTTCTCTTCCCCGACGGCATCCACGTTCGCCAGCTATCCGTTCCTGCTGCTGGCGCCCGCGCTGGCCTGCGCAAGTTGCTGCTGGCGGGCCGCAACCGAGGCGCGCGAATCGCGCTCGTCGTGGATTCTGCTGAGCGCCGGGATGGGACTGTGGACCTGCGGCATTGCGCTCAGCGCGTGGGAGGACATCTTCCAGCACATCCCTGAGAGCGCCGCCTGGTTCTCCGATTTCTCGTTCTTCCTCTACGGCGTGCCGGTGCTGCTCGCGATCTCGTCCGTTTCGGCGAAACAGCGGGTTCCGTTCTTCATCTGGATGGACGCGGCCCAGGCGCTGCTGACCGGCTTCCTCGCCTACGTCATCATTTTTTCCGTGGTGCCGTTTTCGGACACCCCGCTCGCGCCGATTCCGGCGACGACCCTGGTGCTGACCTACAACGCCGAGAACTTCATCCTTGCGGTGGCCGCGACCTTGCGTCTGCTGGCTCAGCCGCGCGGCGAGGAACGCCGCTTCTATGCGCGCCTCTTCGCCTTCCTGTGGATCTACGCGGTTGCGGCCTTCGTGTACAACAACTGGGCCGCCACATCGGATGGGCATGCCGCCATGGACGCGCTCGTCGATATCCCCTTCCTGTTCCTCGTTGTGGTAACCGTCGCGCCGCGCTCACGGCGCCCCAAGGT
Source organism: Paraburkholderia sp. GAS38 (assembly GCF_050434965.1). Taxonomy (NCBI): domain Bacteria; kingdom Pseudomonadati; phylum Pseudomonadota; class Betaproteobacteria; order Burkholderiales; family Burkholderiaceae; genus Paraburkholderia; species Paraburkholderia sp. GAS38. The sequence continues at coordinate 155,252 of NZ_JBNDJO010000014.1, read as the reverse complement.
GGAACACATCGCGCACAAGCAGACGCTCGCCCTGTTCATCGAAAACGTCACGCCCATTTTCTACACGGTCGCGCTGCTGGCGCTGAGCATCTGGGTGATGCGCCAGCATTTTTATGCGGGCACGGTGGGAATCTTTACCGCCCTCGTCGTCTACGCCACCCGCTCGACCACGCTGCAGGGCCGCTACATCCGCGTGCAACGCGAGCTGCACGAAGCGCGCGACCGCCTCGAGCAGATGGCGCTCACCGACGCGCTGACCAACACGGCGAACCGCCGGCGCTTCGACGAGGCGCTCGCGCTCGAATGGAATCGCGCTATCCGCAACCGGCATCCGCTGGCGCTGCTGCTGGTCGATATCGATTACTTCAAGCTGCTCAACGATCGCTACGGGCACCCGGCCGGCGACCGCTGCCTGGTCTCGATCGCGCTCGCGCTGCAATCCGCGCTGCCGCGCAGCGGCGACCTGCTGGCGCGCTATGGCGGCGAAGAATTTGCGGCGATCCTGCCCGCCACGGACGAAGCCGGCGCCTGCCTCGTGGCCGCCACCATGCAGGCAGCGGTGCAGTCGCTGAAGATCCGCAACGAAAGCTCGACCGGCCTCTATGTCACCGTCAGCGTCGGGGTGGCCGTGTTCGAGTCTCCGCAGGCCGACGCGGCGGAAATCATCGAGGCGGCCGATCAGGCGCTCTATCGCGCCAAACAGCGCGGCCGCAACCGTATCGAAGCGACCGCCCAGCGCGATTTTCTGCGCAACGGCACCCGCTAAGGCGAGCGCTTGCGCATCAGGTCGATTCCACCCGGATCTCCACGTCTTCAAAGCGCTTCCAGCGATAGATCGCGGCCGACAGCAGCCAACTGACAATAAACACGCCGACGATCGCGTAGCCGATCATCCCGAAGTTATCGTTCAGGCTGCCGATCGCATTCCAGAACACGCCCGACAGATGCAGCTGATCGCCGATCAGCCCGAGTCCTTCGATGCCTCCCACCAGCAACGCCACCAGCACCGAGATCGTCGTGATGGTGATGTTGTAGTAGAGCTTGCGGACCGGCTTGACGAAGGCCCAGCCATAGGCGCCCAGCATCAGGATGCTGTCGGTGGAGTCGATCAGCGTCATGCCCGCCGTGAACAGCACCGGGAACACCAGGATCGACCAGATCGGCAGACCCTGCGCCGCGCTCGCGGCGGAAATCCCCAGCAGGCCGACCTCGGTCGCGGTGTCGAAGCCGAGACCGAACAGGAAGCCCAGAAAGTACATATGCCAGCTTTTCGTGATCAGGCTAAAGAGCGGCCGGAAGATGCGGGCGAGAAAACCGCGGCTCGCGAGCAGCATGTCGAAATCTTCCTCCGCGTAGGGCTCGCCGTTGCGCACGCGACGAAACGCGCGCAGCACCGAGCGCAGGATCACGAGGTTCAGCAGCGCAATCGCAAACAGGAACAGCGTGGAGACGATCGTGCCGACCACCGCGCCGATTTCCTTCAGCCCATCCATGCGGCTTTGCAGCGCTAGCGCGGTGGCCGCGATGCCCACCGAAGCCAGCACGACGATGGTGGAATGCCCGAGCGAAAACATCAGGCCGACGCTGACCGGGCGCTGGCCGGCCTGCATCAGCTTGCGGGTGACGTTGTCGATGGCCGCGATGTGATCGGCGTCCACCGCATGCCGCAGGCCGAACGAGTACGCGAGCAGGCTCGTCCCCATCAGCAACGGGTAGTGGTGAAATGCGATGAAAGCCCAGACCCAGGCGGCCACGTTGAACGCCAGCAGAAACGCGTAAAGTCCGACGATTCTCTGCCGCAAGGGTCCGCTGCCGTCGCCGAACAGCGCTTTCGTCATCTGTGTCATGGGTGTTTGCCTATCCGCCGTGGGGTTGATTCACCGCAATAATACTTTTTTCAAAAAAGATCATATCGATTGGGTTGGCCCATTCGTTCGCCCATTCTCACGTTGACCTGGTCATATGGGATGCCTCGGGTTCAGTTACGATGGGATAACGACACGACCCGCAGCGAGGACACACCATGCAACGAATCACCATCACCATCGACGACGACCTCCTCGCCGTAGTCGATACGCTGGTGGCGCAGCGCGGTTATACGAGCCGCTCGGAGGCGTTCCGCGACATCGTCCGCGAAAGCCGGGCACAGGCGCAGCAAGAGGCGGCGGACGGCCAGTGCGTGGCCACCCTGACCTATGTGTACGACCATGCCACCCGCGACCTGGCGCGCCGCATTACCCAGGCTCACCACGACCGGCACGACCTCGCGGTCGCCAGCATGCGGGTCCATCTCGATCACGAGAGCCTGCTGGAGTCGTCGGTCTTGAGGGGGCGCGCGCACGATGTCGCCGCCTTCGCAGACAGCCTCACAAGCCAGCGCGGCGTGCGCTACGCGCATCTGCATACGATTCCGGTCACCATCGAACACACCGAGCACCATCACGGCGACGACACGCCCCGGCACGAACATCTGCACGTCTGACAGGCTCGGCATGCAGATGGGGGCGCCCTGCGCGCCCCAGGTGCGATAATCGAGGGCTACCACCGCGCACCCAGGAGAGTATTTTGAGCGGCATCGACAATCCTTTACATGACCAGGAAGTCGGCGTTGCCGACGCCACCCAGGACACGACCCGTATCGACGACGTACGGATCGGCGCGGTACGCCCGCTCATTTCGCCGGCCCTGCTGCAGGACGAACTACCCGTGCCGCCGCGCGTGCAGACGCTCGTCGAGCAAAGCCGCGTCGCCATCGCCGACATCCTGCACGGCCGCGACGACCGGCTGGTGGTCGTCGTAGGCCCGTGTTCGATTCACGACCACGACCAGGCGCTCGATTACGCCCGCCGGCTCAAGCACGCCGCCGACGCGTTGCAGGAAGACCTGCTGATCGTCATGCGCGTGTACTTCGAAAAGCCGCGCACCACGGTGGGCTGGAAGGGCTATATCAACGATCCGCGGCTCGACGGCAGCTTCCGCATCAACGAGGGGCTGCGCCGGGCGCGGCAACTGCTGCTGGAAATCAGCGCCCTCGACCTGCCCACCGCCACCGAATTCCTCGACCTGCTGAGCCCGCAATACATCGCGGACCTGGTGGCATGGGGCGCCATCGGCGCCCGGACCACGGAGAGCCCGAGCCATCGGCAGCTCGCCTCGGGCCTGAGCTGCCCGATCGGCTTCAAGAACGGCACGGACGGCGGCGTGCAGATCGCCTCGGACGCCATCGTGGCGGCGCGCGCGAGCCACGCGTTCATGGGCATGACCAAAATGGGCATGGCGGCAATCTTCGAAACGCGCGGCAACGACGATGCCCACGTGATTCTGCGCGGCGGCAAAAAAGGGCCGAACTACGACAGCGCCTCGGTCGAGGAAAGCTGTGCGGTCCTGCGCGCGGCCGGCTTGCGCGAGCAGGTGATGGTCGACTGCTCGCACGCCAATTCGGGCAAATCGCACCTGCGTCAGATCGACGTGGCCGAGGACCTGGCGCGCCAGCTCGCCGCGGGCGAAGACCGCATCATCGGCGTGATGATCGAGAGTAATCTGGAGGAAGGCCGTCAGGACCTGAAGCCGGGCGTGCCGCTGCGCTGCGGCGTGTCGATTACCGACGCGTGCTTGAGCTGGGTGCAAACCGAGCCCGTGCTGGATACGCTGGCGAGAGCCGCACGCGAACGTCGCGCGCGCTGAGCGGTCCTGGGAGTGAGCGGATGAACAAGAAGGTGACGTATCTGGTCAGCATCTTCATTGGCGCACCCACCGAGCGGCATGCAAAGATCAAGGACATCGCGTCGCAAATCTCCGCGGGCGATTACGAGTTCCTGCATCTGCATCAGATGGGCGCGTTTCTGGTGCTCAACACTGACCGTGGCGCCAAGGAACTCGCCAACGCGTTTTCAGCGGCAACCGCGCCGGACGATCGCCTGTTCATCTCCGAGATCGGCCAGGACTGGCACACGCTCGGCCTGAACAAGGCCTCGTTCTGGTTGCAGAATCATCTCGCCACGAAGACCCAAACGCCGGCTGCCAAAAAGGGCAACCCGTTCGGGGACGCCTGAAGTCCATCTGCCATTGCTGCATTCACGCCGGCGCCGGTGTGAATGCAGCGAGTCCACCCTCTCCCTCTTCGCGCTGCAACGCTACCGAGTTGCGGCGCGCCCGCGGCGTACGTTTGGACGTTGCAACGTGCGCGTCACCCCGCCCGTAAAAAACACTTGAGTGAAGCGATCGCTTCATGTACCGTTCGCTTCATGGAACGAAAAGACGAACTGATCGCGAAGGCCCTCGACTACTTCCTCGAGCATGGGGTGGCCGACCTGTCGCTGCGCCCCCTAGCCGCGCAGATCGGCAGCAGCTCGCGCTTGCTGATCTATCACTTCGGCACCAAAGACGAACTGATCACCGCGGTCATGGATGAAGCCCGCCTGCGCATCCAGCAATCGTTCGCGGCCATGATGAGCGAAGGCGGCAAGGTCAACGGCATGAAGACCTTCTGGGAATGGGCGGTAGCGCCGCAAAACAGCCCCTATATGCGGCTGTTCTTCGAAGTGCAGATGCTGGCCATGCAAAACCCCGCCGCCTATGCGCGCTATGTGGAGCGCAATGCTTCGAGCTGGCAAAGCATGATTGAAAACGCCCTGCCGCCTACGCCGGATCGCCGCGCGGTCGCCACGTTGTGCGGTGCCGTGATGGATGGCCTGACGCTGGAATTCCTGAACAGCGGCGACCTTGGACGAACCACGGAAGCGCTGGATATTTTTGGCTCGATGTTGAAACAACACCTGGGCCGCACGGCCTGACGCGAACCGCACGCTCGCACACCCGCTCATTCGAAAAAGGATCGCCAGTATGGAAAACCTTGCCAGCGCAGGACCGCGCGCTTCCGCCCGATTTCGTTTCGCCGGCATCTGGATGGGTCGCGATGGTCTGCGGGCCGGATGGGCGATCCTGTTGTACTTCGTGATCCTGGCGGCCGTGGCTTTTCTGATCGGGCATCTCGCCTATGTTCTGCATCATCCGTTTCGTCTGCATGGCGAACTGACTCCGGGCAACAGCATGCTGATTGAAGCCACCCTGTCGTGCGCGGCGCTGGTGGCGACCGTGGCGATGAGCAGGATCGAGCGGAAGTCTCTGCGGGATTACGGCTGGCGCGCCGGCCAACGGGCGGCCCACTTCGGACAAGGCGTCTTGTGCGGCGTGGCCGCGGTGTCGACGATGATGGGTCTGCTGGCGCTCACGCACGGCGTGCAGATCGAATTCTCCGGCGCGGCCAACCCGTCGTTGCTCGAATCGGGCTTGCTGTGGGCCGGCATATTCACGCTGGTCGCGCTCGCCGAGGAGCTGACGTTTCGCGGTTACGTGTTCTTCAGGCTCGCTCGCAGTACCCACCCGCTTGCCGCCGCGACTGTCATGTCACTGGCGTTCGGCGCAGCGCATCTGACGAATCAAGGCGAGAGCCTCATCGGCATCGCTCAGGTGGTCGGGTTCGGCATGCTCGCCTGTCTCGCCATCTGGCGCACCGGTTCGCTATGCTGGGTCATCGGTTTGCACGCGGCGTGGGACTGGAGCGAGTCGTTCCTGTTCGGCACCGCGGACAGCGGCCTCGCGGTCAACGGACATTGGTTGACCAGCCATGCGATCGGCCCGGTTTGGCTAAGCGGTGGATCGGTCGGACCGGAAGCCAGTGTGCTGGCTTTTCCGGTGCTGGGCTTGCTGGCGCTGGTCGTCGTGAAGACGTTGCGGCGGGTTGAGGAACCGCGATTGAATACATTTAATTCAAGCAGCCCTTCCGACATTTCCTTTCGCAATTAAAGGAAACTTTATCTTTCATCCTATTCTCCGGCATCCATTAAACCGAATTCGCGGAGCTTCTCCACGACGTTCCGTACGGAATAAACTTTGACGATCGACCCCGGATGCGGTTTATGGAGAAAAATCTTTCTGCCACTACCATCAAAAAATGTTCTGTACGAGCCGCCCTTCTTCGTCTTTTCCGCGAACCCGAAACCCTCCATGAGCACGACCCTCTCGTCCCATGAAAAGTCTGCCGGAAACTCGGCGACACGTTGGCGTAACTTCTCTAGCTTCGACGCGAGCTATAGGTGATGAGTTGGGTGGATTGCAACTAAAAGTTAGTTACAGGTGCGTTGCACACTCTAACACTGCACTTAGAGTGTCACCAGTGGGTTCACAACTTTGGCAACCTTTGGAAACCACCGCAACGCGCGCGCCCCAGCTCGCATGACACCATCACGCCAACCCACCCTCCGATTCACCCCATGTCTGCAGCCAGCGCTCGCGCGATAGCGAGCAGATGTGCAAGTCGTCCGGCGCGCTCCCGGCGCCGTTCGACGGCGGGGTGTTTTCGACGGGCTGCAGCCCGAGCTTGTCGAGCGTCCTGATGCTGCGCTGGTTCCAGCGCGCCGCGCCGGCCCATACTTCGCCGACCGCCATCGCCGTGAAGCCGTAGCGGATCACCGCTTGCGCCGCTTCGACGGCGAAGCCTGCGCCCCAGCAGGAAGGGTGCAGCCAGTAGGACAGATTCCAGCTTGCCGGCACGTCGCGCTGCATGAGCGACACCTGGCCCACGCAACGCGTGCCGCCCGCGAGGTCGATTGAGAATACGCGCGCCCGGCCTTCCAGAGACAGCGCCAGCATCGACTCGAACCACGCTTGCAGCTTGCCGCGCCGCTTCAGATCGGCCAGCGGAAGCTCATAGGGAAATTGGGGTGAGCCGATGGCTGCATCCAGCGCCGCGTAATCGGAGGCGCTCGCGGCTCTCAGCCAACAGCGATCGGTTGAAATGAGGATGGGGGTGTCTGCCATTGGTCCTCGGGCCGAAGCCTGGGTCAGGTTGCGGTGACGATGCGCGCTGTGCCGACACTATCGCGCAGCCCCGTTGCGCCCGCAACCATCTCCCCCTCACATCGTCATACGCCCTGCCGGAGCCGGCTCGGCGGTGACCTTGTGAGCGCCATTGATGCAACTGGCACTGCCGACACCACTGACGTTACGCTCGACCGTCACCGCCGTCTCGCGCACGCCTTGCAGGTCAATACGCGAAGCGTCGACTGAGAACGCAAAGGTATTCACACCGTCGGCACTTTCGACCGACACCGTGCCGCGATGCATCTCGGCAATCGCCTTGACGATCGCCAGCCCCAGGCCGTGATTCTCGCGGCTATTGGTACGCGACTCTTCCGCGCGATAGAAGCGGTCGAACAGATGATCCAGCGTGGAAGGATCGATTGGCGGCCCCGGATTGCCGACCGCGATGCGAACCTGGTCCTCCTCGCGCGCAATCGTCACCCGGACCGTATCGTGCGGCGCACAGTGCTGGATCGCGTTCATCAACAGATTGGTGCAGGCGCGGCCGAACAGCGAGCGGTTCACCAGCGCCACCGCATCGCCGCGTGAAACCGCGCGCACGTGAGCCTCTTCGAACGGGATCTCGAGGAACTCCAGCGTGCGGGCCACTTCGGCTGCCAGCGACACTTCGACCAACCCCGTGGCGCGCTCGCCCTGGTCGGCACGCGCGAGGAACAGCATGTCGTTGATGATCGCGCGCATGCGTTCGAACTCTTCCAGATTCGATTGCAACGTATGGCGCAGATCGTCGACCGAGCGGTTGCGGGTCAGCGCCACTTCGGTCTGGCCGATCAGGATGGTCACCGGCGTGCGCAGTTCGTGAGCGACGTCGGCATTGAACGACTCGAGCCGGCCATAGGCGCCATCGAGCCGTTCCAGCGCGCCGTTGAAGGAATTGGCAAGGTCATTCAGTTCGAGCGGCAGCGAAGCCGTATTGAGGCGCTGCGAGCGATTGTTCGGGCTGACCTCGGAGGCATCTTTGGTCAGACGCCTGAGCGGCGCGAGTCCGATCCGCGTGACCGAATAGCTCAGCAGCAGCACCGCCAGGCTGCCCAACGCCGAGAGCGCGGCGAGCGCCGCGCCGAATGCCCGCATGGTGCGCACGTTAGGCTGACAGCTCGCCGCCACCTGCAGTTGCACGGCGGGCCGCACGCCGCTCGCCGGGATCGACACCGTGTTGGTAAGCATGGCTTGTCCGACGTCCGGTTGCACCCGCGTATAGCCACCCGGCCAGCTATCCGTTACGCGCCCCTGGACCGGCTGGCCATAATGGAACGCCGGGTCGGTGCTGGACACCGAGTAGATCGTGGTGCCGTCGCGCGGCGACATGTCCGTCAGCTTCTCGCGCGCCATGCGCCACTTCTCGGACGTAATCGAGTGAGACACGATGATCTTCGCAATCTCCATGCGGTCGTCGAGCGACTCGCGCAAGTGGTGGTCCAGTTGCGCCCGCATCACGAGAAACAACCCCGAGCCGACCAGCGTAAAGACCGACAAGGCGACGAGTGCGAACATCATCGCCAGCCGGCGGGCAATCGAGCGGTTCATGACAATTCCGCCTCCTCACGTACTTCGAGTACATAGCCCATGCCGCGCACCGTGTGCAGCAGCTTGGTGCGGAACGGGCCGTCGAGCTTGGCGCGCAACCGCTTGATCGCGGTCTCGACCACGTTCGTGTGGCTGTCGAAGTTGACGTCCCAGACCAGCTCGGTAATCGCCGTCTTCGACAGGATGTCGCCCTGGCGGCGCGCCAGCACGCTCAGCAACTGGAATTCCTTGGCGGTCAGATCGAGGCGCACGCCGTCGCGCGTGGCACGGCGGCCGATCAGATCCACGAACAGATCGCCAACCGAGATCAGCGTGGATTCCTGCGAACGGGTGCGGCGCGCCAGGGCGTGCAGCCGCTCCACCAGTTCGAGGAATGAGAAGGGCTTGGTCAGATAATCGTCCGCGCCTTCGCGCAGACCGCGCACGCGGTCGTTGATGTGATCGCGTGCGGTCAGCATGATCACCGGCGTGGATTTGCGCATGCGCAGCGCCTTGAGCACGCTGAAGCCGTCGCGCTTGGGCAGCATCACGTCGAGGACGATCACGTCGTAGTCGAACTCCGTGGCCAGATGCATGCCTTCCTCGCCGTCGAGTGCGATGTCGACCACCCAGCCCTGCTCCGTCAAGCCCGAGCGCAGATAGTCCACCACTTTGTGTTCATCTTCAACGATGAGCAGTTTCATGTATGCCCCTTGAGTCCTTACATTATACGAAACGCCTCGTTTTTCCGTCTGCTGGCTGCACACTTCCTCTCAAGGTGAATAGGTGATATTCAGTTCGACTGATTCATGGCCTGCTGTTTGACGTCGGCCGGCGCGCTGACATCCCAGCCGCCACCCAGCGCCTTCACCAGCGAAACCGACAGGGTCATCTGCTGGCCGTGAATCTGCACGTCCTGGCGCTCGCTCGTGAGGAGCGACTGCTGTGCGGTAATCACATCCAGATAGGCAACGAGGCCGCCGGAATAACGATCGTTGGCAAGCGACAGCAAGCTCTGCGCATCGGCCACCGCCTGATGCGACTGCTTCGCCGCGCCATCCAGCACCGACAATCCGGTCACGCCGTCCTGCACCTGCTGGAACGCGGTAAGCACCGTCTGGCGATAATTCGCCTCGGCCGCCTGGTAGCCTTCGCTCGCGAACTTGACGTTCGCCGAGCGGCGCCCGCCGTCGAACACCACCTGCGAGAATGCCGCGCCGAGCGTCCACATCAGGCTAGGCGCGCTCAACAGGTCGGCGAAATTGGTGCTCTGCCAGCCGATGCTCGGCGTGAGCGTCAGGCTCGGAAAGAACGCCGCCTTGGCAACGCCGATCTGGGCGTTCGCCGCGGCCATCGCGCGTTCCGCGGAGGCCACATCGGGACGCCGCTGCAGCACATCGCTTGGCACACCCAACGGAATCGCCGGCACTTGCGTGTTGACAACCTTCGGCTCAATCGTGAATTGCGGCGCGGGTACGCCGACCAGCGCGGCGATCGCATGCTCGAACTGCGCACGCTGCACGAGCAGCAGTTGCGCCTGCACCCTGGTCGCATCCAGTTCCGACTTCTGCTGCAGCACGTCGAGTCCCGACACCGAGCCCAGGTCGTGTTCCGAGGTCACATAGTCGAGCGCTTTCTGCTGCAGCACCACCGACTGGTTCAGCACGTCGATCTCGGCATCGAGCTCGCGCAGCGAGAAGTAGTCGGTCGCCAGATCGGTGCTCAGCACGAGGCGGGCGTTGGCGAGATCGTCGGCCGACTGCTCGGCCGAGGCCTTCGCCCCTTCCACTTCGCGGCGAATCCGGCCGAACAGGTCCGTGTCGTAGTTGATCGACGGGCCGACGGTCAGGCCGTTTTGCACGGTGGTCTGATTCGGCGTGCCGTAGGCAGTGAGCGGCCGGTCCTTCGAGATCTTGAAGCGCTCGCCCGTCCCGCCGAGATCGACCTCGGGTATCTGTTGCGCCGACGTATTCGCGAGCGTCGCCTTGGCCTGCTCGTAATGCGCGACCGCGGCGGCGAGCGTCTGGTTCTGCGCGAGCGCCTGGCCTTCGAGCGTGTCGAGCGTCGCGTCGCTAAAGCTCGTCCACCAGCTTGGCGTGAGCGGCGCATGCGACGGCTGCGCCACGCGCCAGTATGAATCGGTGCGCCACTCGGGCGGCGCATCGGCATGCGGCTGCTTGTAATCGGGGCCCACGGTGCAGGCCGTCAGGAGCGCGGCACCGAGGGTCGCCGCCACGATGCGGGCGCGCGGCACGGCGATGGGGCACACACGCTTCACGACGCCCCCTTGCTGTTGTCCGACGGCTGCTCGATCTGCACGCGATCACCATCCGCAATCGAATCGCTCGGATTGATGATGACCTTGTCGTTCGCGTCGATGCCGCTTTCGATCTCGAGCGTCTGCCCCAGATCCTGCGCAATCACGACCTTGTGCAGATGCACGACGCCGTTGCTGTCGACGACCGCGATGCGCGGACCTTCCGCGCGGAACAGCAGCGCATTGCCCGGCACGATGATGTCGGAATGCGCGACAGCCGGCACGGCGACCTGAACGTAGGCGCCCGGCCGCAACGCACCGTCCGGATTCGGCAGCCGCACTTCGATCTGCAGCGAACGGGTCGGCACGTCGATCGCACCGGAAATATGGCTGATGCTGCCGTGAAACTGCTTACCCGGCAGTTCCGCCTGGGTCACGATCACATCCTTGCCCACCGACACGTTTTGCGCGTAGGCCTGCGGCAATTGCACATACACGCGCAGCGGATCGGACTGGGCCAGCGCGAACAGCGAACGGCTCGTGCCGCTGCCCGCATCGATCAGGTCGCCGACGTCGACGTTGCGTTGCGTCACCACGCCGTCGAACGGCGCGACGATCCGCTTGAACGATTCGAGCTGGTTCAGGCGCCTCACGTTGGCTTCAGCCGCGGCGAGATTCGCCACGTCCTGCGTGTAGGTGCTCTGCCGCTCGTCCAGTTCCTGTTGCGAGACCGCATCGCGCTGACGCAGTTGCTGCCAACGTTCATACGAACTCTTCGCCAGCCCCAGGCTCGAGTTGATCTGGTCGCGCTGGGCGACGGCCTGCGCCAGTTCCTGATCGATTTCCGGCGTGTCGAGATCGGCCAGCAACTGGCCCTGCTTCACCCGTGCGCCGATATCGACATACCAGTGCAGCAGATAACCCGTGGCGCGCGCATAGATCGGCGACTCCACATAGCCGCGCAGCGTGCCCGGCAGCAGCGTGTTGCCGGTGCCGTCGCTCTGCTTGGGTGTGACGACATTCACGTACTCCCTGGCATTTTGCTGGGTCGTGTCCGCCACCGAACGGTTTTGCAGAATATCCGCCACCACGGTGCGCAACGCGCCTATGGCAAGCAGCACCAGCACGATCAGGATGGCGATCTTGGCGCGTTTCCATTCGCGGTTGCGGGGCGGCAGCGCGTGCCCGTCCTCGGTGTCCCGTGCGGGAATCGCTAGCGAAGCATGAGTTTTTTCAGTCATCTCAGTCAGCCGTCATTTAACTTTACGCGTGCTTGCCATCGCCGGCGCTAGCGCCGTCGTCGGGGCCCTGCTCGTCATGCGCGTCACCGTTGCGGCGAGCGAGACGTGTGTGGATCGCCGCAAAAACCAGCGGGACGAAAAAGAGCGTCGATATCGTTGCAAACAGCAGGCCGCCGATCACCGCCCGACCGAGCGGCGCGTTCTGCTCGGCACCCTCGCCGAGACCCAGCGCCATCGGAATCATGCCGATGATCATGGCGAAGGCGGTCATCAGCACCGGCCGGATCCGGCTGGCCCCCGCCTCGAGCGCCGCGGTGAGCGGCGGCGCACCGGTGGCGAGCCGCTGCCGCGCGAACGACACCATCAGAATACTGTTCGCGGTCGCCACCCCCATGGTCATGATCGCGCCCGTCAACGCCGGCACGCTCAGGTGCGTGCCGGTGAGGAACAGCATCCACACGATCCCCGCCAGGGCCGCCGGCAACGCGCTAATGATGATGAGCGGGTCGACCCACGACTGGAAGTTCACGACGATCAGCAGGTACACCAGCACGATCGCCATCGCGACGCCCACGCCCAGGCCGAAGAACGAGGTACGCATGGTCTGCACCTGGCCCCGCACTACGATCTGGCTGCCGCGCGGCAAGCTCGCGCGAGCCTGGTCGACCAGCTTGTTCACCTGGGTCGCCACGCTGCCCAGGTCGCGGCCTTCCACGCTTACATACAGGTCGATCACCGGCCGGATGTTGTAGTGCGTGACGACGGCGAACTGGTTCTGCGGCGACACCTGCACCAGGTTGCCGAGCAGTTGCGTCGGCCCGTTGGCCACGGCCGAAACCGGCGTGCGCAACAACTGGTCGATCGACGACACGTCATACTGCGGCGTCTGCACGGCCACGCTGTATTCCACGCCGTTCTTGTTGTTGAACCAGAAGCTCGGCGCCGTTTGCGAACTGCCCGACAGCGAGATCAGCACGTTCTGCGCCACGTTGTTGGCGTTCAGGTTCAGTTGCTGCAAACGGGTGCGATCCATCTGCAGATTGATCACCGGCTCGTCGAGCTTCTGCTGGATGTGCGTGTCCACCGTGCCGGGAATCAGCCGCACCTGCTTGTACAGCTTGCGCGCCACGTCGAAGTTGCCTTGCTGGTCGTTGCCGACGATCTGCACGTCGATGGCCGCGGGCAGCCCGAAGTTCAGAATCTGCGTCACGATGTCAGCCGGCTGGAAGAAAAACTCCACGCCCGGAAAACGCTGCGGCAAAATAGCCCGCAGCTTGTCGATATAGCGCTGGGTGGGCTTGTGATCTTCGTTAAGCGCCACCTGAATTTCACCGTCAAGTGTGCCGATCGTGCCCGAGTTGCTATACGAGAGATTAATACCGCTATACGGCAAGCCCAGGTTGTCGAGAATGGTCTCGAGCTCCTTGGCCGGCACCACCTGACGCACGACCTTTTCCACCTCGTCGGCAAGCCGCGCGGTTTCTTCGATCCGCGTGCCGGTCGGCGCGCGCATGTGCAAGCGGATATCGCCGGCGTCGACGGTCGGGAAAAAGTCTTCGCCGAGCACGAACACGAGGCCCATCGAGACCACGCAAAAACCGAGGAAGATGGCGCCGAACCTGCCGCGACGCACCAGCACGCTGCTCAGGATCACGATGTAGGCGGCACGCATGCGCTCGAAGCCGGCGTCGAAGCGGTGATAGATCCGCATGAACGGATTCGGCTTGCTGCCCGTTTTCGGCTTGTGCGCATGACCCATCAGCAGCATGGCCAAGGTCGGCACCAGCGTACGCGAGAGCACGTACGAGGCGAGCATGGCGAACACCACCGCTTCGGCGAGCGGCACGAACAGGTATTTCGCCACGCCGGTCAGGAAGAACATCGGCACGAACACGATACAGATACACAGCGTCGAAACCAGCGCTGGAACCGCGATTTCACCGGCGCCTTCGAGAATCGCGTCGTGCAGATTCGTGCCCATGTGCAAATGGCGCTCGATGTTTTCGATCGTCACCGTTGCGTCGTCCACCAGAATCCCGACCGCTAGCGCGAGCCCGCCCAGCGTCATGATGTTGATGGTCTGGCCTAAGGCATGCAAAACGATCAGCGAGGTGAGAATCGACAGAGGAATCGACACCGCAATAATGCAGGTGCTGCGCCAGTTGCCGAGGAACAGCAGAATCATGGCCGCGGTCAGCGCCGCCGCGATCAACGCTTCGCGAATCACGCCCTGCACCGCCGCCTTGACGAACACCGACTGGTCGAACAGCGCAGTAATCTTCAGATCAGGCGGCAACGCGGAGCGAGCGGTCGGCAGCAGCGCCTTCAGCGCATCGACGATCGCCAGCGTGGATGAGCTGCCGGTCTTGAGCACCGACATCAGCACGCCACGGTGACCGTCCTGGCGCACCACATTGGTCTGAGGAGAGAAGCCGTCGCGAACGTGCGCCACCTCCCGCAGATACGTGGTCGCACCATTGAGCGTGCGCACCGGAATGTCGTTCAGGCCCGCCACGGTAGGCGGCGAACCGTTCATGTTGACGGTGTATTCCGTTGGACCGATCTTCGCCGTGCCGGTCGGCAGAATCAGGTTCTGCGCATTGAAGGCGTTGACCACGTCGGCCGGCGTCAGCCCCTTCGCGAGCAAGGCCCGCGTGTCGAGGTCGACCGACACCAGACGCGACTTGCCGCCGTACGGATACGGCACCGCCGCCCCTGGGATCGTCACCAGTTGCGGGCGCAGGAAGTTGAGCGCGGTGTCGTTGAGATCCTGCTCCGAGAGTTTTGGACTGGACAGCCCGAGCTGGATCACCGGAATACTGGAAGCCGAATAGCTGATCACCAGCGGCGGCGTGGCGCCCGGCGGCATCTGCTTCAACTGCGCCTGTTCGACCGCAACCGTCTGGGCGATGGCGGTCTGAATGTTCGCGTTCGGCTGCAGGAACAGCTTGATGATCGTGATACCGGCGAGCGACTGCGACTCGATATGCTCGATGTCGTTGACGGTCGTGGTCAGACTGCGCTCATTGACCGAAGTGATCCGGTTGGCCATGTCTTCTGCGGACAGACCCGTGTAGCTCCAGATGATACTGACGACCGGAATGTTGATTTCCGGCAGCACGTCGACTGGCGTCGTCAGCAGGACAAATGGCGTCGCCAGCAGGATCAGAATAGCCATCACGATGAACGTGTATGGCCGCTTTAGCGCAACGTTGACAATCCACATTGAAACGCGCCCGAAAGAATGCTGGAAAGGATGAGAAGTCGCCGAGGCCGAACGTACGCGTGACGTTCGCGCCAGATCAACGTTGACGAAGACGCACGACAACCGTTGGCTAACTCACGCAACGGATGCACAGCGCGCTGCGCAGCGCTAATGAACGCAATGCCAAACCGGGCAGCTCGCAAATGCGATCCCCGCGCCACGGTAAAGCTGCGCCTATGCTAATTGCCTGGCACCAACGTCTGCATGGCGCCAAAATGGCAAAACTGTCAGGAAGGAAAACGTAAGCTGACGTGGCCCGAAGGATGGTTCGGGCGGTCTGCCCGGCGCCCAGATTGCCGCCCGTACCGGCAAGTCGACACCGTCGTCGAGCATAGCCCGTTTGAAGCGCGCCGCGAATCGGGGGTGCTCCCACCACGCCGTCACGCGTATTACGGCAGATTGCAGCGCGTGGTCGCAGCGCTCCGGTCAATCGGTTGAAAACGCACCTTGTATTATTGAACGTTCAGTCATAATATTGGGGCCGATATCGGGATGTATCTGCTTCAGACGTAGTGGCTTATAGCGGTTCGCCCGGGCCGATGCAATAGTGGACAGTTTGATAACTTAGCTTTAAATGTAGTGGTATCTGAATAGGCAACGTGTTCGTCCCGGGATGGTGACGATGAGTGCGTTCGCCCCCGCTTCTCATCTATTTTTTGAACGATCATTCATGAATACATCCACCAAGCCGACTGCTTCTCTCACCGTCGAACGCGGCATGCCGGCCGCGCCGGCCCCGCTGGTCAGCGCATATGGCAGCTACGCGAAAGGCCTGCTGTGCTGCCTGCTCGCAACGGTCTCGTTCGGTCTGATGTTTCCCGTGATGACGAGCGCCCTGACGCACATCGATCCGTTCACGTTCACCTCGTTGCGTTACGTCGTTGCTGGCGCTGCGTTTCTGGTGCTGCTGCAGCACAAGGAGGGCACAGCGGCGCTCAGGTTGAAGGGCGAGCCGGTTCTGCTCGCGTGGGCGCTGGGCTCGATCGGCTTTGCAGGTTTTGGCGCGTTCGTCTTTCTCGGCCAGCAAATGGCGGGACGCGACGGTGCGCTGACCGCCTCGATCATGATGGCCACCCAGCCGATGCTCGGCCTGCTGGTCAATTCGGCTGCGCGGCGCGTGTTGCCGCCGCTCTATTCTTTTCTGTTCATCCTGTTGTCGTTTTGCGGAGTCACGCTCGTGGTCACCAAGGGCGACATTGCCGGCTTGCTGCACGAACCGCAGGACTATGCGGCCAATGCGCTGATCGTATTGGGCGCGTTGTGCTGGGTGATCTACACCTTCGGCGCAAGCTTCTTCAAGCAGTGGTCGCCGCTCCGATATACGACGATGACCATCTGGCTCGGACTGACTACGATCATTGCGCTCAACGTGGCGCTCTTCGCGGTGCATGCGGTGGCCGTGCCGACGCTTGCGGAGGTGGGCGCGATCGCACCGCATCTGCTTTATATGGGTCTGGGCGCGGGCTTCATCGGCATCCTCAGCTGGAATCTCGGCAACCGGATCCTGACGCCGCTCAACGGCGTGCTCTTCATGGACGTGGTGCCGCTCACGACCTTCATCGTGTCCGCGCTGGCGGGTGTGATCGCCACGCCCATACAGATTGCAGGCGGCGGCATGACGTGCGCCGCGCTAATTCTGAACAATCTGTATTTGCGGCGTCGGGGACGGCGGGTTGCAAGAGGGTAAGAGCGAAATAGAAAGTCCCCGGAAACGCCAACGTGTTCCCGAAGCGTGTGGTGGGGCTGCTGTGGGGCTATTCGTTGGCCCGCATGCGGCGGGTGCAGGCGCTCCTGAAGACGGCGATGGATCTCGCGACGAACGATCCGGAGCACAATAACGTTTGTGTCTGAAGACAGCGTGAACTGCTTGCTGCGGGCCTGGAACATGCGATAGTTTGCGCGTGTGGTGCACCGCCCCCTTCCCTCTATCGAGCCCAAGCCATGACCGACAAGTCCGCCTCCCCGCCGCCCGACGACACCCCCGCCGGTTTGCGCAAAGGCTTGACCCACTACGGCGACAGCGGCTTCTCGCTGTTCCTGCGCAAGGCGTTCATCAAAGGCGCGGGCTACACCGACGACGCGCTCGAACGCCCGGTAATCGGCATCGTGGACACCGGCAGCGCCTACAACCCTTGCCACGGCAACGCGCCGCAACTGATCGAAGCGGTCAAGCGCGGCGTCATGCTGGCGGGCGGCTTGCCGATGGACTTCCCCACCATCTCGATCCACGAGTCGTTCTCGCAGCCCACCAGCATGTACTTGCGCAATCTCATGTCCATCGACACCGAGGAGATGATTCGCGCGCAGCCCATGGACGCCGTCGTGCTGATCGGCGGTTGCGACAAGACCGTACCCGCGCAACTGATGGGCGCGGCCTCGGCCGGCATTCCCGCCATCCAGTTGATCACCGGCTCGATGCTGACCGGCTCGCATCGCTCGGAGCGGGTCGGCGCCTGCACCGACTGCCGCCGCTACTGGGGCCGCTTTCGCGCCGAGGAGATCGACGAGCATGAAGTCGCGGCGGTCAACAATCAACTCGTCGCCAGCGTGGGTACCTGCTCGGTGATGGGCACCGCAAGCACCATGGCCTGTCTTGCCGAAGCGCTCGGCATGACCGTGCCGGGCGGCGCATCGCCGCCGGCGGTCACCGCGGATCGCATGCGCATCGCCGAACTGACCGGCACGCATGCCGTGCGGATGGCGCATGCGCGCCTCACCGTCGATCAGGTGCTCACGGCAAAGGCGTTCGAGAACGCGATGCGCGTGCTGCTGGCGATCGGCGGCTCGACCAACGGCATCGTGCATCTGAGCGCCATCGCAGGAAGGCTCGGTTTTGAAGTGGATCTGCAGGCGCTCGACCGCATGGGCCGCGAAACGCCCGTGCTGCTCGACCTGAAGCCGTCCGGCCAGCATTACATGGAGGACTTCCACAAGGCGGGCGGCATGGCGACCTTGCTGCGTGAGCTGAAGCCCTTGCTGCATCTCGATGCCTTGACCGTCACCGGCCGCACGCTGGGCGAGGAAATCGAAGCGGCCGGGCCCGGCTTTACCCAGGACGTCGTGCGTCCGCTCGACCAGCCGATTTATCCGCAGGGCGGTATCGCCGTGCTGCGCGGCAACCTCGCGCCAGGCGGCGCAATCATCAAGCAATCCGCCGCCGACGCGAAACTGATGGAACACACCGGCCGCGCGGTGGTATTCGAAAACGCCGAAGAGCTCGCGCGCCGCATCGACGCCGACGATCTCGACGTGACCGCCGACGACATTCTCGTGCTGAAGAACATCGGCCCCAAAGGCGCGCCGGGGATGCCCGAGGCAGGCTACATCCCGATTCCGAAGAAGCTCGCACGAGCCGGCGTCAAGGATATGGTGCGCATCTCCGACGGCCGCATGAGCGGCACGGCGTTCGGCACGATCGTGCTGCACGTCACGCCTGAATCTGCCATTGGCGGCCCGCTCGCGCACGTGCGCAACGGCGACGCGATTCGCCTGAGCGTCGCGCAACGCGAGATCAGCCTGCTGGTGTCGGACGAAGAGTTGGCCCGGCGCGCAACCGAGCAGCCCGTCAACGTACCGAGCGCGGAACGCGGCTATCTGAAGCTGTTTCTGCAAACCGTCACGCAGGCGGACCAAGGCGTCGATTTCGATTTTTTGCGTGCGGCCAGCCACCGCGGCACGATACCCAAGGCTTGAGTCACGCAAGGCAAACCCAAAATAATTAAGGTTTGAAGCAACCGCGGCGCCCTTCTTCATGGTTTGCGCTCACGCCGCAGCGCAGATTGTCCTGCTCCGTTCGAAACCAACTGTCTCTGTGAGAACGGCCACGCCATCGTGCAGAATGGGCGGGCATGCCCGCCGGCTGCGTGACGACGGTTGAACACGTCGTCCTGCCACCGCCCTTAACTGTCCTCGGAAACCCCGTTCCATGACTGCCAGCGCCTTCCTGTCGGCCAACGTGCTGCTCGCCTACACCGCCTACTTCATCGGCACGGCGAGCCCCGGCCCGAGCAATCTCGCCATCATGTCCCTCGCCATGGGATCGGGCCGAAAAGCCGCGTTTGCCTTCGCGCTCGGCGTGATGTCGGGTTCGTTCTCGTGGGCGCTGCTCGCCTCGCTCGGCCTGTCGGCGGTACTCGCCACCTATTCGCAGTTGCTGGTGGCCGTCCGCGTGGTGGGTGGCCTTTACCTGCTCTGGCTGGCGTGGAAATCGGCCCGCTCGGCGCTCACGCCGCAAATGCCGCTCGCCAGCACGACACGCACGCCCGAGTCCTCGCAGCGGCTCTACGTGCGCGGCCTGCTGCTGCATCTCACCAACCCCAAGGCGATTCTGGTCTGGCTGTCGATCGTCTCGCTGGCCGTTCCGGCGAGCGGCGGCGCTTCGCACACCGCACCGGTCGTACTCGGCTGCATGGGGATCGGCGTGTTCGTATTCAGCAGCTACGCCGTGCTGTTCTCGACCGACACCGCACGCCGCGTCTACGGCTCGATCCGGCGCGGGCTGGACGGCTCGCTGGCCGTGGTGTTCAGCGTGGCCGGCGTCAAGCTGCTGACGTCGCGCAATTAGCCAGCAACGCGCGGATTACCCGCGCGGTCTCGCCTTGCGCTACTGTGACGGGTATCGCACACGCGCAAGGCAAGCGGAAACAGCATGAGCAGTGAGGACCAGCAGGACACGCCGCCACCGTACTCGCCAGGACAGATTCGCCTCTATCTGGCGAGCGTCGCGATTCTTGTCGCGGGCCTGATCGGCGCCGCCGTCATCTACGCCACGGCGCCAGCCGAGGACCGTGCGGAACAGATCTACGGCGTCGCCAACAATCAGAGTTACATCCTCGAGCTGCAACGCATCGGCGGTACGGCCGAAGTCGTGATGGCCGAGTTTCATCAATGGTTCGACAGTCTCTGGCACGGCAAGCCGCTGGCCTATACGGTGGCGGCTTTATGCGCTGCGGCGGCAGCCGCGTGTTTTTTGGCGGCGCATACTCGGATCTTCGAGCCGGTGCACGAGCAGACTGACGATCAGGACCGTTAGCGCGGCGCACCGCGCCGTCCATGCCGATGCCACCGTGTTAGCCCTACACCTTGCAAGGCAAGCATGGCGACGACTCTCGCGCAAGTCTCCGATATCCACGTGTGCCCCGAAGGGACGCTCTATCAAGGCGTCGCGGATTCCAACGCGATGTTCGCGCAGGCAATCCAGACGCTCAATCACCTGCAGCCCGCGCCGGATCTGGTTCTGATCACCGGCGATCTGACCGAAGACGGCACCCCCGCCGAATACCGCATGCTGCGCCAGTTGCTTGCGGCGCTCGAGTTGCCGTATCGGGTGATGCCAGGCAATCACGACAACCGTCGCCATCTGCGCGAGGCGTTTCCTGAGCACACCTATCTGCCTGCCGAAGGCGCTCTGCACTTTGCCATGGACATCGGTGAGGTGCGTTTGCTGGCGCTGGATTCGACCGTGCCGGAACTGCACCATGGCGAACTGGATCGCGCGGCGCTCATATGGCTGGATGGGGAATTGACGGCTTGCCGCGGTCGTCGAGCGGTGGTCGCGATGCATCATCCGCCGTTTGCGACGGGGATTCCTTATCTGGACATCTATGGCCTGCGCAATGCGCAAGCCTTCGAGCAGGTACTGAGCGCGCACGATCACGTCGACCGCGTGATCGCCGGGCATGTGCACCGTTTGATGCACACGCAGTTCGGCGGCGTGCCGGTCATCACCTGCCCGAGCACGGTCACGCAAATCGCCCTGCGCACCGCCGGCGACGCCGAACCCGCGTCGTTTCTCGAACCGCCGGCGCTGCTGCAGCACGTCTGGGCCGGCGGCCGTTGCGCCGTTTCGCACCTGACTTATATCGGGCAGTACGCGGGACCGTTTCCGTTCGCGTAGCGGCGCCGCCTCGCGCCACCCTCCCCGCTACATCACACCCTGGGTGCGCGGATCCGCCGGCACGCCGACCGCAGCCAGCGCCTCATGCAAGGTGCTGAAGATGCACGAAGCCTTGATGACCTCGGTGATGCCATGCCGGTCCATGTCCGAACGCAGATAGCGATTCACCCGCGCAAACACGACCGTGACGTTGCGCTGCGTCAGCGCCTCAAGCAGATCGGTCAGCGATCGCGCCGCCGAATAATCCAGATCCGTGATCGCGCTTGCATCGACGACGAACGTGCCCACCTTGCTCGGCGCCCGGTCGATCAACTGGCGCACGTCCTCGACGAAAAAGTGGTCGTTGGCATAGAACAGGTCGGCGCCGAACCGGTAGACGATCAAACCCGGCGCAGTCTGCGTGCCCGGCTTCGCGGGCACCGGCTGCCAGCGTCCGTCCGGCCCCGGCGACAGCATCATCGTATGCGGCCGGTAGCTGTGGCGCACGTGACGCAGCAGCGACAGCGCCACGGCAATCAGAATCCCATGTTCGACGCCCAGCACCACCACTGCAATCGCCGTGAATATGGCCAGCGTGAATTCCCCTGGGCTCTCGCGCCGGATCGCCAGCAGGCTTTGCACATTGATCAGCCCGATCGCAATCGTGAAGACGATGCCCGCCAGCACGCAGTGCGGCAGATACTGCAGATACTTGCTGAAGAACAGCAGCACCACGACCACCACGCCCGCAAACGCCACCTGGGCGATCTGACTGCGCGAACCAGCGCGGTCCGCCATCGCGGTCTGGGTCGGGCTGCCGTTGACGACGAATGCGCCGGAGAACGACGCCACCGTATTGGCAGCGGCCAGGCCGAGAATGTCGGCGTTCAGGTCGACCTCCTCGTGGTAACGCTGCGCGAACACACGCCCGGCGGCCGCGCTTTGCGCAACGATCATCACGAAGCAGGAGGCGGCCACCGGCAGCAGATCGAGGATCTGGCGCCAGCTCGCGTGCGGCAGTCGCAAGGGCGGCAGCCCTCCGGCGACAGGGCCGAGAATCGCGATGCCGTGCGTGGAAAACTGGTAGAGATCGCTAGCGGCGATGCCTCCCACCACAGCCAGCAACGGCACCGGCAGACGCGGCACAAAACGCTTGGCGCCGAGAATGCTCACCACGACAAGCAATGAAATGGCGAAGGTCGGCAGGTTGACCTGCCCGAGATGGCTCACGACCTGCTCCACCTGGCCCGTGCTGTGCGGCGAAGACACGGCAATACCCAGCATGTCGCCCAGCATGGCGATGCCCACCTGCACCCCGACGCCGGCCAGAAAGCCGACCAGCACGGTGCGCGACAGGAAGTCGGCGAGGAATCCGAGTTTGAACACGCGGGCCACGAGCAGCAGCAGCGCGGTCAGCAAGGCGACCATGCCGGCAAGCGCGACGTATTCGCCGCTCGCGATCGGCGCCATGGTGGAGAGCTTGCTGGCGAAAATGGTTGCGGTCGCGGAGTCGGCGGCGACCACCAGATGACGCGAGGCGCCGAAGAACGCAAACGCCAGCAACGGCAGAAACACCGTGTACAGGCCGGTCACGGCCGGCATGCCGGCGATGCGTGCGTAGCCGAGTACTTGCGGAATATCCATCGACGCCAGCGTGATGCCGGCAAACACATCGCGCAGTGCGGCGGCGCGATTCAGCGGGAGGATGCCCTTCAATAGTCCAAAACGGGTGGCTAGTTTTTCTGGAGAGTCTTGCATGCAGGAATGCCGTCGCAATCAGGTGGGAATGCCGCATCCTGCCGCGAGTGGGCACTCCAATGCAAGACTCGATTGCCAACCGCACGGCAGGAGTTGCAAAACCTGGGGCGTAAGGAGAGGCTGAACGGGCTCGATTGCCCTATAGCCGCACACCGCGCCGTTGGCCCGCAAGAACTAGCGTTTGAGTTGTCCGGTGAGGGGATCGACGATCCTCGCAAAGCCAAACAGAGCGGCAATCGCAAGCGGACAGGCAATCAGGAAAGTGACTAACATCTTTCACCCCGTAACAAATTATGCCCGGCAGTGTAAAGGATCGACCGTGCTTTTAAATCAGGTAAACCCCGCAAAACGCCGTTGCACACGACGACAGCCGCCCGGCTCCGCTCCCTGACCGACCTTACGCATCGCGAGGCTCGGCCTCCTTGAACGATAGGAGGCCTACAAAGCTTACCGGACCGAAAGCCGACCCCTACTACGCGAGGGCGTAGGCACTACGCATGCTGCCGGCGACTCGCCCGGCGAGCCATCGACCCCATGCTCGCCCGCTCATAGAGGCGGACCGCCGAACCGCTCAAGCACCCAGGAATTCTGCCGATCGCCCCGTACACCTTATAATCGGGCATGACTCTATTCCCGCTCCAGGCCGCCCGCACTCAGGCAGCCACGCTCACGCGACCCGCCGTGCCCCGCTCCACCCCGCTTGCGTCCCCGTCCCCCTTTCAGGCGGTGGCCGCATGAAAACACCCAAACGTCTCGTTCCGCTCGTCGAAGAAGGCCTGATCGACGAAGTCATCAGCCAGTTGATGAGCGGCAAGGAAGCCACCGTCTACGTGGTGCGCAGCGGCGACTCGACCCGTTGCGCGAAGGTCTACAAGGACGCCAAACAACGCAGCTTCCGCCAGGCGGCCTCGTACCGCGAAGGGCGCAAGGTCAAGAACAGCCGTGAAGCACGCGCCCTCGAAAAAGGCAGCCGCTATGGCCGCGAAGTGCAGGAACAGCTCTGGCAAAACGCCGAGGTCGATGCGCTGTTTCGTCTGGCCAATGCCGGCGTGCGCGTGCCGCAGCCGTATATCTGCACCGACGGCGTCCTGTTGATGGAGCTCGTGACCGACGAGGACGGCAACGTCGCGCCGCGTCTGAACGATGTGGAGATGAGCGAGGCCCGCGCGGTCGAACTGCACGCCCTGCTGCTCAACCAGGTGGTGCGCATGCTGTGCGCCGGCGTGATTCACGGCGACCTGTCCGAGTACAACATCCTGCTCGCTGCCGACGGCCCGGTGATCATCGACCTGCCGCAGGCCGTGGACGCCGCCGGCAATCTCGAAGCCCCGGCGATGCTGGAACGCGACGTGGACAATCTTGCGACCTACTTCGGCCGCTTTGCGCCGCATCTGCTCAGCGCGAGCTACGGCAAGGAGATCTGGGCGCTGTTCGAAGGCGGCGAGCTCAATGTCGACGTGCAACTGACCGGACGTGTCGAACTCGACACCACGCCGGTCGATCTCGAGGCAGTGCTGCAGGAACTGGAGGACACGCGTCTCGACGAAGAGGCGCGCGTACGCCACGAACAGTCGCTGCGCGACGGCGCCTGACGCACGCGGGTTGCATCACGCTTTGGCGCGGCGGGTTCGAGGCGCCGCCTGCGGTTGCATGGCTTGCGTGGCCTACGCGGTTCGTGCTCGCCTGAATAGCCGCGGCCGTTGCGGCGCCGCCGCCACCGAGGCCCGCATCGTCACCGTGACCGGAAACTCGCGAAAGATATCCCACGCGGTGCCATAGCATTGATTCACCAGCCAGCGCACGGCGTTTTGCGTCAGGTCCGCGGTCGGAATATGCACCGAGGTCAGCGCGGGCGCCGCATAGGCCGCGGAATAATCGTCGTCGTAGCCGATCACCGAGACGTCGCCCGGCACCGCAACCCCCGCTTGCTGAAAGCGCGCGAGCGTACTCACCGCCATCGTATCGTTCGCGCAGAACACCGCGGTAAAGGGCCGTTCCGATTCGAGCAACGTCTGCGCCGCCGCATAGCCCCCTTCCGGCGAGAAGTCCGATTCGACCAGCGTCACGTCCTCCCGTTCGATGCCATGACGCGCCAGCTCCGCAAAAAAGCCGTCGATACGCGCCCGATTGTCCGAGGCGGTAAACGGCCCGGCAATCACCGCGATATCGCGATGCCCATGCTCGAGCAGGGTACGCGCGGCCAGTTCGCCGCCGCGCGCGTGATCCGCGCAAAACGAGGCCTCCGGCAGTTGCCCGAACATACGATTGAGGAACACCATCCGCGGATGCATCTTGTGCAGCCGGATCAGGTCCTCGTCATGCAGATCGTGACTGATCACGATCACGCCGTCGCAATCGCGGCCAATCAGAAACTCCACCGCTTCCAGGGCCTGCTCGCGCGGCGACGACTCGCCGCAACCGGTCGCCACCACCACGTGACGGTGCACGGCGCGCAATTCGGTATCGGTCTGCTTGAGGATCGTGCCGTAGTACGAGCCGAAAAAAGTCGGCACGAACAGGCCGATCAGGCCGAGCGATTGCGCCGCCATCGCGCGGCCGATCGACGAAGGGCGGAAGTTCAGCGCCTCGATGGCGGCTTGCACGCGGCGCATGGCATCGGCCGATACCGGTCCTTTGCCGGAAATCGCCCGCGACGCCGTCGACATGCCGACACCCGCCAGTTCCGCCACGTCTTTCAGGGTTGCCACACAGACTCCATCAAACCAGGCCGTTCAGAGACGGGCGCCACTGGCCTCGTCGAACAGCGAAATATGGGCGCTCTCGAGCGAAAAGGCACATGCGTCCCCTAACGCAACAGGCGACTTGTCCTGATCGATCGACGCGATCTGGGCGCCATGATAATCGAGCCAAATAACCCGGTGGTTGCCCATCGGCTCGACCAGCGAGACATTGCCGCGCTGCGCGAGATCCGCCCCGACCCGCACGTCCTCGGGACGCACACCGAGCACGCACGGCAGCGTGGTGTCGGGCAGCGTCTTGAACGGATAGCGCGACACGTCGAGATCGAGATGCTCGCTGCGAAAGCGCATGCCCTCCTCGCGCCGCTCGAGGCGGCCCGGCAGCATATTCATCGCCGGCGAGCCGAGAAAGGTCGCGACGAACAGGTTGTCCGGCCGCGCGTAGACTTCGGCAGGCGTGCCGATCTGCTGGATCACGCCGCCGCGCATCACGGCCATGCGGGTGGCGAGCGTCATCGCCTCCACCTGGTCGTGCGTCACGTAGATCATCGTCGCGCCTAACCGTTGATGAAGCTGCTTCAGTTCGCGGCGCAACTCGGTGCGCAGTTTCGCGTCGAGGTTCGAGAGCGGCTCGTCGAACAGGAACACGTCCGCCTCGCGCACAATGGCGCGGCCGATCGCCACGCGCTGGCGCTGGCCGCCGGACAGTTGCGCCGGCTTGCGCTTGAGCAGCGGCCCAAGTTGCAGCATCTCGGAGGCACGCGTCACGCGGCGCTCGATCTCCGCCTTGGGCGTGCCGTTGATACGCAGTGCAAACGACAGGTTGCGCTCCACGCTCATGGTCGGATAGAGCGCATACGACTGGAACACCAGCGAGATGCGGCGGTCTTTCGGATCGGCCCAGGTCATATCCTGGCCGCCTATTTCGATGCTGCCGTCGGCAACGTCGATCAGCCCCGCAATGCTATGCAGCAAGGTGGATTTGCCGCAGCCGGACGGTCCGAGCAGCACCACGAATTCGCCGGCGTCGACATCGAGATCGAGCGCCTCGATGACCGTGTTCGCGCCCAGATCGATCCGCAGGTTACGAATCGACACGTTCGATACATTGGTCATGCTCTATCCCTTGACTGCGCCGGAAGCAATGCCGCGCACAAACCAGCGGCCCGAAATGAAGTAGATGGCAAGCGGCACCAGCGAGGTCAGGATGGTGGCCGCCATGTTCACGTTGTAGAGACGCTCGCCGGTGGTGGTGTTGATGATGTTGTTCAGTTGCACCGTCATCGGCAGGTTCTTGGTGCCCGCGAACACCAGGCCGAGAATGAAGTCGTTCCAGATGCCGGTGACCTGCATGATCACCGCGACCACGATGATCGGCGTGGACATGGGCAGCATCAATTGCAGGAAAATGCGCCAGAAACCGCCGCCGTCGATGCGTGCCGCCTTGAACAGCTCCAGCGGAATCGACGCGTAGTAGTTGCGAAACAGCAGCGTCATGATGGGCATGCCGAAGATCGTATGAATCACCACGATGCCCGGCAGCGAGCTGAACAGATGCACGCTCGCCAGCACACGCACCAGCGGGTAGACCATCACCTGCACCGGAATGAACGCGCCCATCAACAGGATCGCAAACAGCACCCCTGCCCCACGCGGCCGCCAGAACGACAGGGCGTAGCCGTTCACCGCGCCGATCGCGATGGACAGAATCGTGCTCGGCACCACAATGCGCACCGAGTTCCAGAAGCCGACCTGAATGCCGTTGCAGTCGAGCCCGGTGCACGCCGAGGCCCATGCATCGCGCCATGGTGCGAGCGTGAAATGCATGGGCAAGGCCAACAGGTTGCCCATGCGTATCTCGGTCATCGGCTTGACCGAGGTCACCAGCATCACGTAAAGCGGCAGCAGGAAAAACAACGCTGCAGTGATCAGGAACGCGTACACGCCAAAACGCGCGGGACTGAAGTGCGAGCGGCGCTTGCGGCCGGATCCGGCCGCGCGTCGCGCCACCGGGGCATCAACGGGCTTGGCAACTGAAGGGACCGTATTCATCAAACGTCCTTGCGCAAGGCGGCGCGGCTGCGCAGATAGAAGAACGGCGCGAGAATCGCCAGCACGGTGGTCAGCAAAACAATCGAAGCGGCCGAGGCAAGACCGATGTTGGCGCGGCCAAACAGATAGTCCATGATGAACTTGGCCGGTACTTCGCTCGCCGTGCCGGGGCCGCCCTGCGTCATCGCCACCACGGCGTCGTAGAGCTTGACCACCATCACGAACAGCAGCACGAATGCCGTGGACATCGAAGTCTTGAGCATCGGCACCACGATGCTCGCGTAGACCCGCCAGCGCGGAATGCCGTCGATGCGCGCGGCCTTCCAGATCTCGTCGTCGATGCCGCGCAGGCCGGCCAGCAACAAGGCCATCACGAGCCCGGACGCCTGCCAGACGGTGGCGATCACCAGCGTATAGACGACCCAGTCCTGATCGACGATCCAGTCGAAGCGCGCGTGCACAAAGCCGAGTCGATGCAACACCTCCTGCACGCCCAGCTCCGGATTGAGAATCCACTGCCAGACCAGACCGGTGGCGACGAACGACATCGCATACGGATACAGGAACACCGTGCGCAACGCGCCCTCGGCCACCACCCTCTGATCGATGAAGATCGCCAGCAGCAGGCCGATCACCATGCACGCGACGATAAAGCACGCCCCGTAGATCACGATGTTCTGCAGCGACACCATCCAGCGGTCGTTGTGGAACAGCCGCACGTATTGCGTCACGCCGGCGAAGTGGTCAGACGGAAAAGTGCGCGACAGCGTCAACGAGACCCGTGCGGTCCACAGCATGGTGCCGAGGTACGCGAAGACCACCGTCACCACCATCGGCAGTAACGCGATCCAGGCGGCCAGCGGCCAACGCCGTCCAAGCGGCTTCGACCGCCTGGACGGTCTTGACGAGGTGGAGGTCAGGCCGAGTGCGCGCATCGCGTGCCTAGCCCTTCAGTGCGCTGGCGAAGGCCTTTTGCGCATCGTCGGCCGACTCGTTCTTGTTCCAGAAGTTGGTGATGACGTCGGTCAACGCGCCCTGCAGGTCCGGCGAAATCAACATTTCCGGATTCGGCAACTGGCGCGACTTGTCCTTCATGATCGCAATGCCCTCCTTCGCGCAGATGTCGAGGCTGCTGGTGTCCACGTCGGGACGGATCGGAATCGAGCCTTTCTTCGAGCTAAACGCCACCTGAGCCTCAGGCGAGGTCATGACGGTAGCGAGCAGGTTCTGCGCCTTGATGGCGTTGGCGTTATCGGTCTTCGGGAACACGAAGACATCGCCTGCCACCATGTACGGCGAGTGCGGACCGAAACCCGGGAAGCAGCCGAAGTCCTTGCCGGCCACCTGATTGGCCGCCGAGAACTCGCCCTTCGCCCAGTCGCCCATCACCTGCATGCCGGCCTTGCCCGAAATCACCAGTGCGGTCGCGTCATTCCAGTTGCGGCCGGGCGAGCCCGCATCGACGTAGTTGTGCAGGCGCTTGAAGGTCGTCAGCACGTTCTTGAAGGCGGCCGAGTTGACCGCGTTCTGATCGTGGTCGCGATACACCTTCAGATAGAGGTCCGTGCCGCCGACGTCGGCAAACACCGCGTCGAAGGTGATCTTCTCTTGCCATGCCTGGCCGCCGAGCGCGAGCGGAATGAGGCCCGCCGCTTTCAGCTTGTCGAGATCGGTGAACAGTTCATCGAAGGTCTGCGGTTCGCCTGCAATGCCGGCTTTCTTGAACGCGGCCTTCGAATAGAAGAACCAGTCCTGCATGTGGATATCGACGGGCGCGGCGTAAAAGTGCCCGTTGACCTTGATGGAGTCGAGAATCGACTGCGGGAAAATCGCGTTCCAGTTTTCCTTGGCCGCTACCGTGTCGACGTTGTTGAGCATGCCCTGATCGATCAGGTCATGAAACTGCTTCGAGGTGTTGAACTGCGCTGCAGTGGGTGGATCGCCGCCGACAATCCGGTTGATCGCCGTGGCGCGCGCCTGATCGGCGCCGGCCACCGCATTGTCGACCCACAGGCCGCCGGCCTTGTTATAGGCATCCGCGAACTGGCGGATCGCCGCGGATTCGCCGCCCGAGGTCCACCAGTGAATCACGTTGGCCTTCAACGGGTCGGCATGGGCAACCACACCATTGAGCGCGAGTGCCAGGGCAATAGCGCTCACGAGTTTCCTTCTGCTGTGCATTCCGTCTCCTCCAGGCTTTACGCCTTTGTTTCGGGTCGACATACCAACCAGCTCTGCCTGTTCACGCACGGGCACCCGTTGCGATGCCCCGGTTACGTGACTCAGTTACGCAACCTCCGCTCCGCGAGAAACTTTGCGATCAATTCTGCACTGCGTTTGACGGTGCGTTTCTGTGTTTCGTAGTCGACGTGCACCACGCCGAAGCGCCGTTCATAACCGAACGCCCATTCGAAGTTGTCCATCAGCGACCAGACGAAATAGCCGCGAATATCGACACCCGCCTTGATCGCGCTATCCACCGCGGCAAGATGGCGCTTGAGAAAGGAAATGCGCTGCGGATCGTCGACGTGGCCTTCGACCACCTTGTCGTCCGACGCCATGCCGTTCTCGGTGATATAGATGGGCGGCAGGTTCGAGTACGTCTTGTCAAAGCCGATCAGCAGGTCCCGCAACCCATCCGGATGCACTTCCCAGCCCATCTGCGTACGCTCCACGCCTTCCAGCGGGACTTCGGTAAAGCCATGTCCGCCGTCGCTTTCGACGTTGGTACGGAAATAGTAGTTGATGCCGAGGAAATCGAGCGGCGCCGCGATCGTCTTCAGGTCGCCGTCCAGCACCAGCGGTTCGGTGCCCGGCCAGAGTTCGAACAGATCTTCCGGATACGCGCCTTTGAGCAGCGGGTCGAGAATCCACGCATTGTGCTGCACCTCGAACAGATGCGCCGCGCGTTGATCTTCAGCGCTGGCGGAATTCGCCGTGCCGCGGCCGACGTTGGCGACGATGCCCTTCTGCGAAGCCGGATCGTTCGCGCGCAGCACCGGAATCGCCGAGCCGTGCGCGAGCAGCAGATGATGCATGGCTTGCGTCGCGAAGCGGCCGTTCGCGAGGCCCGGCGCGTGATGGCCGTTGCCGTAGCCCAGATAGGCCGAGCACCACGGCTCGTTGAGCGTCATCCATGCATCGACCTGGCCCGCGAGTTCGCGGCTCATCAGATCCGCATAATCGGCAAAGCGGTACACGGTGTCGCGATTGAGCCAGCCGCCGCGATCCTCGAGATGCTGCGGCAAGTCCCAGTGGTACAGCGTGACGAAGGTCTTGAGGCCCTTCTCCTTGAGGCGGGCGAGCAGCCGCTTGTAGAAGTCGAGTCCTTTCTGGTTCGGCCGGCCGGCTTCGTCCATGACGCGCGGCCAGGCAATCGAGAGACGGTACGCTTCGAAGTTGAGCGCCGTCAGCAGGTCGAAGTCGCCTTCCCAGCGATGGTAGTGATCGCAGGCCACCGCGCCGGTGTCGCCGGCGAGCACTTTGCCCGGAATCGCAGAGAAGGTGTCCCAGATCGACGGCAGACGGCCGTCCTCATGCACGGCGCCCTCGATCTGATAGGACGCGGTGGCCGCGCCGAGCAGAAACTGCTTGCGCCAGAGCGCGGAATCGGCCGCCGGCGAGAACGGGTCGCTGTTCAGGTCCTGGGATGGAGCGAATGTGTCGTATGCCACGGTTTCTCCTTTGTCGACCGGAGCGGGCGCTCTAGCGCTGACTCCGGTCCCATGCAAAGTGGTTACTGCGCGAGGTCGTTGAACCGGTCGAACCGGTTGGGCGGAAGCGGAGTGGAAGCGCTTCCACAAGACCTGCGAACGATAGCAGCGGCGAATTCCTTGCAGCAATCAGGGTTTGTCTGGATAGGGTGCGCAGGGGCGGCTGACGGGTCGGGACACGCTTGCCGCTATTCGTCTGCTGATGCAGCAGAACCGCCGGGCTTTGTGACATCACTCGACATAATTGAAGCGTGGAGTTCAAAACCTCATTCCCCCATACTCGCCTCTGCTGCCGGTGCACCTGCAAAACGCGCCTAGGACCAGCAGGTGTATCGCGCATGAATGAGATCGACGATGAATCAGCATCCTACGGTTTCGCAATCATCGGACGATACGTTTAAGCGAGTGACGACACAACCGTGTCAGGGACAGGATGAGCATGTTGAATTCAATTCGATTCGTAGCCCTTAAGAGTGCGCGTGGCGCCTCGGCAGCCGTGATAATTCTGTGCGCGTTGCTCGCCGGCTGTGCCGGCGGCGTCAGCAACACCACCGCCTATTCGGCCCCGCCGCAAGTGCACCCGGATACCATTTACGTCTATTCGTTCGACAGCACGCCGGACCAGGTGAAGCTCGACACCGGCGGCGTGATCCAGAAAGTGACGTCGCAGTTCGACGGCGCGTCGGCCGCGCAAAAGCAGGCTCAGGAAGCGGCCGAAGTGCGCGAGCAGGTCGCCAACGGGATCGTGCAGCAGTTGCAATCCATGGGTCTGCACGCCATCCGCTCGGACGTCCCTGCCCCGGCGGATCAGAACGTTCTGCTCATACAGGGCAAGTTCGACACCATCGATTCGGGCAACCGCCGCCGTCGCATGCTGATCGGTCTCGGCGCAGGCAAGAGCGAACTCAGCACCTCGGTGCAGCTTCTGTACAAGCCTGCCGGCGGCGCGCCGCGGCTCGTGCAAAGTTTCGACGCCAGCGCGGACAGCGGCAAAATGCCCGGCATCGCGGAAACGGCTGGGGTGGGCGCAGCGGCCGGCCATCTGGCGACATCGGCGGCGGCAGGCGCAGGGTTGCATGGCGTATCGGAGACGACCCACGGCGGCGCAGCGGGCAATGCGAAGAAGCTGGCCGAGTCCATCGCAAAGCAGGTCGCGCAGATCGGCAAAACGCAGGGCTGGATGCCCGCCGAACGCACCAAGGGCTAGTCACACGGGTCGATGCGCCGGGTTCGGCAGGCGCATCGACCCTCCCACCACCGCATTTTTCTACAAGGAACGCGGATTTTTGCGCGATGTTTACACCGAGGGGTCTACTCTAGTCACTGTGTTGAACAACCACAGCAACGACTACCCTCTCATGGCTCTCCCCCTGTCACTTCAAGTCTTCGACGCTGAACCGCAACGCCAGCAACCTGTCTCACGCCACAACGTCATCCCCTTCCCTTCGCCGCGCGTGCAGTTGCCGGTGACACTCCTCGGCCTCTCTGAGGACGATGCGCGCACCCAACTCAAGACGCTGCTGCATTCGCCGCTGGGCGTCTATGTCGTCAGCACCGAGGTCGTGCGCGATCATGTGCACCTGAATCTGGACATCGCTCCCGATGACCTCGACTTCACGATGCACGCACTGATTACGACGCTACCCTATGCCATGATCGGCCCGCTCAAGCGCCGCAACACCGGCAAGGAGACGCGTTAATCATGTATTCAGGCATCTGGTTGCCGCTCGTCACGCCCATGCGCAACGGTGAGGTGGATATCGACGCGCTCCAGCATCTGGCGGACTACTACTCGCGCACCGAGATCAGCGGCTTCGTCGCCCTGGGCACCACCGGCGAAGCCGCTTTGCTGTCGGAAACCGAGCGGGTCACCGTGTTGCAAGCCATCACCGACGTGGTCGGCGGCCGCTTGCCGGTACTGGTCGGAGTGGGCGGATCGGACACGCGTGAAGTCGTCCGCGAGCTTCGCCGCTACGAGCATTGGGATTGCGCCGGCTATCTGGTCTCGCCGCCGTCCTACATTTGCCCGGACCAGGCCGGCGTGCAATGGCACTTCGAACAGGTTGCGCTCGCAACCGACCGCTCGATCGTGCTGTACAACGTACCGCATCGCACCGGCGTAGCCATCGCGCCGGACACCGTCGCGCGCCTCACCGAGTATGACAACGTCGTGGCGATCAAGGAATGCGTGAAGGATCACTTCGACAAGCTGCGCAGCGTGCCGATCAGCCTGCTGTGCGGCACGGACGACGCGTTCGTCGACTGCATCAGCCAGGGCGGCGCCGGCGGCATTCTGGCCAGCGCCCATGTCTGCGCGGACCTGTTGATCGAAGTGCAGGCACTCGCGGAAAACCGGCTCGTCGAGCAGGCCCAGACGCTCTTCTCGAGCCTGCAACCGGTGCTGCGTCTATTGTTCTCCGCGCCCAATCCGACTGCCATCAAGGCCATGCTGGCGTTCGATCATCCCATGACGGACGAAACGCGGATGCCGATTACGCGTGCTTCCGCTGAACTCGTGGCGCGTTTGAGCCAGGCTCGCGAGGCCCTGCAGGATTTACGTGCGGAGTTTGCCGGGGCCGGCCACTAACAACCACAAAAGAAACCACAAAAACCGGGGCCTATCGCTTCAAGGTGATGGGCCCCGTTGGCTTTGGCGATGCAGAGCGACCCAGATTCGCTCCGCTTCGAACCGATCAAGCCGCAACGTACTCCACAAAAAGCTGGCACACCGCGTGCGCTTCGTAGCAGGCATGCAGTTGCTCGCGGAACTGATGATCGCAGAAGCGTTCCGCCACATCCGCCAGCAGGCGCAAATGGGTCGTATTGGCCCACTTCGGTACGAGCAACGCGACGATATCGCTGACGGGCTTGCCATCCGGTGCGTCGAACGCAATCGGCGTAGCGGGCCGCACGTACAGCACCATGGCCTGGCGCAGCCCTTTGATCTGACCGTGCGGAACGGCGACACCCTGCCCCAGCCCTGTCGAGCCGAGCGCTTCGCGCGCCGCGAGTCCCGCGGTCACGGCCGCTGCCGGCAGCGCATAGCGTTGTTCGAAGAAACGGCCCAGTTCGACGAACAGGGCCTCGCGGTCCGCCACCTCCAAACCGAGCAGCACGTGGTCGCGCGACATCAGTTGAGCGATCGCGCCGCCGGCGGTCTCGGCGTCGGCCTCCGCAACGGCCGTCTCATCGGCGGGGTCGGGCACGTTCACGCGCGGCGCGGACTCCGCATGCATCAAGCCACGCCACACATCGGTGGGGGCGTCCGGCACTTCGAAGAGTTGACCGAGCTCTGCTGTGGGCGCAAGGTGCGCGACCCGCTGGATCGCGCCATTGACCGCCGTCTTCGGCATATAGAGCGACAGGCGCACGCGACCCGTTCCGGGCAGCGGCGCGACGCGGATGGTCCACGGCTGGTCGCCGCAGTCGCGTATGAGCGCCTGGCGTAACGGTGTGGCGTGTTGTGCGTCGAGCGTCACGTGCATCATCACGTTACGGCCCGCCGTGGCATGCGACCGGGGCCGAGCCGCGCTCTTGCCCGATCCGAGAAAAGCCCGCAGGCTCGTCATTGGGTGCGTCATGTCGCCCCTCGTTGCGTTAGCTTGATGTCAGGCTACACGAATTGGCGTCAAGCTCGCGTAAAAATCTTCGGCATGTGCCAACCGCTTTTCCCGTCGCGCTCACCACCTGCAAACGCGACCGGAGAAGCGGTCGAAGAGCATGCCGCCTGTCTCAGAGGCCGAGAATGCGCCGGGCTTCGAGTTCCGCCAACTCCAGCGCAGCGTCGGAGCTGCGCATGGGTCGGCCGCAGCCGCGTCCTGTGATCTGCTGCAGCGTTTTGCTGTCACGCGTAGTGGTCACACGAAGCGCGCCTTTGAACATCTGGCCCGGAGCGGGAAACACGCAGGCCTCTACGGTCATGTTTCCCTTGGTTTGTTTGAATGCCATACGATTCCCTATGATTAGTGTGCCGCGCCGTTGATCGCAAGACCTGCCGGCCGGGCTTCAAAGCGGTACTGAAGATGCTTGGGATAGTGCGGATCCAGTTCGCGCACAAGCCGGTCGATTTCCCGCCCAAGCTCGCCGCAGCCGTCAACTCCCAGCAACTGGGTGGCTTTCGCTATCCCCTCGCCGAATTTCTCGACCATGAGCGCCGCAAGTGCAGGCGTTTCCGCGCCCCGCGCGACATCGCTCTGGCGATTCTCCGCATAGCGCTGGATCTCCACGATCAAAGCCTTGATTTCGTCATTTTTCATTGCTTGCCAGCCTCTACTGTTTGCAGCCGCGCTGGAGTGCGGCCCGTACGACGCCACCGCCATTCCCGACGGTGAGAATGCGCTTTACATTTAGAACTCCAAATTCTTCATCGAGTCCATCATGACGTTTCTATTTCAGCACATGCCGTGTCAAGAAGCCGCAAAACCAGACGGGGTAGCTGCAAAGATTGTGTAATGGCGCGCCATGCCCTACTCGGCTGACTCGGCCGGCAAGTCCTCGACGCCGATCAGCCGGTAGCCGACACCGCTCTCCGTGACGATATGCTCGGGCTGCGCCGGGTCGCATTCCAGCTTCTGCCGCAGGTGCCCCATGTAAATGCGCAGGTAATGGAAGTTGTCGGCACGAGCCGGCCCCCACACTTCCTGGAAGAGCTGGTGATGCGTGAGCACCCGCCCCGGATGCCGCGCGAGTGCGGACAGCAAGCGGTATTCGATCGGGCTCAGATGAACGGTCTCGGTGCCGCGCACCACGCGTCGCTCGCCCAGATCGAGCGTGATCGTGCCGAAGCGAACCTGCGACAGCACGGAGCGGCCGCCGCGTGCCTGCCGGCGCAAATGCGCGCGGATTCGCGCCATCAGTTCCGGCAATCCGAATGGCTTGGTCAGGTAGTCGTCGGCGCCGGCGTCGAGTGCCTTTACCTTGTCTTCCTCGCGGCTGCGGCCGGACAGCACGATCACAGGCACCGTCGACCACGCACGCAATTCGCGGATCATCTCCGTGCCGTCCATATCCGGCAGGCTGAGATCGGCGACCACCAGGTCGGGCCGCCGCGTGGCGGCCTGGGCCAGTCCCTGCAAACCCGTGCTGGCTTCGAAGACCGCCATGCCCTCTGCCTCCAGGGCAAACCGGACAACACGGCGAATATTTTTCTCGTCGTCGATCAGGACAACGGTCACAGTCGGCTCGGTCATGATGCGAAGCGAAGTCGACCGTGCCAGATCATCAAGTTCAAAACCAACCTCATTTTTATGAACGACATCACTCGACACCGGCCCGCAAGCCGTAGCGTCGCAACCTCTCTTTTCAGGTTGGCTAAATGTATAGCGCGATGCGAATAAAAATGTCGTAAATCCGGCGTGATGGAACACAGGCAGACGCACTGACGCGACGCGCCAGGCCCTGGCACGCGGCCCTGCCCGGCTGAGTGCAGGCAGGCACCGCGTTGAGTGCACGGCCGGGAGTCCGGACCGTGCTGAGAGGCGATTTACTTCAGGAGCGTCATCTGCACGACCTTCACGATCACCAGCGCGACGGCCAGCAGCAGGTAGCCGCGCAGCACCCCCATCCAGACACGCTTGCTCAGCGTGAGATTCGGCGGCGGCAGTTCGTCGAGCGGCGGCATGCGCCACGTGTCACGTGCGCCCTTCGGATAGGCGTGGACGTCAACGTCCGCCGTTTCACGACGAAACCGCCGAAGCCCTGTCGTCGCAGCGTAGCCGAAGACGGCCAGCAGGGTGCCGCCCGCGAGCGTTTCCAGAATCGTTTCGCCCGTGATATCCGGGTACACCACTGAAGCGGTCAGGATGATGGACAGCATCACCAGCACCCAGACGACGGCGCCGGTAAACACGTTCAGCTTCTTCGAGTTGACCCACGGGCCGAGCACGGCCTTGTCGTTACACAGCAGCAGCAAAAACACGGTTGCGCTGGGCAGCAGAATGCCCGCGAGCGTCTGCACCGCTTCCGTCAGCAGGCCAAGCGGGCTGCCGGGAATCAGCACGAGCGCCGCAGCAGCGGCAACAATGCCGAAGTACACCAGATAGAAACCCTTTGCATCCGACACATTGCGATGCAGCGAGTGACGGATCTTGAACACGTCGCCAATGGCATACGCGGTCGATAGCGACACCG
Source organism: Paraburkholderia sp. GAS38 (assembly GCF_050434965.1). Taxonomy (NCBI): domain Bacteria; kingdom Pseudomonadati; phylum Pseudomonadota; class Betaproteobacteria; order Burkholderiales; family Burkholderiaceae; genus Paraburkholderia; species Paraburkholderia sp. GAS38. The sequence continues at coordinate 117,875 of NZ_JBNDJO010000014.1, read as the reverse complement.
CAGCCGCACCGATGATGGCGGCGTCGAACAGCGCAACAGCGAAGAGCACGGCCGAGGTGTGGCCCGCGTATTTATCGAGGCCGGCGATCACGCCACCGGCATCCGTGAAATTGCCGAATTCAGGCTTGCCGGAGAAGAGCGCAGCGCAGAAGGCAATCATCGCCACCGCACCGATCAGCACGAACACGATGCCAATCCACAGGTCCGCTTTTTCATACTTCATGAAGCGCGGGGTGATGCGCTTGTCGACCACATAGCTCTGCTGGAAGAACAATTGCCACGGAGCGACCGTCGTGCCGACAATGCCGATGACCAGCAGCATCACATCGCTCAGCTTCGAGTTGGCAGGCCAGTTCGGGATGAAGAAATCGCGCGTCATCTGCGCGACCGGCGGATGAATCGACACCAGCACCGGCACCAGTAGCAGGCTCAGCAGACACAGCACAACCGCGAAGCGTTCGAAGCGCCTGAAGTTACCTGTACTGACGGCCGCCATGGTCAACGCCGCGGCGATGCAAACCCCGAGTATCTTGGAGACGCCGAAGAAGTCGAGCACAAACGTAATGCCGATGAACTCGGTCACGATGGTCAGCGCATTGAGGATGAACAGGTCGACGACGCTGAACGCCCCCCAGAATTTACCGAACCGTTCGAAGATGAGACGCGCGTGCCCGACGCCCGTCACTGCGCCCAGGCGCAGCACCATCTCCTGATTGACGAACAGCACGGGGACCAGCAGCAGCATCGTCCATAGCAAAGTAGTGCCGTAGTTCTGACCTGCCTGGGTGTAGGTGCCGAAGGCGCCGGCATCGTTGTCCCCCACCATCACGATGAGGCCGGGACCGAGAATGGCCAGCAGGGTTCGGAAGCGCGCCCACCAGTTGGTGCGCGGCGCGGTGTCGTGATGCGCGATGGTCCCGAGCGCACCCTTGATGTCGCCAAGATGCGCGTCGTCGAGGACGGCGCTGCGTGGCGGTGAGACGTTGGATGGAGTCGACATGTTGTTTTATTCCCCAAAGACGGGTGATTGCAAAGAAAAGGCGCACCTCTGCCATACGTAAGGGCGTGCGTCGCCGAGCGACGACGTCGCTTGCGTATGGCGGAAACAGCGCGAGAAATTACGAAAGGAGCGTCTTGAGACGCAGCCAGAACACGGCGAGTTTGCGCGGTTCGGGGGCGTGCAGCGCCAGCATCGCGTCGTAGTGGACGCGCGATTCCTGGACGTGCGGCAGTTGCGACAGGAGCAGACCGAAGTTCATGATATTTCTCCGAGCGTTTGGCTTAACGCGGTGTGCGGAAAGCCAGCCGACACGAAGGCTGGGCGCATCCTGCGCGCAGCGACGACGGTCTACTCGCTTTCCTCAGACAAAGGGAAAGGACAAGCTAAAGATGAGCGGCATAAGGGATAACTGTCACTGTCCGGCATGGGAGCTCCTTTTTTGGCAGACGTGCGCTGGCTACGCACGTGTTTGTCCACGCGTCGATCCGCGCCTGCAAAACGAACAGGCGCAAACGGACACGGCCGCGAGTGGGTGCTCGCGACACGGTGCCATAGGGACGCACGTCATCGTGGCGGCTCTATGGCGCTAATCAAGGTGCACGGAGAGGATTACTTCGGCGCGCACCGTCTGCCTGCTGGCAAGACGGCGGCTGAGAAAGAGAGCGCGGACGTCCTGCCGGTCAGGCAGCAAACAAATTCGAAGATCGACTACTGCTGGTGTCCAAGGCATTCGCCCCGTTTGTGAAGATGCCCGAATTTTAGGTGCGACTTAAATCCGAAGTCAATCGATTCGTTAAGCAGAGCCAAGATAATTTTCAGGCATCGCAGATTCTTTCCGAATCACAAGAAAAGAAAGGTCGATGCAAGATATGGCGAGGTGTCGAACCTGCGCCGCAGAAGCGTTCCCGCATGCTTTCTCGGAGGCGATTCGGAGCGCGATATTCATGTGGTTTTTTTACTTGCCGGTTCGCGCAAGATGCGAATACAATCCGCCCGTCTCATCAAAAGGAGTCCCTCGTGGACGCAAGCTCTAGTAGTGGAAGTCCGATGCCGGCCCGTGCCGGCAGCACACACGCGAGATAGCCGCCGCAGGATCCCTCCTTCGCCGCTAACTCGCTTCAGTCGGGTTAGCGCGCTTCATCTCTGACCGGTATTGCGCCGGTCCGTCAGCAGCACGCTCCCTTGTACGACCGCCTTTCGCAAGCTCGCTTGCGAGACGCCGTCACGTCTTCACACGTCGCCTGAGTTTTTCAGGCTGGACGGGGAGCAGCTTATGTTCGTCTATTCGTTTTTCAGCGCTGCCTGCAGCGCAGGGTTCGGCGCCCCGCTCCGCCGTGTCGCGGCCAGCACCGCCAAGCGGGTTGCGCGCGCCGCGCTACGGGCGGTCTACGCCGGCAATCCATTGACACCTACCGGCTACGCGATTCTGGCGATGACTGTTGTCGCCGTGGCGCTGGTCGCGCTGTTGTCCACCTGGTCTCTCGGTAACGAACTGGAGAGTGCGTTACGGGTGAGCTGGTGGTTCTCCTGAAACGGGGCAGATGCACGGCCCCTCTTTTGACACATTCGATCGATAAAACATCCAGGCGGCTACGCCGCGATAACTTCGCCCCACTCGCCATGAAAAAGAATCTGAAAACCAAACTGCTGCTGTCCAGCGGACCCTTCAGCCTGAGCCTGTTGCTGTCGCTCGGAATCGTGCCGCCGGCGCTTGCCCAGGCGAGCAGCGACGCCACGCCTGCCCCTGCGGCCGGACAAAGCGACGCCCAACCGGCGGCCCCGGCCACCGCCGACAGCGCCGCGGCCAAACCGGACGCGACGCCGCCCGCGCCGACCGGCTTTTGGGAGCGCTCAAACCTGCTCGGCGATATGGGCGGTCTGCGCCCCTGGCTCGGCAACTATGGTGTGACCGTGGGTCTGCAGGAAACCAGCGAGTACCTGAACAACCTGTCGGGCGGCACGCGACGCGGTGGCGCGTACGATGGTCTGACGCAGATCGGTATCGGCGTGGATACGCAGAAGGCCTTCGGTCTGCCAGGCGGCATCTTCAACGTATCCGGTCTGCAGATTCACGGCAGCAATCTGAGTTCGCGCGATCTTCAGACGTTGCAGGCCGCGAGCGGCATCGAGGCGAACGATGCCACGCGGCTGTGGGAGCTGTGGTATCAGCAGTCGTTGCTCGGCGGCAAGGTCGACGTCAAGGTCGGCCAGCAGAGTCTCGACCAGGAATTCATGGTGAGCCAGTACGCCGCCACGTTCATGAATGCGACCTTCGGCTGGTCGGTTCTGCCGTCCGTCGATCTGCCGGCGGGCGGTCCGGCCTATCCGCTGTCCTCGCTCGGCGCGCGTCTGCGGGTTACTCCTTCGGACAACTGGACAGTGCTGGCCGGCGTGTTCGACGGCAATCCCGCGGGCGATGGCGTGGGCGATCCGCAAACGCTAAACGCACACGGCACGAACTTCAATCTGCATGACAGCGCGTTGTTCATCGGCGAAGTGCAATACGCGCTCAACCCGGCGCCGTCCGACCCGGCTGCAGCGAAGCCCACCGGCTTGCCCGGCACCTACAAGCTCGGCTTCTGGTACGACACGCAGCAGTTTCCTGATCAGGGCTTCGACACCACCGGGCTGTCGCTCGCAAACCCGGCTAGCAACGGTATTGCGCAAAACCATCGCGGCGACTACAGCTTCTACGCCGTGGCCGATCAGATGGTCTGGCGTCCGGGCGCCGACAGCCCGCAAGCAGTGGGCGTGTTCGCCCGCATCATGGGCGCGCCCGGCGACCGCAATCTGGTGGACCTCGGCATCAATGCAGGGGTGACGCTGAAAGCGCCGTTCAAGGGCCGCGACAATGACGTCGTCGGACTGGCGGTAGGTTACGCGCAGATTGGTTCGCATGCCCAGGATCTTGCGAGCGACACCGCCGCCTACACGCCGGGCTACCCGTCGCGCAGCGCCGAGACCATCCTCGAAGCGACCTATCAGTATCAGGTCACGCCGTGGTGGCAACTGCAGGCGGATTTCCAGTATGCGTTCCGGCCGGCCGGCGGCATTCCCAATCCGGAGAACCCGTCGCAACGCATCGGCAACGAAGCGATCATGGGCCTGCGGACCAATATCACGTTCTGATGCATTGACTCGCCCGGAGACGGGCGAGTCCCTCGCTCTTTTCGCGACCTGGTTCGGCCTCTATACTCGGGACACAGAACGGCAACCCTGCCGTAGCGGAGTCCCGATGCACTCACCGAAACTCGCCTGCTCCACCGGCGGCATGGTCACCAGTCCACACGGGCTGGCAAGCGTTGCCGGTCTCGACGTATTGCGCGCCGGCGGCAATGCCATTGAAGCGGCCATCGCCATCGGCGCGGCGCTCGCCGTCACGTATCCGCATTTCACTGGTCTCGGCGGCGACGCGTTCTGGGTAATCGGCGACCGCGACGGCCTCTTGCGTACCGTATCGGGCATCGGCCAGGCGGCCGCCAGGCCACCGGCATTCGACACTGCCATCCCGCTGCGTGGAGCCGCTGCGACACTCACGAGCGCGGCGACCGTCGACACGTGGGATCAGGTCTACGCGATCAGCAAAACGTCATGGAAAGGGCAGCAGCCCTGGTCCGCGTTGTTCGACCGGGCGCTCGACTATGCGTCCAACGGTTTTCCCATCACGCCTTCGCAGCACTTCTGGCAGACCCTGCGCGCCGGAGAATTGAACGCTCTGCCCGGCTTCGCAAACACCTTTGCTCCGCAGGGCCGCATTCCTGCCGTCGCGGAACGCTTCGTCCAACCCGCGCTTGCACGCAGCCTCGAACGCATCGCCCGCTTCGGCGCCCGCGAGTTTTATGAGGGAGAACTGGCCGAGCGGATCGCACGAGGTCTGCGGGAAGCCGGTTCGCCGCTGACCCAGGCCGATCTCGCCAAAACCCGCGCACGCGACGAGCCGCCTTTACGTGTCGCCTATCGGGGCGGCGAACTGGTGAGCATGCGGCCGCCCACGCAAGGCGTCACCACCTTGCAGATCATGGGCACGCTCGAGCGCTTCGATTTCGGCTCGATCGTCGAAGGCAGCGCCGACTATTACCACCTGCTGGTCGAAGCGGTGAAATGTGCATTCATGGATCGCGACCGCTTCGTCTGCGACCCGGATTTCAAACCCGTGCCGGTCGACGACATGCTCGCGGCGGCCACCCTCGACGCGCACGCCCGCTCGATCAGCATGCACACGGCGCGTCCGTGGCCCCATCTGTTCCGCCCCGGCGACACGGTGTTCATCGGCGCCACGGATCGGCACGGCCGCAGCGTCAGCGTCCTGCAAACGGTGTATTTCGACTGGGGCAGCGGCGTGGTCGCGGGCGATACCGGCATTCTCTGGCACAACCGCGGCGCGTCGTTCAGTATCGACCCGGCGCATCACAACGCGTTACAACCAGGCAAGCGGCCGTTCCACACGCTCAACCCGGGCATGTATCTGAAAGACGGCCGCCCGCATCTGCTGTTCGGCACGCAGGGCGCGGACGGTCAGCCGCAAACGCTCGCAGCGATTCTCACGCGCCTGATCGACTATGGCATGGACCCGCTCAGCGCTCTCGCCCGTCCGCGCTTTCTGCTCGGCAAGACCTTTTCGGATACGCGCGATGCGCTCAAGCTCGAAGAGGACGCCGGCCCCGACGTGTTCGCCGCGCTGGCGGCGCGCGGTCATGACGTGAGCGCGATCCCGGCGCAGAGTCCGCTCGCGGGTCACCCCGGCGCGCTACGGATCGACGCCGACGGCTCCGCATGCGGCGCGCACGATCCGCGTAGCGATGGCCGGGCGATGGGTGTGGACGAACCAGCGCCTTGAACACAAGGTTGCGCGCGCATCCTTCCTACGCCTCGTTGGGTTGGCTCGCCTGCGCAACCTGCGCAACATGGGTAATGCCAAGCAACTGCCCGAGGCTTTTCTCCCCGGGCATGCGCGACGTTTCTATACGCTCTTCCAGTTCGCGCAGATGCGAGGTCATGCGAGCAACGGCCCCCGCGGCATCGCCCGCCTCGATGCAATCGACGATCGCCGCATGTTCGTCGTGCTCGCACGGCGCGTTGCCCGGCGCCTCGTACACCCCGACGATCAGCGAGGTGCGCGAGATCAGTTCGGTCAGATAGTTTTGCAGGATCGAATTGCCCGCCAGCGCGCCGATGCGCAAATGAAAGCAACTCGTTAGCCGCGCCCACGAGGGCTGGTCGAAGCGGTGCATCGCCTTGTGTTCTTCAGCAAGCTGCTCACGCAAGGCGCGGATATCGTGCGCACTCGCGCGCTGCACGGCAAACTGCACGAGTGCGCTCTCCAGGGCGCGACGCGCTTCGAAAATCTCCCGCGTCTCTTCGGGGGTCGGCGCCGCGATCACCGCGCCTTTGTTCGGCCGCAGCACGACGATGCCGTCGTACGCGAGCTTCTCAAGGACCCGGCGCACCACCGCGCGGCCCACGCCGAACAACTGGCAGAGCTCCGGTTCGGGCAGCTTCGTGCCGGGCGTCAGACGATGGTCCAGCACCCCGTCGAAGATCGATTGATAGATGCGGGCATCCACGTCCGCTTCGTCCTTGGCGTTTTTTCTGGCCGCCGCCGCGCCCGATTTCACGGTCATGGTGTGCCCTGGGAAGTGTCCGCGTTGCGCTCGATTTCATCCATGTGTTGCGCGATGGCGCCAGGCGTCGTCATCCAGATGTCGCCCTTGCGGCATGCCGCTTCAATATGCTGCAGCGCGCGGCGCAAATGGCGCAGCCGGTAAGGCTGCCCCACCAGATAAGGATGCAGCGCAATGCCCATTACCAGCGCCTGCGGCGCGGCGCCGCGATTCGCCTGCTCGAGCATTTCGTCGAACTGATCGACGATCATGTCGGCGAACGCATAGGCGTCCATTTGCCGGCCCACCAGCATCGGCAGGTCGTTGAGTTCCTGTGGATAGGGGATGGCCCATAGCGGCCCATTACGGGTCGCCATCCGCACGGGGCGGTCGTCGTGACACCAGTTCAGCGTGTAGCGATAACCGGTCTGCGCGAGCAGATCCGGCGTCAGGTGCGACTCGGAGATCCACGGCGAAAGCCAGCCTGCAGGCAGCACGCCGCTTTCCGCCGCGATCCGTTCCCGGCAATGCAGCAGCAGTTCGCGCTCGCCCTGTTCGTCGAGCTCGCTCTGCCGGTGCGCATTCGTGTGGCCATGGCCGATCAGCTCGTCGCCGCGCGCCACGCAGGCCGCGATCAGCTCGGGGCAATGATCGTAGAGCGCCGTGTTGATCAGCGTGCCCGCCGGCATGGCGAGATCGTCGAACAGTTCGAGGCAACGCCACGCGCCCACCCGGTTGCCGTATTCGCGCCAACTGTAATTGAGCACGTCCGGCTGCGGCGAGACCGGACCGAGCGCCGCGCCGAGCCCTTCGCCAAACGCAAAGTGTTCGATATTGAAGCCGAGGTACACCGCGAGACCGGTATCGCCAGGCCAGCGGAAACCATCCGTATCGGTAATGGGCCGGTAAGCGAAGCGCCCGTGCGTGGCGATCGGCGCGCGGGCACGGTGTAACGCTTCGGGCATGTTCCGTGAGTCTGTCATTGAAGCCAGCCGTGAGTGACGGTTAGCGCTCCGCATGAACCGGTTTGGCGTCGTCATGCCCCGTGACGGACCGAAGACGCACCGCGATTGCGCAAGAACGCGGCTCAAATCGCTAACGATCCGAGCCTGCGATCGTTTGCAATATGTGAGCCAACTTGCAGACGTTAGGTGTAGCAACCTGTCGGCGATTGCCGGCCCCGATTCATCGCGCATGGCATATGTCTTGCATTTGACGGGCTTCGCACACGCTCCGCCTGTGCCGTTCACGAGGACCTCTTCTTCATGATCCAGCCTGCTTCAACCGTGCTCCACACGGAGGCCGCCGATATCGAGCTGGTCCACGTCTCGAAGCAATATGGCGACGCGCTTGCCGTGAATGCGATCGACCTGCGCATTCCGGGCGGCCAGTATTGCTGTCTGCTCGGACCGTCCGGTTGCGGCAAGACGTCGACGCTGCGCATGATCGCGGGCCATGAATCGGTCACCGAAGGCGACGTCCTGATCGGCGGGCGCAACGTTACGCGCGAAGAACCGGCGGCACGCGGCACGGCGATGGTGTTTCAGAGCTACGCGCTGTTTCCCCATCTGAGCGCGCTCGATAACGTGGCCTTCAGCCTGAAGATGCGCGGGGTCGCGAAAGACGCCCGCCGCAAGCGCGCCGGCGAACTGCTTGAACTCGTCGCCATGTCCGCTTATGCCGAACGCAAGCCCGCGCAGTTGTCGGGCGGCCAGCAGCAGCGTGTGGCGCTGGCGCGTGCCCTCCTGAACCAGCCGCGCTGTCTGCTGCTCGACGAACCGCTCTCCGCACTGGACCCGTTCCTGCGCGTGCAGATGCGCGCCGAACTGAAGCGCTGGCAAAAGGAACTCGGCATCACCTTCGTGCATGTTACGCACTCCCAGGAAGAGGCGATGGCGCTGGCCGATCTCGTCGTCGTCATGAGCCACGGCCATATCGAGCAAAGCGGCACGCCTCACGAGGTCTTCAACCGCCCACGCACCGAATTCGTGGCGCGCTTTCTCGGCGGCCACAACGTCTTCAGCACCAACGGACGCCTCTTCACGGTGCGCGCGGATCATCTGCGCGTGGTGCCGCACGGCGTCACGCCCGTGCAAACCCTCGTGGGCGAAGGCGGTCTCACGCGGATCGGCGGCGTGCCGTGCACCGTGCGCGAAGCCGAGTACCAGGGCACCCATTTGCGTATGACGCTCGTGCCGCTCGACGGCTCGCCCGAACTCGTCTCGCTGGTCAGCGACGGCGACTACGACCCCGCGCGGCTCGGTCCCGAAGCGCGCGTCGTCGTGTGGTGGAACGAGCGGGACGCTCATCCGCTCGCGGCCTAGGCCGCGCTTAACCGGTTTTCTTGCGTATCACCCTACCCAAAGAACGTCACCTGAGGAGATTGCGATGAGTGAGCAGAACGAGAGCCCGGCAGCAGCCGAACCCGAGCTGACGGACAAAGGCCTGAAGCGCCGCACGCTCATCAAGGGCGCGGTTGCGGCGGCGGGCATTGCCGGCTTCCCGTACGTGCATGCGCAGGAGAAAATCGTGCTGCGCTATCTGGGGACCGCGGTCAACCAGAGCGACGACATCGCGAAGAAGTTCAAGGAAGACACCGGCATCGAGATTCAGTACATTCCGGTCACGACCGATGACGTCGCCAAGCGCATCATCACGCAGCCCAACTCGTTCGATATCGTCGACACCGAATATTTCTCGCTCAAGAAGCTGATTCCCGCCGGCACGCTGGCCGGTATGGATGCCAAAAAAATCAAGCTGGCCGACAAGATCACGCCGGTGCTGACCAAGGGCGAAGTGAACGGCAAGAAGATCGGCGATCAGGGTACCGCGCCGAAGAAAGTGATGTTCCTGACGGGTCCGCGCTCCACGGAATTTTCCGCCACTCCGACCGAGTGGATGACGCTGATCCCCACCACCTATAACGCCGACACGCTCGGCATTCGTCCGGACCTGATCAAGCGCCCCATCAATAGCTGGGCCGAGTTGCTGAATCCCGAGTTCAAGGGCAAGGCCGCCCTGCTCAACATTCCCGCAATCGGCATCATGGATTCGGCCATGGCCATCGAAGCCATGGGGCACGTCAAGTACGGCGACAAGGGCAACATGACCAAGGCCGAGATCGATCAGACCATCAAGATCCTGATCGAGGCCAAGCGCTCCGGCCAGTTCCGCGCCTTCTGGAAAGACTTCAACGAGAGCGTCAACCTGATGGCTTCGGGAGAAGTGGTGATCCAGTCGATGTGGTCGCCGGCCGTCACGAAGGTGCGCACCATGGGCATCGCCTGCAAGTTTCAGCCGCTCAAGGAGGGGTATCGCTCGTGGGCCTCGGGCTTCGCTTTCCCGCGCTCGCTGCAGGGCCGCAAGCTCGACGCCGGGTATGAGTTCGTCAACTGGTTCCAGGACGGCTGGGCCGGCGCCTACCTGATGCGCCAGGGCTACTATTCGGGCGTGCTCGAGACCGCGAAGACGCACATGCAACCCTATGAATGGGACTACTGGATCGAAGGCAAGCCGGCCGCGCAGGACATCCATGCGCCGGACGGCCAGTTGCTGGAGAAGGCCGGCACCGTGCGCGACGGCGGCTCGTACAACGAACGGATGGGCGCGATTGCCTGCTGGAACGCGGTGATGGACGAGAACATCTACATGGTCCAGAAGTGGAACGAGTTCATCGCGGCATAGTTCGCATACCTGCATGAATCAGGCGGTGCTTGCCGGCGCATGGCGCACCGGTAAGCACCGCTTTCCCGACGACGGATATCCCGCCATGGCATCGATCGAGCTTTCCAATCGCGCGCAAGCTGCACCGGCACGGCAGCGGCGTGCGCCGGCGTGGCTGCAGGCAACCCCGCTTACGCTCACATTCCTGCTGTTTTTCATCGTGCCGCTCGTCATCACGCTGATCGTCAGCTTCTGGGATTACAACGAGTATCAGATCATCCCCGCCTTCACGCTGAAAAACTACAAGGCGATTTTCGACGGCTGCTCGTCGATGACGGACATGTGCGTCACCTTCAAGACCTACCTGTCCACGCTCAAGTTCTGCGCGATCGTCTGGGCGGTCACGCTCGTGCTCGGCTTTTCGATTGCCTATTTCCTCGCCTTCCACGTACGCACGACGGCGATGCAGACCGTCCTGTTCCTGATCTGCACGATCCCCTTCTGGACCTCGAACGTGATCCGCATGATCTCGTGGATCCCGCTGCTCGGCCGCAACGGCCTCGTCAACCAGGCGCTGCTCGGCGCGCATGTGATCGACCAGCCGCTCGAATGGCTGCTGTATTCGAACTTCTCGGTGGTGCTCGCCTTCGTGCACCTCTACACGTTCTTCATGATCGTGCCGATCTTCAACGCGATGATGCGCATCGACCGGTCGCTACTCGAAGCCGCGCGCGATGCCGGCGCAAGCGGCTGGCAGGTGATCCGCGACGTGGTGCTGCCGCTCTCCAAAACCGGTATCGTAATCGGCTCGATTTTCGTGATCACCATCGTGATGGGCGATTTCCTGACGGTCGGCGTGATGGGCGGCCAGCAGATCGCCTCGGTCGGCAAGATCATCCAGGTGCAGACGGGCTACCTGCAGTTCCCGGCCGCCGCGGCCAACGCGATCATCCTGCTCGCCGTGGTGTTGATGATTGTGTGGGGTTTGACGCGGGTAGTCGACATCCGCAAGGAGCTGTGACATGCAGGCCATCCGCCGCAAGCATCGCGAACGCCGGCCCGCCAGTTTCTACTGGCTGGCTCTCCTGTTCGGGCTGTTCGTGCTGTTCCTGTACGGCCCCGTGATCACCATCTTCATCCTGTCGTTTCAGGGACCGGAAGGCGGCCTCACCTTCCCGATGCGCGGCGTCTCCCTGCACTGGTTCGCGGTACTGCGCCAGGGCGTGGGCGATATCGACATCTGGGGGGCGTTCGCGCGTTCCGTGCGCCTCGCGCTGGCCGTGACGGTGCTGACCGTGCTGTTCTCGGTGGCGGCGGGCCTTGCGTTTCGCAAGCGCTTTCGCGGCGACACCGCCGTATTTTACGTGTCGGTGGCGAGTCTGATCATGCCTTCGATCATCGTGTCGCTCGGCATCGGCCTCACCTTCCGTCTGCTCGATAGCGGCGTCAAATATCTGGCCACTGCGTGGGGCAATCAGTCGTTCGCGGACAACTATTCCACTTCGATGGGGCTGTTCACCTCGGCGCTCGGCGCGCACCTGACGTGGACCCTGCCGTTCGGACTGCTGGTGATGTTCGCGGTGTTCAACCGCTTCAATCCCGCCTACGAAGAAGCGGGACGCGATCTGGGCGCGACGCCGTGGCAAAACTTCCGGCATATCGTGTTGCCGATCATCGGGCCTTCCGTGATCGGCGTGGCGATGTTCGGCTTCACGCTCTCGTGGGACGAGATCGCCCGCACATCACAGGCTATCGGCGATCAGAACACCTTGCCGCTCGAACTGCAGGGGCTCACCACTTCCGTTACGACGCCGGTGATTTACGCGCTCGGCACGATGACTACCGTGTTGTCGCTGACCGTGATGGTGAGCTGTCTGCTCGCCGTGCGCTGGTTGACCCGCAGGCGGCTTGCCGCGGCCATGCGCTAGTGCCAGCGTCTGCCTCCCTAGCCCAGCTTGGCCTGCAACTCAGCCGCCCCACCCCGGCGATACAGCACCAGCGTGGCGAAGAAGCCGCATAAGGCCGCGAAGATCAGCCAGTAAGCCGGCGCCGCTTTATCGCCGGTCATCTCGATCAGGAAGGTCGAGACAGCGGGCGTAAAACCGCCGAACAAGGCCGTGGCGAGACTATAGGCGAGCGAGAAACCGGCGACCCGCACCTCCACCGGCATCACCTCCGTGAGGGCCGCAACCATCGCACCGTTATAGACGCCGAAGAAGAACGAAAAATACAGCAGCACGGTCAGCATGCGCAGGAAGCTAGGCGCATGCGCGAGCCATTCCAGCGCAGGATAGGTGGTGACGATGGCGAGTGCCGAAATGAACAACAGCAAGGGCCGGCGGCCGATGCGATCCGAAATCGCGCCGCCGACCGGCAGCCAGATAAAGTTCGACACCCCCACCAGCAGCGTGACGACCAGCGCATCCGCGGTGCTTAGATGCAGCACCGCGCGGCCGAAGGTCGGTGTATAGACGGTGATCAGGTAGAAAGTGGTGGTTGTCATCGCAACCATCATCATGCCGGCGACCACCGTCTGCCAGTTGGTCAGCATCGAGCGGAACACTTCGGAGGTGGCCGGATGATGGCGGCGCGTCTGGAACTCCGCGGTTTCCTGCAGCGAGCGGCGCAGCACATAGAGAAACGGTACGATCATGCAACCGATCAGGAACGGCAAACGCCAGCCCCAGGCGCCGATTTGCGGCGGCGTGAGCAACAGGTTCAGCGCGTAGCCGAGCGCGGCCGCCACCACGATAGCCACCTGCTGGCTAGCCGACTGCCAGGCGGTGTAAAAGCCCTTCTTGCCCGGCGTGGCCATTTCCGCCAGATACACCGACACGCCGCCGAGTTCGGCCCCCGCCGAAAACCCCTGCAAGAGACGCCCGATCAACACCAGCGCCGGCGCCAGCAAGCCGATCGACGCATAGCCCGGCACGCAGGCAATCAGGATCGTGCCGCTCGCCATGATGGCCAGCGTGACGATCAGGCCGCGGCGCCGCCCCACCTTGTCGATATACGCGCCGAGGATGATGGCGCCCAACGGCCGCATCAGAAAACCGGCGCCGAACACGGCAAAGGTCTGCATCAGCGAGGCGAACTCGCTGGCGGCCGGGAAAAACGTCTTGGCGATGTACGTGGCGTAGAAGCCGAACAGGAAGAAGTCGAACTGTTCGAGGAAGTTGCCGCTCGTCACGCGCAGGACGGCGCCGAACTTCGAGAGATGCGGTGCGGCACCGCCAGGCGGCTGGGTCGGTTGATCGGATTGCATGTCGTCTCCTGGATCGTTTAAATACCGCTTTTTTTCATTATGGCTGATGCGTCGCCCTTAGTCTCACATATTAGTCCTCGACGAGCAGACCGCCAGCGCGCCGCTTTTCGACTGACCATTTGAGCGAGGCCTTTGGCGGCCAGCACACGCAGGATGCGGCGCTACAACGCGAGCTTGTAGCCGACATGGCTCGCGACGAAGCCAAGCTTCTCGTAGAAACGATGCGCGTCGGCGCGGCTCCTGTCGGTGGTGAGCTGGACGAGATTGCAGCCGCGCGAGCGGCACGTCGCGATGGCCCATTCGAACATCTTCTGGCCCAGCCCGGAGTCGCGGCGGTGGGCGGCGATCCGCACCGCTTCGATCTGGCCGCGCCACGCGCCCATCCGGGCAATCCCTGGGATGAACGACAGTTGCAGCGTGCCGATGACCTCGGCGCCGTCCACGACCACCACCAGTTGCTGATTGGCGTCGGCCTCGATGGCGCGAAACGCCGCGACGTAGCGCTCGTCGAGCGGCAAACCGGTGATTTCGCGCTGGCTGCCGAGTTCGTCGTCGGCCAGCATCGCGACGATGGCAGGGATGTCGGCAAGCAGCGCCGAACGGAAGACGATCTGTTCCATGTGAAAACCCAGGATGATTTGGAGTGGAAGAGCCTTGATGCGCCGCAACGCAGCGCAGGCGTCCTGCAGCGAATTATCCATCCTGGAGAGGAAAAGCGTATTGCGGGCCGACACCGGGCGGTGTCGGCGCCAACCTGCTTAGCCGGAGTTACGCTGAACCTTCCATTCAGCGACCGAGCCGCTGCCGGCCAAAGACGGAATGCGCACCAGGCACTCCTGATAGACCGCCTCGGTCCGCTCCACGAATGTCTGCAGCGAAAACTGCGCCACGCTCCGCGCGCGCGCCGCCATGCCTGCCAACGTAATCTCGAGCCGGTTGCCGAGCAGGCGCGCCAGCAGTTGCGCGAGGTGTTCGTGTTCGTGCGGCGCGACAATCCAGCCGTTCACGCCGGCCTCGACGTTCTCCGGCAGGCCACCCGAATCCGACACGATCACCGGCTTGCCCATCGCCATCATCTCGCGGCAGGCAAACGACAGCGTTTCGCGCTGCGACAGCACAAAGCCCACATCCAGCGCCGCCACCAGCGGCCGCACGTCGCTGAGCACGCCGGTAAAGATCACATGATCCGTCATCCCCAATGCGTCGACCCGCGCGCATTGCAGGGCGTCGGGCAAGCGCCCCGCCACCACAATGCGGATCCGCTCGCGTTGTGCAGCGGGCAGCAAGGCCACGGCCGCCACCATGTTCAGCCAGCCCTTGTTGCAGTCCGTGCCGGCGATGCTGCCCAGCACCAGCGCGTCGCGCGGCACCGCCTCGCGCCAGCGGCTGCGCAGCCTTGCGACTACTTCAGACCTGACCGGCGCAAACCGGCCCAGGTCGACACCATGATGCACGACCCACACCACCTTGGTGTCATACACGGTTTTAGCGAGGCGGCGCCGCGTGTAGTCGGATACGCAGATCACCGAATCGGTGCCGAGCTTGCCCTTCAACCAGGTGCTCAGGCCGCTGACCGGCAAATCGTTGTGCTTCGTGAAGACGATGCGCGGCCGGGTTCGCTTCAGGCCTAGCGTCGCCAGCATGACAATGCGGTGATCCGCCGAGCCGTTCACATGAACGATGTCGAAACGCTCGCGGGCGATCAGTTGCCGCAAGCGCCAGCCCGATCCGGTCATCGCGCCCAGCCGGTTGCGAAACTCGAGCGCGATCACCTCGACGCCCGCCAGCAACTGCGCGCTCGCATAAAGGCGGCTCGACTTCGGCGCCGCTACCGTCACGCGATGACGGCCCGCGAGCGCCGCGGCGAGGCTCAGAATATAGGTGGTATGGCCGCCCCCATCGCCCGCGTGGAAGTTCGTGTAGAGGATTTTCATGACCACGCTTCGTCCCGGAAGTGTCTCGCCCGTTTGAACCAGTAGTACGCCCGCCCCCACAGCGGATCCTGATAGCGGTGCAGCTTTTGCGCGAGCCATTCGGCGTCCTTGCCGTTGTCGACGAGGCGATGGATACGGTGAGGGTCGCTGCCCGGCACGTTGCGCCGCAGGTTGCGGGTCGTGTAGAGGTACTCGAATCCGGCGGCTTTGGCGGCGTCGAGATAGTCGGCGTCGAAATAGCCCTCGGGCCAGCACAGATGGCGCGAGCCCGCACCCAGACGGGCCGCCAGGATCGCCTTTGACTTCTCGATGTCCACACCGATGTTCTGGCGCTTGTGAACCGGGTCGGCGCACAACTGGTCCCAGCGGAGGTGGCTGTGCGTATGGCTATGGAATTCGAACGTGCCCGCCGCGCGCATCAAGTCGACCTCGCTCCAGCGCACCGTGACCTCGTCCGCACGACCGTCGTGAACGAGACGCTCGCATGCCTGATGCGAACGCGGCGCTTCGAGGCGCTGCGCCCCGATGGCGCGATACGGACCGTCATGCACGCGGCCGGTCACGAGAAACATGATCGCATTGAGTCCGTAACGTAAAAGAATGGGATGCGCGTGGACGTAATTGTCCAGATAGCCGTCGTCGAAGGTCAGCAAAACCGATTTGCGCGGCATAGGCGCGCCATGCAAAAAGCGCGCAAATTCATCGGCGGTGAGCGTGACATAACCGTTCTTCGCCAGCCAGCCGATCTGCGACTCGAAGTTCTCCGGCGAGATAGTCAGCGAGCCGCCCGACGATGACACGTGGTGATACGTCAGCACCGGTATCGAATTCGCAAACGATTCAGTCGTCTGTAGCATTTACTATGCAGGCCAAAAGGTGTTTTAGCGCCGGCTCATTTAAAGCGCCGATTACTTTTAAACGGAGGGATGATGTCTCTCGGCGACAGAAGGCTTGAGGCGCACTACTCGCCTGGCCGATGCCCGGGTGATGAAATGTGAATTAATATTAGAGTGAACAAACTCTGCAATCTATCGTTCGTTTGTGGAGAATTGTGTCGCATTGTCGGAGGCGCCCATCAATCTCGACAAAGGACTCATGCGTATAGCAGTGGTTTGTTCGCGCGGAGCGCAAGGGCTCGCGTTGAAAACGACGCGCGGTCCGCTGGACCGCGGTACTTGAATGGATAGCGGGCATGCAACCGCAACGATGCGCGGCGATGCGTGATGATGCGATCTGGTGCGGCTCGCCTTAAAACCGGATGGCGAGCCGCTTCAACTGGGCGACCACTTCGGCCACACTGCCGATGACGACCTTGTTGCGAAAGGCGCGCGTCACGACGATGCTCGTCATGGCGTCGTAATACCAGACGCCGACTTTGCGCCCCCCGAGTTCGACGATCCCACCGACGCTGTCAACCGGCCCATCTTCTACTGACACGACCAATCTGATCGAGGGTCCATGGCGCATACGCTGCCATTCACTTCGCGGCCGGAGTCGTGACCGGGCCGGCTGCGGCTGCCACGAGGGGATCGCTCTTCATCTGCCGCACGGCGTCTGCCGCGGACGGAGCCAGCTTCTGCTCCACCAGCGCCGCTTCGAAAGCATCGCGCTGGGCCTGTTTGGCCTGCTCATAGTCGGCATCCAGTTCGGCGATGCGCCGGTCATACCAGCTCTGTACACAAGCCTTGTCGGTACAGTTGTGCTGGCGCCAGAGCCATTGCTCGATGCGCGCGGACTCCACCGAGCGCGGATCGAGACTGGCATCCCGGGCGCGCTGGTAAGCGGTATTGAGGCGATCGTCGAGGCTGGACAGTTGCGGATCCTGGCAGACGATCGTCTCCGATGCCGACGACTTGCTCGTGCAATGGAAGCTCGCCGCCGACGCGTTACCGGCAAGCGTCGCGCACGCCGCCAGAACGCAGAACGAAAAGCTCGCCGATGGTTTGGCAAGCAACCGGGCGACGAAAGGAACAGCAGTTTTCGATTTGGACATGACTAACCCTGTACGAAGAAGTAAGCGGATAGCGGCGCGTGATGAGCGTTCTCATCGAAGATCCGCACACACAACGGGATGAGGTTCGCACGTGGGCAGAATAGTCCGCTTGAGCGGGTTCTAGCCGCGAAAGAAAGGCCGTAGCGACAGAGTGCTTACCAAAGATTTCCGCGCCCGCGCAATTGGGCCGGCTCGCTTACGCAGCATTACCCCAGCACCCAACCGCGAATTGGCGGCATAGGATGTCCTCACACTGCTTCTTACTCGTCGCAGTGGGTTTAACATCTGTTTGAGTCCGCCTTATGACCGTGGGGCGGACTTTTTTTGCATTGTGCGGCGCGAATACGCGCCAGCTTCGCATCGCGAGACAGGATTTCCGCTCTCACTGCCGCGAGGCGCTGCGACTCGGGTCTACTGAAAGGTCAGGCGCCTGGTGGCACGCCCTGGTGGCGAGCCTGCATGGCGACCGGGCCATTCAGGAGAACACAGCATGTCGACGCCCATCGGCGGGTCAAACACGCCTTCCCACCCGCAGGTGCCGGATCCGAACGAGAACGGCAGTTCAACCAGCGGCGCGCCGAGCGTCCCGGCCCAACCGGGCGTGCCAGCCACGACCGCGAGCAGTCACTCGCTGCTGGGAGCGCTGGCGCAACGCGCGACGCGCACCGGCGCGAAGGCTGCGCAGATCGCCAAAGGCGGCCTCGGAAAAGCCGAACCGGTGATGTCGCCCGCCGCGTCGGGCGGCTATGAGCTCTGGGCCGGCAACAACGCGACCTCCGCCGTCAACGGGCTCGTCAGCAATTTCCACGGCACAAGCGAAGTCACGAGCAACGTGTCTCAGGCGACCAACGGCGTGGGCATGCTGCCTGCCGGGCTCGACGTCGCGACGACCGCTGTCAGCTTCGGCAATAAGCTGTTCAAGGTGGCCGAGACCAGCAAGCAGTTGAAAAGCGAAGTGCCGGGCACGCTTGCGGGCAACGACGCGCTGAGCGCACACAAGCAAGCCAGAGGCAATCTCGCGCGCGCCACGCCGGGCGCGATTCGCGACGTCGGCATTGGCGCGCTGGGGGTCGGCGGGCGTATCTATGCGGCGGGACATCAGGGTCATTCGATGTACGGCGGCAAGTCCAGCGCGGTGACGGCCGACGGCGTGCTGGCAATCGCCTCGGGCGCCGCATATACGATTGCCGGGGTGCAGCAAAGCAGGAAAGTGGACCGTGCGGTGGACCGCGTGCAGGCGGTGCGCTCGGCGGTCCGTCAGCCGGCCAGCGGGCGAACCGAATCGCATAGCGAGGCCATGCGGCAGCTCGATGATGCATTCGCGGACGACAAAATCAGTTCGCATACCTATTGGATCCTGCGCCAGCACGACGACGCCGATGTCGAACGGTTTCACAGCCAATTCGCCGCGCTCGGCATCATCGGGCGGCAGCGCTTCAACGAAGTGCTGCAGTTTCCCGGCGAGAAAAACCTCTTCCAGGTCTTCAACCTGGGGCGCAATCGCAATCTGAACACGGCGAGCATGCGCCGTGCGGCCCGCGAAGAAGTAATCGATGCGTTCCTTCGCTCGGACATCCAGCCAGGCCAGCATGCCGAGTTGTTCGACGAACTGAAGTCCGTCCGAAACGAGGCGCTGGGTGCCAAAACGGCCCCGAAGGTCGCGGCGCTTAAGGACTCGCTGCGCGACGCGGAAATCGACCCGGGCCAGTTCAATTCGAACACGCTAAAGGCCATTGCCGCATCCGGCGAAGAGCAGGCGTTCGTCGCGCGTTACAAGACGCTGCCGCAGGACGAGCGCGCGTGTTTGCAATCGACGCTGCACTTCGGCACCTGGCGCTTCTGGAAAAAAGACGCGACGTTGCCGACCACGAAGCTTCAGCGTTCGGACATTCGGGCGGCGCTCGTCAAGCAGTTCGCCAACGGCGCGAGCCTCGATCGACTCGAAGCGATGAAGGTCCGCTACAACCAGAAAGTGCTGCCGCTCCAGAGCGGACGCACCCATCCTCAGAACCCACCGGCCGATCTGCTGCGCACGCACATCCTCGCGTATCAGGACACTACCCTCGATTCTCTCAAGGAGGAAAAGCGCCACGCGAACATTCAGGTGGCCTACGGTGCGGTCAACACGGCGGCAGGCATCGCCGAACTCGCGGTGAATCCGCTTGCAGGCGCGGGCATCAGCGCGACGCGTGCGGTACTCAGCCCCGCCTATCTCGCGTACGCGGGGCGGCTTGGGCTCGTCAGCGAGATCAACCGCAGAAATGCCCGGCCCATCAATGCGGCCATGCAGGAAGAGGCCTTGCTGTATGCGTTGCCGTCGCTGCACCAGCGGATCGCTACGGGTGGCGCCGACCTCGGCCGGCTACGCGATCGCCAGCAATTCCTCCACGATGAACTGAAGCTAAGCATCGCGGATATCAACAAGGTCGAGACGCTCAAACTTTCCGGTAAGGGCGACGAGGTGCGCGCCTTCCTTGCGCGGAAAAATCCCGAGGCCAATGCGCTGGTTGCACTTCGTGTGGTGGCCGAGGAAGCCGCGGGCTACGGGTACCATCAGCAAATAGAGGATGCCAAAAGGTTCATCGGCGAGGCGGCAAGCACAAGCGGCATCATCGCGCTCAACGCGGTCCGGCAGGACAGCCGGGATCCGGACAAGACCTTCGAGACGCTCAAGACTCACTTCATCGACAATGCGTCGTTCCAGCCGGCAAGCGGCATCGATGCGCTGGCGCATGCACTTTCGACCGCGCCAACCGCAGTCAACTACGGCTTCGATACCGCGCGCTACGTCGGACAACCGGCGCAGGACGTGGCGAGCGATCTGCGGCAGCGCTTCGCGCAGGACAACCCTTCGTTTGCGACGCGGCTCTTCGTCGGGGATCTGTTCAGTAGCGGCCGCGAGGCCACCGCCGCGCGCAACATGCTGCGCGATTTCCGTTTCAGCGAAACGGAAATCGGACAGTTACAGGCGATGGGGAAAAAGGACGCGGGCACATGGCTCGAAGGCCATCTGTTCGGCGAAAATCTGCGGCGGCGTTTTTCGACGCAACTGCTCAACCAGCAGGGGCACGAGCAGGCGGCGGCAGTCGCCGAACGGATGCCTGAGCATCAGGCGAGCGCCGAAGAGCCGCTGACCTGGCGGCGCAATCTCGAGGCTGCGCACGTCAACGTGATCGACAACCCCAGCACACCGGGTCTCGACTCGATGCTGCACGCGCTCGGCCAGCAGTTCTCGGGCAAGACCGATTCTGCTTCAAGCGCGATGAACCGCAAGGTGGTGGAAGCAAGGCGCCGCGTGACCGCGGCGGTGACGGATGCGGATCCCGGCAGCCACGTCGACGTGACGCAGCATCGCGACACCATTGTGCAGATCGCGGCGCAGGTGTTCGGTAAGCCCGGGGCCACCGTCACGTTCGTCCAGGCGTCGGGAGAGGAACGGGCGGAGCGCATCGGCGCAGGATATGACGATCCTGATGCGCCGGTCGCCGGCGTGCTGTGCTACGACGCGCAGACGCGGCGCTCGTTCACCTTGCACGGCGGCGACGTGGGCAAACTGCCCACACCGGCGCCGAATCTCACGCTGCCGGGAATCCAGCGCAGTCCGCTCATCGAGCAAAGCGTGCTCAATGCCTTGGGAATGGCGCCGCAAACACCTACCGCGCCACCCTCTCCCTCAACGCCAAGCGCTAACGAATAAATGCCCCGCTTACCGGGCCGGAATCACCAGATGCTGGCCCACGAGGATCAGGTTCGGATTCGGCAGGTTGTTACGTTGCTGGATGTCGCGGTAGCGCGAACCGCTGCCGAGTTGCGATGAGGCAATCAGGTTCAGCGTGTCGCCCTGGCGCACGACGTAGCTGCGCTCGCCCGATGCCGCCGCCGTCGTCTCCACCTGGTCGCTGATGAAATACTTGCGCAGCAGGTCGAGGTAGGCCGGGCTTTGCTTCACACGGCCAATCGCGCTGTTCAGATAGATCAACAGATTCTGGTCCGCTGCGCGGACGCCGATCTTGTACGAGATATCGGAGCCATCGAGTTTCGTGACGGCAAACTTGAGGTCGGTGCCCTTGATCGATTCCACCGCGAACGGATAATCGTAGATGAAGCAATCGACTACGTGATCGTCGACACTCTTGTTGATGAACTGCGGGTCCGAATCGTTGACTTCCACGAGCTTGCTGTTCGGAAACTGGCGGGTCACAAACGCGCGCACGTCCGGATCGCCCTGCAGGATGCCGATGGTTTTGCCGTTCAGATCCGCCGCCGAGCGGATGGAAGAACCATGCTGAACGATCAGCGCGTAGCCGAAGTCGTCCAGATACGGATTCGTGTAGACCACGCCGTTGGGCGTGTTGTCCGGGAAGGTCAGGCCGTCCATCGCGATGTCGGTGACCGGCGCGCCATTGGACGACACCAGCAACTGACGCGGCACGTCCTGATAGGCGTCCACCTCATGATGCGTGTCGATCCTGATCACGCCACCCTTGTTGAATTCGGGCTGGGCAAACAGCAACTTGGCGAACTCGTAATTGAAACCGTGCGGAATGCCGTTGGTCTCGCCGTAGATCGGCTCGGACGGGTTCTCCACGGAAATGCGCACCGTGCGATTCTGCAGGATCGATTGCAGCGTATCGCGGCTCGGTGTCGCCGCGTTGGAGGTGTCCGTCTGCGGCGCCGCCGTGGGCGGTGCCTGCATCGCCTGCATGGGCTGCGAGCTATTGCCGGTGTCGACGGCCGCCACTTGCGACGTGTTGTGCTGACCGAAATAGCCCTGCTTATAAGCGAAGATTGCGCCCGCGACAACGGCCACGGTGGCTACCAAACCCACGAGTTTTTTGAATCCTGAGGTAAATGCCATTTGCTGGCTCCTTATTTTTTCTTGAGGTAATTCGCATAGCTGACCGTCGAGGCATCGTCGGTCGTCAACTTCGGTTGATCGGCTTCGACGATGCCGAGATTGCGGCGGCTCAGCTCTTCGAGCAGCTTCATGCCGTTCTCCGTGTTCACGGCCTTGCGCAGATCCGCGCTGTCGATGAACTTCTTGGAATCCAGCATGAACGATTCGATCTCGCCGACCTTCTGCCCATAGTCTTCCGCCATGTAGGTGAAGGTATCGTTTTGCAATCCTTCGATATCCTCAGAACCGGAAAACGCCGACTTGAACATGCGCCACGCGTTGTGGGTCGAGTTCGCCACGTTGTACTTGGTGGTTTCGAGGTTGATCTTGAAGTCGGTATTGCTGATGATGGTTTCCAGCGTTTCGCTGGCATGGGTCATCTTTTCGTACCAGCTTTGCGTGACCGTATAGAGCGGCTGCAACTCCTTGTAGGCCGTGTTCAGTTCCTGGAGCTTCATGGCGCGGCTTTCGATTTCGGTTTGCGAGCCGTGATGCGACTGCAGGTATTGCGCCTCCTGCAGATAGGTGTCGGCCTCGCGCTTGTAGCCGTCCATGGTGTTCTTGATCAGTTCCACCTGGCCGCGCGCCTTGGTGCGGTACTCGTCCGCTTCGCGCAGGCGCGTGCGAGCGAGTTTCTGCGTCTCGCGCAACACGCCGGCGGGGTCGTACTTGATGACCGAGTAGGTCAATGCGCGCATCAGCAGCTTGTACCGCAGCCACAGCAGCCGGCGCAAAGAGCCGTCGATGACGAGGGCATACACGAGGCCCACGGCAATGGCGCCGAACACGATTGCCAGCACCGTGTTCTCCATCAGGTTGGCCACGTACGGCATGATCTTGTACGCGCCCCAGCCGAGGCCGCCGAGAATGCCGGCGCCCACCACCATACCGGTGGTGCCTTCCTTGGTGTCCCAGAAGGACTTCAGCCGCCGGGTGGTCTCGGTCTTGATGAGATCATTGGCCATGTGCAGCGCCTCCGAGATGTTGCTGCAGCTTGGCGGCGAGGTCGGTGTAGCGCTTGTTGAGCGTCGACGAAACCGAGCCGAAGTCGATCTTCGCCTTGGCCAGATCGCCCGCCTTCGCAATCGACTGCGCGCCGATCTCTTCCTTGCGGGCGCTCAGATTGGACAGCTTGGCCTGCAGGTCGCTGATCTGCTGGCTCAACTGCTTCTCCTGATCGCCGAGCGCGCGAATCTCGCCCTCGGCCTGGGCGACGAAGGTCTGTTCGAACGCCGTGGTTTCATGTTCCAGCACCGACGCATACGACTTGACCGCGCCCAGCAAGGCGTCGGTCGGCGTGTTGGTCGCCGCCTGAGCGGCCTGGAAGCGCTGCTTCTCGTCGCCGATGACGCTCTTCATGCTCTCGGCCATCTTGAGGAAAGCGGCGACGGGCGCGAAGGCCTGGTTGCTCTGGATCTGCTGATCGATGTGGTCCTCGACCGCCGGCACGTCGAGCCCCGTACCCGACTGTTCGATGACCGCAGCGGCCTGCGGCGCCTCGGAGACCGAGGCGTGCGGCGGCGGATCCGACGCCGGGACCTCGCCCGCTGCATCGACTGGCTCTTTGGTTTTGCCGGACTCGTCCTCAAAAACAAATGCTTTGATCCTGTCTTTTATACTCATGAATGGTCTCACTAAGTAATGGCCGCTCAACATGGCGCGGGCTTGGCAGGCTGTGGCCTGTTATCGTCCGGCGCTGACTTACGCTCTTCACTTGCCTCGCATCATGTCCGTGCAGGTGACGCCACGATCCCTCGGCTTTGAGTGGATAAGCCGATACGCCGGACGTGCCCGGACACGAGCTCAGGAATCCTTGGCAAGATTGTTCAACTCTGTTTCGAGTGCTTCGACGGCCCAGTCGTGACAGGTCCTGGCGCGCGTCGTATCGGGATCGCAGGTCCACGACTTCACCGCTTCCACGCTGCAGGGTCGTCGGGTATGGCGGGTGATGAGCCTCGCGGCTTCGCTCTGAGATCCAGCCAATGCGCATAGTTCGCGCATACGCGTTCGGTTATCGATCGATTCGATTGATCTCGGCGTGTTCATGTACATCAATATAACACCGGGCACTGCTTGAAACGTAGTGCTAACTGCTCAGCAATGGTTAAATCCAACGCACGGATTCCATTAGCGGCGTACGCTCCTCAACCGCTAAAACGCATAATTTTTCATTTTAATTTCGCGTTTCTTTTGTTCAGCTTACCGAATATCCGCTTCGCATAATCAGTCATTCTGAATATTGGTTTTACCGGCTTTCGGTCAGGCGAAACACCTGCTCCAAAGGCTGCCATGCGGTTTTCTCCGCATGCGGCAACGGCTGCTGGAAATACGCCATCAGCGTCTCCCACTCTTTGACGCGTGGATGCGTCTGCGGACCGATAACGAGTTGCTCCGGCGTGAAGCCCTCGTCCGCGTCGATCAGCATGACTAGCCGGTTCTCACGCCGCCAGATCGTCATGTCATGGATGCCCGAGGCCCGCAGATGGGCGAGCACTTCGGGCCAGACCTCGCGGTGGTAGCGGTCGTACTCCTCCATCACGGCGGGATCGTCGCGAAGATCGAGGGCGAGGCAATAACGCATGGAACACTCCATAACAAATAAAGTGGCAATTGAGCAGGCGATCGACGCGGGCGTTCACGCGCTCACCGGCGTGTCGATCTCGATCTGCAGACGCTGCTGCGCACGAATCGCGTCCCAGTCCCAATCGATGCCGATGCCCGGCGACGCCGGCGGTGTCGCGTAACCCTGCTCCACCACAATCGACGCACCGGTCAGCGAGTCCAGTTGCGGAATGTACTCGAGCCAGCTCGAGTTGGGTACCGCCGCGCACAGACTCACATGCAACTCCATCAGGAAGTGCGGACAGATTTCGATGTTCATCGCCTCCGCGGAATGCGCAATCTTCAGCCATGGCGTAATGCCGCCCACGCGGGCGACGTCCGCCTGAACGATCGAGCAGGCATCCGCTTTCACATATTCGGCGAACTGCGCCGGATGGTACAGCGATTCGCCCACTGCAACCGGCACCGTCGTCGCCGCACACAGACGCCGGTGCGCGTCGATGCTCTCGGCCGGCATCGGTTCCTCCAGCCATGCGAGGCGTAGCGGCTCGAAGGCATGCGCGCGTCGCAGCGCCTCGGCCAGCGTGAATCCCTGGTTGGCATCGACCATCAGTTCGAAGCCGTCGCCCACGGCAGCGCGCACGGCCGCGAGACGCGCGGCGTCCTCCGAGACATGCGGGCGCCCTACTTTCAGTTTCGCCCCGCGAAAGCCTTCGGCTTGCGCTTGCAGCGTCTGCTCGACGAGTTCGCTCTGCGACAGATGCAGCCAGCCGCCCTCCGTCGTGTAAGTGCGTACGCGTGGTTTTGCGCCGCCGGCCGCGACCCACAGCGGCAGCCCGGCCACGCGCGTGTTGCGGTCCCATAGCGCTGTATCGACGGCGGCCAGCGCGAGACTGGTGATGGCGCCGACGGCTGTCGCATGCGTATGGAAGAACAGATCGCGCCAGATCGCTTCGTACTCGGCCGGGTTGCGGCCAATCAGCCGCGGCGCCAGATGATCGTGCAGCAACGCGACGATCGACGAACCGCCCGTGCCGATCGTGTAGGTGTAGCCTGTGCCGCTGCTGCCGTCGCTACAACGGATCGTCAGCAAAATGGTTTCCTGCACAACGAACGACTGAATGGCGTCCGTGCGCCGCACTTTCGGCTGAAGGTCGACTTGCCGGATTTCGACGTTTTCGATCGTGGTCATGTGAGTTCTATCCTTTGACGCCGCCAAGCGTGAGGCCTGCAATCAGGTGCTTCTGAACAATGAAGGTCAGCACGATGGCGGGAATGATGATGATGACCGCCATCGCGCACATGCCGGCCCAGTCCACTGTGAACTGAGCGGTAAAGTCCATCAGGCCGACCGGCAAAGTTTTAGTGTCGGGACTGCGGCACAACTGGGACGCCAGCGCGAATTCGTTCCAGCTCGTCAGGAAGGCGAAGATCGCCGCCGACGCCACGCCCGAGCGGGCCAGCGGCAGCTCGATATGCCAGAACGCCTGCCAGCGGGTGCAGCCGTCAATCTGTGCGGCCTCGGCGAGTTCCGCAGGCACCTCGCGGAAGAAGCCGTCGATCAGCCATACCGTGAACGGCACGTTCATCGCAAGGTAGACGACGATCACACCGATGCGCGTGTCGAGCAGACCGGTCCACGCCCACAGCATGAAGATCGGCAAAGACAGTGCGATGCCGGGAATCGCGCGGGTCAGCATCAGCACGACGAACAGCGTCTTCTTGTGGCGGAATTCGAAACGGGCAAACGCATAACCGCCCAGCACGCCCACCACGATGGCGGCGAAGGTGCTCGCCAGCGAGATCACCACCGAATTCACGAAGTACTGGCGAATCGGTAACGACTGCATCGCCCCGAAGCCGAACATGTTGCGGAAGTTGTCGAGCGTATAGCTGCCGGCATCGGACAGCGGCTGGTTCGACAGGATCGCCACGTTCGAGCGGAACGCATTCAGCACGACCCACAGGCCAGGCAGACAGATCACCGCCATGACGATAAAGACTCCGAACCATAGCGCAGCTCGCCGCAGCGGTGCCTTGAAGGACGAAAAACCGGGAGTGTGTTCGAGCGTCGTACTCATGATGTCAGGCCGGCCCCATATGTTTGCGCGCCGCATTGAGCTTGCGGAAGAAGTACAGCGTGAACAGCACGGAAACCAGCACCGACACATAGCCGATCGCGTTCGCGTAGCCCATATGCGAATCGTCGTAAGCGATGCGGCCCACCATCGTCCACAGCAATTCGGTGCGCCCGCCGGGACCGCCGTTCGTCATGATGCGCACAATGTCGTAGGCGCGGCCGACGTCCAGCGAGCGGATCGTCATGGCGATGTAGATGAACGGCATCAGGTACGGCAGCGTCACGTAGCGGAAGGTTTGCAGCGGCGTGCAGCCGTCCACCTTGGAGGCTTCGATCGGATCCTTCGGCAACGCCATCAATCCCGCCAGCAGAATCACCGCGAACACCGGCGTCGAGTTCCAGACCTCGGCCACGATCAGCGAAGCGAGCGCCGAGTTCGCATTGACCAGAAACGGAATCGTGCTCTGCAAGCCGAAGAGCGTCTGCAGCAGATGGTTGACCACACCCGTGCTGTCGTTGAGCATGAACTTGAACTGGAAGCCCACCAGCACCGGCGAGAACATCATCGGGAACATCATGATGGTGCGCAGGATTCGCTGGCCTTTAGTGACCTCATTCAGCAGCAATGCGATGCCGAGACCCAGCACCAGTTCCAGATTCAAGGCAATCGTCAGGAACAGCACGGTGCGGCCGAAGGCGGCCCAGAAGTCCTCGTTGGCGAACGCGCGCATGTAGTTGCGCAGGCCGATGAAATGCCAGATCGTGTCGGGCTCGATCAGCCGGTACGACGTAAAGCTCGTGTAGAGCGAGAACAGCAGCGGCAGCACGACGACGATCGCCACCGAGAAGAACGCAGGCAGCAACAGCTTGAACGGCAAACCGACGCCCTCGTGCGAGACCGGCACGAGAGCAGGTACGGCGGACGAATCCTGGAGGTTGGATCGCATGGTGTCGTAGAGCGGAAATAGGATCGGCCCGCGCGGCGTGCGTCGCGTGGGCCGGAGCATGTCGCTAGTCGGAGGCGTCCTGCATGATGTCGGAGACCTTTTTCGCCGCATCGTCGAGCGCCTGCTGGGACGACTTGTCGCCGATCAGCGCCTTCTGCAACTCGGGCCACAGCGCGTTGGAGATCTCGTCCCATTGCTGGATGCGCGGCGGCGTGAAGGCGTCCTGGCGCGCCGCCGTGCTGAACACGTTGATGGCATTCGCCATATAGGCATCGTGCTTTTCCTGGAACTCCTTCACAACCGCCTGCTGCGCATCGATCCGCGAGGGAATCGTGCCGAGGCGCGCCTCCACCATCTGCGAATCGAGACTGGTCAGGAATTCGATGAAGCTCGCGGCGACCTCCGGCCGATCGCAGGTCTTCGTAATCGAGAAGCTATGCGAGCCCGACCAGCCCGGCCGCTTGTTGCCGGCACCGAGCGGCGCCGGCACTACGCCGACATTGCCGGCCAGTTTGGAAGTCTTGGGATCGTTGTAGAACGAAGCGAAGCCAGGCCAGTCGAGATCCAGCGCCACCTTGCCGGCTGCGAAGTTATTGCCCAGATCGTCCCAGACGTAACTCGGCACGCCCTTGGGCACCGCGCCCGCCTTGTAGAGGTCCACGAACCAGTTAAGCGTCTTGACGCCGATCGGCGAGTTGAACGCCGGGCGGTTTTTCGCATCCAGCAACTGGCCGCCATTGGCGATCAGCAGCGAATAGAAGGTCCCCGTGATGGCTTCGTCCTTGCCGGGAAACTGCGTGCCGTAGAAGTTCGGCGCCTTGGTGAAGAACTTGGCCTGCTGGGTGAACTCCGCATAGTTCGTGGGTGGCGCGAGTGTCTTGCCGAACTGCTTGCTATAGGCGGCCTGGTTGGCCGGATCGTCGTAGGCGGTCTTGTCGTAGTAGAGCGCTTCGATATCCACTGAACGCGGAATCTGCACCAGATGCCCGTTGATCTCCGACGCCTTCAGCAGGCTCGGCGAGAACGCGGCCAGATAGCTCGCTGGAAACAGTCCCTTCAGATCGCGAAAAATCGGGTATTGGGCCGAAAAATTCGTGTGATTGGACGACACGCAATAGTCGATGTGACCCGAGGCGATGTCCTGCTTCAACTCGCGATCCAGTTCGAAGTGACTCTTGCGCGACACGATCTCGACTTTCGCGCCGGTCTGCTTTTCCCACAGCGGAATGCGCGTATAGAGCGCTTCGTACTGCACACCGCCGATCAGCTTGACCCGCAGCGTATAGCCTTTGTATTCGTCGTCGGCGTGGGCGAGACCCGACGCGACGAGGCCCGCGAGCGCGAGCATCGAGGCGGCGAGCCGCAACATGGTTGGCAGGGCTTGCATGGTTGGATAGCGCATTACTGTCTCCTCTTGTATGGGTTCCGCCGTGCAGCCGCGCGGCATACCGGCGGTTCATGCGTCATGCGAGCCCCGCGGCGGGACGGCTCGCAGGCCTGTTCAGCGCAGGCGTCGCCCGCTTGCGCGATCGAACACCAGCACCTTGTTGAGATCGGCACGCAATGCGACGGGGTTGCCGGCGCGCAGATCGGTGCGGCCGTTCAGCATCACGCAACAGGGTTGGCCGGCGAGCGTGCCGAACAGTTCGGTTGCCGCACCGGTCGGCTCGACCACATCGAGCGCGAACGGCACGCCGTCCTCGCCGGCAAGCGCCAGATGTTCGGGACGCACGCCGTACACCACCTCTTGCCCGTGCACGGCATTGACGGTCGGCACCGGCAGCGCCAGTTCGCCGACGCGCACCCGCGCGCCACCACCGTGCTGCTCGTACACGCCATTGAAGACATTCATGGCCGGCGAGCCGATGAAACCCGCCACGAAGAGATTGTCCGGATCGTCGTAGAGTGCGAGCGGCGTGCCGATCTGCTCGATCACGCCGCCGTTGAGCACGACGATGCGGTCGGCCATCGTCATCGCCTCGATCTGGTCGTGCGTCACGTAAACCGTGGTGGCGCGCAGACGCTGATGCAGCGCCTTGATCTCCGCGCGCATCTGCACGCGCAGCCGCGCGTCGAGATTCGACAGCGGCTCGTCGAACAGGAACACCTTTGGGTCGCGCACGATAGCGCGGCCCATCGCCACACGCTGCCGCTGACCGCCCGACAGATGCCGGGGATGCCGGCCGAGCAGGTCCTGCAGACCGAGCAATGTGGCCGCCTTTTGCGCACGCGACGCAATCTCCGCGGCGTCGTGATTACGCAGCTTGAGCGCGAAGGTGAGGTTCTCGAGCACGGTCATATGCGGATAGAGCGCGTAGTTCTGGAACACCATTGCGACGTCGCGCTCGCGCGGCGGCAGCGCATTGACGATCTGCCCGTCGATCAGGATGCGCCCGTGCGTGACGCCCTCGAGCCCGGCCAACGCACGCAGCAAGGTGGACTTGCCGCAGCCGCTCGGGCCGACCAGCACCAGAAACTCGCCGTCCGGCACCGCCAGGTCGATCTGCTTGAGGACCTGAACGGCGCCGAACGACTTGCGCACCTGCTCGAATGCAACGGCTGCCATCCACCCTCTCCTCCGCGTTATTCCGCCGCCGGCGGCCTGCTGTTCAGCGTGCCCTGGCGCCTTCGTCCAGCGCTGCTTAAAATTTTAGGTATGAAAACACATTTCATTGATAAAATTTACTAGGTGTTTTCCCCGCCTATGGAATGGGGCATTGGAATGCGCTTTCGGCCTTGGGGGCCCTACAATCGGATTGGGTATCATGTGCGCCGGGTCGATCGGGCGCCCGTCGGCTTTACGGGAGGAGATTTGAACGACAACGCGACGCGCTACTCGGCGCCGGCACTGGAAAAGGGCCTCGACATCATCGAACGGCTGGCGGATCACCCGGAGGGCTTATCGCTCGCGGAGCTTGCCAAGGAGTTGGGGCGCACTACGGCGGAGATCTTCCGCATGGTGGTCACGTTGGAAACGCGCGGCTATCTGTTGGCCGCGGGCGACCGCTATGTGCTTTCGCTGCTGCTGTTTCAGTTGGCGCATCGGCATCAGCCGGTGCGTTCATTGGTGTCGACAGCGCTGCCGTTGATGACGCAACTTGCCAAGCAGGCTGGGCAGTCGTTTCATCTTTGCGTGTATCAGAAGGGGCGCGTGTTGATCGTGGCGGGTGTGGAGAGTCCTGAGCGGTGGGGATTTGCGTTGAAGGTGGGGACGTTGATTGGGATGACCGATACGGCTTCGGGGCAGGTATTGCTTGCGTTTCAGGAGGAACCGCAGCGGGCCGAGATGCTTGAGCTTCATGTGCCTGTGGAGGGTGAGCAGGTGGTGGATAGCGAGCAACTGGCGAAGGATCTGGCGCAGATCCGCAGGCATGGTAATGCGCGTATGTCGAGCCGGCAGGTTAAGGGAGTCAAGAATCTGGCGTATCCAGTGTTTGGGCGGGATGGGCATGCTATTGCGGCGCTGACTACGCCTTATATCGAGCGGATCGATAATGCGCCGGTGCCTTCCATGAGCGAAGTGGGCGAGATGATGAAGCGCGCGGCGCAGACGTTGACTTCGTTGATGGGGTTTAATGTTTATTGGGAGGGGGCTAGTTAATGTGGGTGTTTGTTTGCCTACGGCGTTGGTCTTGGCTGTGCTCTTGCGGTGTTGGCCTTTCCTTGTATTCTTAGTGGTCTATTTGCGATGCCCCTGTGCGGGGCGGCACTTACTTTCTTTGCCGCCGCAAAGAAAGTAAGCAAAGAAAGCGGGCTCACACCGCTAGCGTTTAGTGAGCCATCTCGGTCCGCCACCGGAAACGGCCCAAGACGAGACCTGCCATCGCATTTCCACCGCTCGTGACACAGCACTCATCCACCCCACTCCGCACTCCGTGCGTCGCGGACGGGTCCACCTAGGAATGCCACCTCGATTTCACCGCCAACGGGGAAAAACATTGCCAAACTGCGGCACTCATCATAGATGATATGGTTTCCTAACGAAGTAAAGTAGTGACATTAATTAGCGTTTGCAGAACGTGTTACGCCCAACGGCGGGGCGCGTAGCGCAACGCTGGGGCGGATGACTGCTTTGTCACTAACGTGGGTGGCGCGAGGGCGGGTCTCGTCTTGGGCCGTTTCGGGTGGCAGACCGAGATGGCTCACTAAACGCTAGCGGTTGCAGCCCGCTTTCTTTGCTTACTTTCTTTGCGGCGGCAAAGAAAGTAAGTGCCGCCCCGCACAGGGGCATCGCTAATAGACCACTAAGAATGCAAGGAAAGGCCAACACCATAAAAAAAAACAACCAAAAGTGAAAACCACAGAAAACCTACTTATCAAACCCATTCCCCCGCGCCAGCAACAACCGCATCCCACTATCAAGATGCGCCCGAGCACTCTCCTTATCCCCAACCCGCATCTGCTCATAAGTCCGTTGCGCCACATCATGTGGCACCGCCTTAAGCGCCCGCCCGCTACTCATCGCCTTAACCTGAACCTCCGCAGCGCGCTCCAGATAATAGAGATCATCCCACGCCTCAGCGATGCTAGCCCCCGCCACCATCACCCCATGGTTCTTCAAGAACAGAACATCGGCATCCCCCAGCGCCGCCGCAATACGATCCCCTTCCGACTCATCGAGAGCCAACCCACCGTAATCCTCATCAACCGCAGTACGCCCATAAAACTTCAACGCCGTCTGCCCAAGCCACAACAACGGCGGCCCCTCCAGCAAACAAAGCGCCGTAGCATTCGGCATATGCGTGTGAAACGCCGCCTGCACCCGCGGCATCGCGCGATGCAAGCGCGCATGGATATAAAACGCCGTCGCCTCCGGCTTGCCTTCGCCGTCCACCACGTGCCCCTCAAAATCGCAAACCAGCAGCCGCGACGCCGTGATCTCGGCGAATGCATAACCATAAGGATTCACGAAGAACAAGTCGTCATGCCCCGGAACCACCGCCGAGAAATGATTGCAGACCCCCTCCTCGAAACCGTACTGCGCCGCCAACTGGAAACAGGCCGCCAGTTCGATGCGGGCCTGCATGACCGCGTCGGAATCGAGCCGCAGGCTGCGCGACGGTGCCGTTGATCCGACCGATAACAACGTATGCGCCATGATGTCTTCCCCTGAGAATTACCAGCCGAGCTCGGCGAACAGCGCCGGCACCCGATCGAGTGTCGCTAGCGTAGCATCGGGCGTGTAGTCCGGCAGCACGCCACGCCCCGTCCCGCGATCGATCCACACGCAACGAAATCCCATATCGCGCGCAGCCGCGTGGTCGAGATGCGGGCTCGCACAAATGTGGACCACGTCGTCCTTCGTCACGCCCAGTTGCTCGTGCGCGTAGTCGAACAGGCGCCGCGCCGGCTTGTATGCCCCCGCCTGCTGCGCGGTGATCACCCGGTCGATCTGGCCTCCCAGTTGCGCGACGTTGCCGGCAATGATGTCGTCGTCGGTATTCGACACGATGCACAGCCGATAGCCCCGCGCCTTGAGTTGCCGCAGCGTCCCGACGACTTCGGGAAACGGCGGCATCGCCGAGATGCGGCTGGTCAGCACCCCGGCGTCGCCCTCGTCGCTGCGCAAACCCAGCTCTTCGAGCGCAAGCCGCAGTCCGTCGCCGGCAACCCCGCGGAACGAGCGGTGCGGCGCCGTCTGCTCCAACGCATGTTCGTGCCGGTCGTAAATCTCGAGCAGTTTCGCCGGCTCGACCTCGTTGCCTGGCTTCGTGCGCAGGATGTCACCGACCGCCGCCAGCAGTCCCTCGTCCCATTGGATCAGCGTGCCGTAGCAGTCGAAAGTGAGCCAGACCGGCCGGCGGGTGTTCTCAAGTGACATGGATCGCTCCGGGAAATCGCGGATTGAAGGTTTCGAATGCGGACAGGTTAAGTGCCTCACCCTATATTTGAAAATTAAATTAAAATCTATGTATCAGTTGAATTTCAAATAACGAAGCGAGCCGGTCATGCTTGATCTGGAACTATTGAATACGCTGATTTGCGTCGTCGACGAGGGCAGCTTCACGCGCGCCGGCGAACGCGTGCACCGCACCCAGTCGACGGTCAGCCAGCAGGTGCGCAAACTGGAAGCGCTGGTCGGCCGGCCCCTCTTGCTGCGCGACCGCACCGGCAATCAGGTGAGCGCGACCGAGCACGGCGAGTTGCTCGCGCAATACGCCCGTCGGCTGCTGGCACTCGCGCAGGAAGCCCAGGACGCGCTGGCGAGCAACGTCGAACTGACGCCGGTTCGCATCGGCGTGCCCGAGGATTTCGACGCCCGGCGCATGTCGGCCATGCTGTCGGGCTTTGTGAAGGCCAAACCCGGCGTGCGCCTCGAGACCATCGCCGGCATGAGCACCGACCTGCAGCGCAAGCTGGCTGCGGGCGAGATCGAGCTTGCGCTGGTCAAGCGCGAACCGGGCAGCGGCGAGTGTCTCGCGTCCTGGCCGGAATCGTTGGTGTGGGTCCAGGGCGCGGATGTCGAAGCGTCTGAGGAGCCCGTGGACCAACCCATCCCGCTCGCGCTGTTTCCCCAAGGCTGCGTCTACCGGCAGCGCGCCATCCGCAGCCTCGACAAGGCCCAGCGGCGCTGGCGCATCGCGTTCGGCAGCCACAGTCTCACGGGCATTCAGGCGGCCGTTTCGTCGGGACTGGGGATTTCGGTCCTGCCCACAACCGCGGTGCTTCCCGAGCATCGCCTGTGCCCCGGTTTGCCCGACTTGCCGCCCACGGAACTGGCGCTCGTCACCTCCGGCGGGGTGCTCAATGCGCTGCAGCAAGCGTTGGTGGAATTCTTGCGGGCCGAAGTCAAGGCGTAATCGCCGTGGACCGTCCCGGATTCACCGCGGACTCGCCCCAGCTACGCCGCTACGCCAAACCCCGCGCCCACCGCCGCCGGACCGCCCCGCCCGGCCCGAACACGCGCGGCTCCGACCGGAAAGTCCGGTTTGTGCGATCATTGCGGTATTTTTGAGAATTCGGGGCCCCACAACCCGTCCAGTGCCAGATCGGTTTGCGCCAATCGGGCGGACGTGATCGGCCCTTGTTAGCACACGATCGCGTCCGAAGCGGGCGCGAAACGATCTATTGAACACAGTCGCAGACCCTGTCCGCGGCGCAACACAGTTATTGAGGAGCATTGCCAGCATGGGAGTGCCAATTTCGCAGGCCTGGACGGTCGCCACCTATGTCCTGAAGCAGAAGCTGATGCGGCGTAGCCGCTATCCGCTCGTTCTCATGCTCGAGCCGCTCATGCGCTGCAATCTGGCGTGCGCGGGCTGCGGCAAGATCCAGTACCCGGCTCACGTCCTGAAGTCGCAACTCACGCCCGAGCAATGCTTCAAGGCGGTCGAGGAGTGCGGAACGCCAATGGTCGCGATTCCGGGCGGCGAGCCGCTGCTGCATCCGCAGATGCCTGAGATCGTCGCCGGTCTGGTGGCGCGCAAGAAGTACGTGTACATGTGCACGAATGCGTTGCTGCTCGCCAAGAACCTGCACCTCTTCAAACCGAGCAAGTATCTGTCGTTCTCGGTGCACGTCGACGGCCAGCGCGAGCATCACGATTTCGCGGTGTGCCGTGAAGGCGGCTACGACATCGCCATGGAAGGTGTGCGCGCCGCTGTTGCGGCCGGTTTCCGCGTCACCACCAACACCACCTTGTTCGACGGCGCCGACCCGAACAGCGTGCGCCTGCACTTCGACGAGATGATGGAAGCGGGCGTCGAAAGCATGATGGTCTCGCCCGGCTACACGTACGACAAGGCGCCGGACCAGAAGCACTTTCTCGGCCGTGCACGTTCGAAGAAGCTGTTCCGCGCGATCCTGTCGAACCGGAAGAAGAGCTGGCGCTTCAACGCGTCGCCCATCTTCATGGAATTCCTGATGGGCAAGAAGCAACTCACCTGCACGCCGTGGGGCATGCCCACCTACAGCATCTTCGGTTGGCAAAAGCCGTGCTACCTGCTGCAGGACGGCTATGCAGACAGCTTCGACGAACTGATGGAAAGCGTGAAGTGGTCCGAGTACGGCACCGAAAGCGGCAATCCGAAGTGCGCCAACTGTATGGTGCACTCGGGCTACGAAGCGAGCGGCGTGAACTACACCTTTGGTTCGTTCAAGGGTATGTTCCAGACCGTCAAGGCCATGCTGTTCGACAGCTATAAGGACCAGGGCGCCACCGACCTGCTCGCCGGCTGGAAGAAGACCTCGCACGAAGTGCCGATGGTGTTCGTCCCCACGCCGCCGCGTGCGGATGCGGCCAAGGGCCAGCAAGCGGCCGAGGCCGTAGCAGCCGCGCCGGTCGCACCGGCGGCTGACGTGGTCAACCCGGATCAGATGGAAACCGCCGCGGGCACGGTGCACGAGCAGCTCGAAGGCTGGACGCCGCAACTGACCACCGAAGCCGAAGTGCGCGAAGCGATGGAAAAGGCCTTCGATTATCGTGGCGACGTCACGATCACCCGCAAGGACGGCTCGAGCGTGGCAGGCTATCTGTACGACCGTCAATACGGCGCGGCCTTCAAGGACTGCTTCGTGCGGATCATCCCCACCGGCAAGCAGACGAAGGACGTGATTCCGTACGCGGACATCGGCGCCATCGCCTTCACCGGCAAGGATACGGCCGCGGGCAAGACCTTCGAAAACTGGGTCAAGCGATACTGGGAAAAGAAGGCTGCCGGCGAGCAGAACATCCAGATCGAACCGGAATATCTCGGCGATTAATCCCGGCGCCTGGTCTTGACGGCCAGGCGTCGCGCAATGCCGGCTGGGGCTCGCAAGGAGCCCCGGAACCCCTCCCGGGGTCGACCGTGCGAATTCGAAATAAACGCCATTGCTCCCGCGTCAGACTGCAAGTGCTGATTGATCAGCACTTACTCACAAGTCGATATACGGAGCAAAGAGATGGCCAAAGTTCTATGTGTTCTTTATCCCGATCCCGTCACCGGCTATCCGCCGAAATACGCGCGCAATGAGATTCCCGTCATCACGGCCTATCCGAATGGACAGACCGTGCCCTCGCCGAAGGGACCGCTCGGCTTCAAGCCGGGCGAACTGGTCGGCTGCGTCTCGGGAGAACTGGGTCTGCGCCGCTACCTGGAAAGCCATGGTCACGAACTGGTCGTGACGAGCGACAAGGACGGCGCCGATTCGACCTTCGACCGCCACCTCCCCGACGCCGACGTGGTGATTTCCCAGCCGTTCTGGCCGGCCTATCTCACCGCCGAACGCATTGCTAAAGCGAAGAAACTCAAGCTCGCTCTCACGGCCGGCATCGGCTCGGACCACGTCGACCTCAAGGCGGCCGCCGCACACGGTATCACCGTCGCCGAGGAAACCTTTTCTAACAGCATCAGCGTGGCCGAGCATGTCGTGATGATGGTGCTCTCGTTGGTGCGCAACTACCTGCCCTCGCATCAATATGCCGTGAACGGCGGCTGGAACATCGCCGATTGCGTCAGCCGCAGCTACGATCTCGAAGGCATGCACTTCGGCACCATCGCCGCCGGCCGGATCGGTCTCGCGGTGCTGCGCCGGCTCAAGCCGTTCGACGTTCATCTGCACTACTACGATCCGCATCGTCTCTCGGCGGAAATCGAACGCGAACTGAACCTGACCTATCATCCGACGCCGGAATCGCTGGTGAAGGTGTGCGACGTCATCAACCTGCAAAGCCCGCTCTATCCGGCGACTGAGCACATGTTCGACGACAGGATGTTCGAACTCGTCAAGCACGGCACGTACCTCATCAATACCGCGCGCGGCAAGCTGTGCGACCGGGATGCCGTGGTGCGCGCGCTCGAGTCGGGAAAACTCGCGGGCTATGCGGGCGACGTCTGGTATCCGCAACCCGCACCGGTCGATCATCCGTGGCGGCGCATGCCGAACCAGGGGATGACGCCGCATATTTCGGGCAGCTCGTTGGCGGGGCAAGCGCGCTACGCGGCCGGCACGCTAGAAATCCTCGAATGCTTCTTTGAGGGCAGGCCGATCCGTCCAGAGTACCTGATCGTCGACGGCGGCAACCTCGCCGGCACCGGCGCAGGTTCGTACAAGCTGGGCTGATCCCTGTAGAGGCGCGGCGACACGATCGCCGCGTTTCTGCCGTAGTTGGACTAGCGCTGCGCCTGCCGCTGTTGGGAACGCCAGCGCGCGGGCGTCGTGCCGCTCACGCTGCGAAACGCCGTGGTGAAATGCGCCTGAGCCTGAAAGCCGACGGCAAGCGCGACCTGCACGATCGGCATGTCCCTCTCCAGCAGAGTCTTGGCTCGCTCGATGCGCCGGTTCAACAGGAATGCATGTGGTGTCGTGCCGGTGGCGAGCCGGAACTGCGCGGCGAAATGCATGCGGCTCAGGCCGGCCTGTTGGGCGATGTCCTGCAAAGTAATCGGTTCTGCCAGGTAAGCTTCCATGTAGTCGAGCGTGCGGCGCAAACGCGCTGACGATAGCCCCCCGCCAACCGGCATGTCCGTCTTGCTTTCGCGTCCGTACCGCGAGAGCACGTGCCCCAGGATCGCGTAGACCTGCCCTTCGACGTAAGCCACGTCGATGCGTCCCTCTTCGCCGTGCGCGGCGGCCAGTGGCTGCGCCAACGGACCCAGCACCGGATCGACGCGAAACGCGGGATCGTCGAAGAGCGGCGCGGCGACGCTGTGGCGCTCTTCGCCACATTCCAGCTCGATCAGATCGCTCGGAAAGAAGATGTGGATCGACTCGTTGGCACCACGAAAACCGCACTGGATCCGCTCGCCGGGCGCGGTGAGTTGCAGACCGCCTACCCCACCCGTGCCTCGGCCGGACAGCTTGCCGTTCTTGTAGCAATCGACCGTCGCTTTGCCGAGCAAAATGCTGACGGTGAAGTAGCGGTCGAACACGGGCGCAACGAGTTCCCGGTGTTCGACACGGCTGTCGGTCCAGTGACCGATCACCACCTGAGAGCCGCCTGTGCCGCTTTCGCGCCGCGGAATCTCCCGCCAGATACGCTCGTTCGCAGGCAGTCCTTGCAACTGGACCGGTGTGCTCCAGGATACGGCACCTGTTGAAACGCTCTGTGACATGTCTCTCTCACCGATCGATTGCGGTGGTCTCGATACAGAATCGCAAACATCATACACCGCTAGTTATCTACGGATATAACGCTAACGCGTGCGAACCCTGGCGCTTTAACTGTACTCCTCTCGAAACCCGACGACTGTACAGTTCCCCGTGCCCATCGTGCCGCTAAGATTGCGCCTCGACAGAAAGCGCGTTGCGATCCGCCATACCTTGTTTTTCGCTTCGTTATATCTGACGGTATATCCCGATCTGCGCAGACAGAGCGGCTGTCACTTTCCCCACACGCATGCAAGACCACTACGACGTCATCACCATGAGAAAAACCCTACTGGCTGCAGCCGTTTCGCTTTGCTGGGCCGCAAGCAGTCACGCACAAAGCAGCGTCACGCTGTACGGCATCGTCGATACCGCGGTGATCTACGCGAACAACCAGACCACGGGCAAAGCAGGCGCGCCTGGGCACAGCGGCGTCGAAATGGACAGCGGCGGCATCAGCGGCACCCGCTGGGGGGTGCGAGGCTCGGAAGAGCTGGGCGGCGGCCTTTCAGCCGTGTTCATGCTGGAGGACGGCTTTTCGAGTGCCACCGGCAAACTCAGCAACTCGGGCGATCTGTTCGGACGCCAGGCATTCGTCGGCCTGAGCTCAAAGATGTATGGCACGATCACGGCGGGTCGACAGTACAGCTTCATGTCGCAGTATCTGTCCGCGCTGAGCGCCGAAGGTCTGGGCTGGGCCGGCAACCTGGCAGACCATCCGTTCGACAACGACGACATGATCCGGCATCAGAGTATCCAGAACTCTGTGCGATACGAAAGCCCAACCTATCGCGGCCTGACGGTGGGGACGATGTACGGCTTCTCGAACGAGGCGGGCGAATTCTCGAACGACCGTGCCTATAGCATGGGGGCGAAGTACGAGAACGGGCCGGTCTCGCTGGTCGCCAGTTATCTGCAGATCAACCGCTCGGTCGGCACCGCCAACGTCAACCCGAACGGCGCGGTCACCAACGGCGATAGCGACGCGGTCATCACCGGCGGCAGCCAGCAGATCTGGGGCCTGGGCGGCAAATACGCGTTTGGCCCTGCGTCGATCGGGCTAGTCTGGACGCATTCGTCGACCAACGACGTCACCAGCGTCTATCAGGGCGGCAATCTCGCCCCGCTCGTGGGCAGCCTGCTGCGCTTTAACAACTTCGAGATCAACGGTCAGTATTTCGTGACCCGCGCCCTCAGTCTCGCTGCGTCGTATACGTACACCGACGGGCGTTTCGACTCGTCGTCCGGCAGTCTCTCGCCCAAGTGGCACGAGGCCATCGTGCAGGCGGACTACCAGTTCAGCCACCGCACGGACGTTTATCTGGAGAGCCTGTATCAGACGGTCAGCGGCGGTGGGAACAATCCGGCGTTCAACGCGTCTATGTTCAACGTCACGCCTTCGGCCAATAATCGGCAGTTGCTGTTCGTCGCCGGATTCCGTCATCGCTTCTGAAGCAACGCACACGTTCTAGCGATGTAACCGGCCAACGTGCTCACGCGTTGGCCGCGCGTGACCCGCAGCGGAAATTAAAAGAAAATTAATCCGCCGTTTTCAGAGTTTCACCCTCCGCAGCTTGCAAAATCCCCCCAGCTTTAAACACCGGAACGTTAACGTTCGGCTTATCGTTTCGTTCCAAAACTTTGACTGTCATAAGCTCACGTACCTCACTAATATCGTCTCCAAGGATGCTGTTCGACGCGCTTTTTCCTCCAGTCAGCAGCACCCGGATAACACCCGGTTAATCCGTTTCCGACACGATCGAACCAGACCGATGTCAATTCCTGTTTATATAGGAATACGAATTTTATAACGGTTTATTTTCAGACTTGAAACTTGGAAGGTAATGAACATGACTGACCTGTCGCGACGCAAAGTGTTGGTGGGTGCAGCCGCTTCGGCTGCGGCGCTCGGGGTGGCCGCCACGGCCAAGGCCGCTTCGTTCGGCAATCCGGACCGGCCGCCCGAAGGCATAATCAACGCCCTGAGCCCGACGAGCCGGAATGACCCGGGCCCTCAGAACCCCGCCATTGCCAATCAGTTCCCGTCGTTCCAGAACCCGCCGGCAACCGACATCAACGGCATGCCGCTGTTCTGGGCGTCGTTCAACAACGCGCACAAGCGCTATCAGAACGGCGGCTGGGCTCGCGAAGTAACGCAGGACGACTTCGCAATCTCGGAAGATATCTCGGGCGTCAACATGCGCCTGGGTACCAACGGCACCCGCGAAATGCACTGGCACCAGCAGGCCGAGTGGGCCATCATGCTGGACGGCAAGTGCCGCATTACCATCCTCGACGAGCAAGGCCGCCCGCAGGTCGCCGACGTCAAAACCGGCGACCTCTGGTATTTCCCTCCGGGCCTGCCGCACTCGCTGCAAGGTCTCGGACCGACAGGCGCCGAATTCCTGCTCGCCTTCGACAACGGCCATGCATCGGAATTCAACACGCTTCTGCTGACGGACTGGATCGCCCACACGCCGCCGGATGTCCTGGCCGCCAACTTCAACGTGCCGGCCGACGCCTTCAAGAACATTCCGGTCGACAACCTGTGGATTTTCCAGGGTACCGATCCCGGTCCGCTGGAAGCCGCGCAACGTTCCGTGGCGTCACCGCTCGGCCTGCCTGAACATCCGTTCATTTTCTCGCTGGGCGATATGGCGCCGACGAAGGAGACCAAGGGTGGGTCGGTGCGGATCGCCGACAGTCGCAACTTCAAGGCATCGGCAAACGTCGCGGCCGCCCTGGTGACGGTCAAGCCGGGTGGCATGCGCGAGCTGCACTGGCACCCGAACGCGGACGAATGGCAGTACTACATCAAGGGCGAGGCCCGGATGACCGTGTTCGATACAGGTCCGAAGGCGGCAACCGCAGACTTCCGCGCGGGCGATATCGGCTACGTCAAGAAGAGTCTCGGTCACTACGTGCAGAACACGGGCGACACCGACCTCGTATTCCTGGAAATCTTCAAGGCGGACCACTTCGCCGAGGTATCGCTGTCCGACTGGCTGACGCACACGCCGAAGCAGATGATCATGGATCACCTGCACGTGACTGAGGAGATGATTGCCCGGTTCCCGAACAACCGTCCCGACGTCATGCCGATCTAAATGCTGATCTAAATCGCACTGCGGTTCTTCTGCTCAGCCGCCGCCCGGGCATCAAGGTATAGATCCCGGGCGCACCAAGGTTCGTCTGCACAAGGGCGAACCTTGGTGTCCAATCAGGCAGTAAGTAGAACGATTCAAAGAGAAAACATCATGGGCTCAATAAGTATCTGGCACTGGTTGATTGTCGCGCTGATCGTGTCGCTGGTCTTCGGCACCAAAAAATTGCGCACGGTGGGTGGCGATCTCGGCTCGGCGATTCGCGGCTTCAAGGACGCGGTGAATACGGAAACGGCCGGCGGGAACCCCGAGCCGGCCGTCACGCCTCAACCGAAGGCTGCAACGCAGGAAATCAGTGGCTGACCGTGCGCACTCCACTAGCGTGCGTCTTGCCCTCTTCGAGCAAGAACGTTTTGAAGGCTTGAGCGGCAGGCACCAGTTGCTTGTCCGCCCGATGCACGACATGCCATTTCTGAATCACCGGAAAGCCCGTGACATCGAGCACCGCAAGCATCCCGGCCTGCAATTCCAGCGTGACCGTATGTGCGGACAGAAAACTGATACCCATGCCGGACATCACCGCTTGCTTGATGGCCTCGGTATTGCGGATTTCCAGCGGATCGTCCAAAGCCAGCCGGCCGTCGAAGCACTGCTGCATGGCATTCCATGTGTCCGAACCCTTCTCCCGCACGATGAACCGTTCACTTCCGAGTTCGGCAACGTCAATACTCGTCCTGCCAACCAGTGGATGCAGCGGCGAGGCGACGAGAACAAACGCGTGCGGCGCGAACGCTGTACTGGTAAATCTCGGCTCCACCGGCGCGCCCACCATGATGGCGAGATCAAGCCGGTTTTCTTCCAGACGAACCAGCAGCTCGTCGTGATTTTCTACCGTCAGATCCAGGTCGACCGCCGCATTCCGGTTCGAAAACCCAGCCAGCAACCGAGGCAGGAAGTAGCCCCCGGCATTGATGACACCGACACTCAGGCTGCCTCCCGCAAGGCTTTTCATCTTCGCCAAGGTTTCCTCGGCTTCGCGGAAGCAGTGGATGATGGCGCGACTATGGTGGAGCATCTCCTGCCCGGCGGGCGTGAGGTAGATCTTCTTCCCAAGCTGCTCGAACAGCGCAATGCCCGCGTGCTCTTCGAGATGCTTGATCTGCGTCGAGACCGCAGGTGGCGACAGGTTCAACTCGTTCGCCGCCCGGGAAAAACTCAGGCGACGCGCGACGGTTTCAAAGGTCTTGAGTTGACGCAAAGTGGCATTCTTCACAGTGATCTGCAAAAGGTTGAGGGTTTTACCGGACATCCGGCGAGGCGGACCAACGCCTGCCAACAGCGCAAACGAAGGCGCGCAAGTCGAATCGAGCGCACCGCCGCTGCTGGCCGCGCGTCCACGAGCCACGGTCGCGTTGAAGCGGTTTCAGAATAAACCGCACCCGGCGTCCGGCGATATGACTTGAACATTGCAAAATTTTCATCTTGCGTGCGAC
Source organism: Paraburkholderia sp. GAS38 (assembly GCF_050434965.1). Classification (NCBI taxonomy): domain Bacteria; kingdom Pseudomonadati; phylum Pseudomonadota; class Betaproteobacteria; order Burkholderiales; family Burkholderiaceae; genus Paraburkholderia; species Paraburkholderia sp. GAS38. The sequence goes on along the minus strand of NZ_JBNDJO010000014.1, from coordinate 74,267 downwards.
GGCTCCGTAGCGCCCCGCGGGTTACATCTGTAACGGAGCCGGCCGTTCGTGCAATAGACCCGCAACCGTCGGAGACCACACTCCTCATCTACTCCACCTGCCGGTCTCGCCCATGCGCGCCTGAGTCAAACACGCTCATGGCTGGCGACTCAAACTATGCGCATTCTTTTCGTGTCTCCACGACACCCTGAGGCCAGTTGGCTGTACAAAGCGCTGCACGAAAGCACTCACAGCCTGTGCCGTTCGCACGATCTGGCCCACGGTGTGTGGCAAGCCACGCGAGAGCCGTTCGACGCGGCGATCCTGATGGCGCACGACCCGGACCTGTACCCTGAGCTCACCGCCACGCTGCCGCAGTTCTCCGCGATTGCGGGGGGCGCCATCCTGATCGCGATTCTGGCGACCGCTACGGCTCAGGAGCGCACCGCAGCGCTACGTGCGGGCGCCGACGCCTGCTTTGCCCGGCCGCTTTCGTTTATTGAAATGCATGAACGCCTGCAGGCGCTGCGTCGAGCCACGCTGGCACGCCGCGTTACCGGACAACCGGCCGCCGCGCGGCTCCAGCTTGATTCGCTGACACGGGAACTGGTGAGCGGGGAGCAGCGTTTGTCCCTGACCAAGACCGAGTATCTGCTTGTCGAGTGCCTGATGCGCGATCCGAACGTGCCCGTCGCCCATGAGCAACTCATTCGCTATGCGTGGCCAGGGCGAGACGTCATCAATTGCACAAGCGTGACTCCGCTGATCTGGCGGCTGAGATCAAAACTGAAGACGCACCTGCCGACGGTTCACATCAATACGGTAAATTGCTATGGCTACCAGCTGAGTCTTTTGCCGCCCTGAACGCCGGGTCGTTTGCCCGCGTTTTCTCAACAGGCTACGGAGTTGGGCAGCTTAAACAACATTTCATTCTAATGCTAAGCATACCGTACTGATTGTCCAGTAACCTCGATGACTGGAGCCACGCGCTGAACGTCTGGCGCTCCGATCATCTCATCTGGACTCAATCATGAACCTGTTATCGAAAACCGCGGTGGTTACCCTCTTCGCCCTTGGCAGTGCTTCCGCTTTTGCCGCCAAAGGCCTCACGCCACAACAGTGCAACGACTATCCCTTCACGCCATTGAAGGCCGAGGTCACGCATGCGCAACTGATGCAGGAGCTGGCTGAACTGGAAGCGGTAGGCTACGACCCGTCCGAAAACGACGAAGACTATCCATCCGATCTCGAACTCGCTGAAAAGAAGCTGCAAGCCGAGTACCACGCCGACTGCGTGCCCGCCGGCGCGCAGAATTCGCTCGGAGCGGGCGCGGACACGACACAAGGCACGCCGGCCAGCTAAGGCTGAGGCCGCGCCAGGATTCGATGCAACGCGAGCGCCAGTTCTCCCGAGCGCAACGGCTTGCGCAGCAACGTGGCAGCCCCGGCGTTGCGCGCGTCCCTTTCGAGAGCCGGATTGCCATAGCCGCTACAGAGGATCACCGGCAACGAGCCGCGAATCGCGCGGATATGACTTGCGAGTTCCAGGCCCGTCAGCTCCGGCATCGTCTGGTCGGTGATGACGGCGTCGAAGCGGTCGGGATCGTCTCTGAAGGCCCGCAACGCTGCGGCGCTCGATCGAAAGCCCACCGGCTCGTAACCGAGTTCGGCCAGCACCTCTTCGGCGAGCGTCACCAGCGCATCTTCGTCGTCGACGACCAGCACAACCTGACCGTCCCCGCGAGGCAATGCTTCGGAGACGGCTTCGTCGGCCGGCAGCGGCGCTTCAGTGACCGGAAGGTAGATATCGAAGCGGGTACCCTGCCCGACCCCGCTGCGGACGTCGATGCCACCGCCATACTCTCGCACGATCCCGTCGACGAGCGACAGACCGAGGCCGGTCCCCTCGCCCGTGCTCCGGGTCGTAAAGAACGGGTTGAAGATGCGCTCCAGCACCTCGGGAGCGATTCCGGTTCCCGTATCCGCGACGCTCAGCCTGACGAAGTCGCCTGGTCCGATCCGGCCTTCCGATAACGTCGTCGCGGCCGGAACATGCTCGTTTTCGAGCGCCACAGTCAGCGTGCCACCCGAGGGCATCGCCAGAACCGCGTTGCTGCAGAGATTCATGACGACCTGGTGCAGGTGTGTCGCATCGCCGGCCACATAGGTGTCGTTCGCATCGAGCTTGACGTCGAGTTCAATGCTGGCCGGCAACCGCCCCTTCAGCAACTCGACGGTCTCCGACACGACCGGCGACACGCGCACCGGCACACGCGCCCCCATACCGCTGCGGCTGAAAGTCAGGATGCGCTCGACCAGCGTGCGTGCCCGGTTACCGGCGTGGAGAACCTGCTCCACATAGCGACGCTCATCGCTCGTTGCAGCTAGTGAATGGAAGGCACGTTCGCCATAGCCTAGAATGGCCCCGAGAATATTGTTGAAGTCGTGGGCGATCCCGCCGGCGAAGGTACCGAGCGCTTCGAGCTTTTGCGATTGCCTCAGTTGTCCTTCAAGCTGACGGCGTGCCTCTTCGGCCTCGCGACGCGACGTGATGTCTTCCACCGTCGCAACCAGCATCTCCCCGGCGTGCCGCGCGTAATTCGACGCGTGTTGATGATGCGCCGAGACTCTCGCCATGCTCATGTCCGCCCAGACGACATGGCCGTCGCGGTGCGTGTAGCGCATCTGGAAACGGATCGTGTCGGGTGTGCCGGAGAGCAGTCTGAGCACATGTTCGCGCGTCGCAGGCACGTCTTCGCGATACGTAACGTCGAAGGCGCCAAGCTGTTCCAGCTCGTGCGACGAGTAGCCGATCATCCGCTGAAAAGCCGGGTTGGTCGCCGCGTAGTCGCCATCCGTCGTGAGGACGGCGATACCGAGCGGCGCATTCTCGAACACCGCCCGCCAGCGCCGCTCGCTCGAGCGAAGCCGCTCGTTGACTTCGCCGAGCCGGCGCATCTGCCGGATCAACGCAAACGCAAGCAAGGCGACGAACGCGGAGATCGAACCGGTCCGTACGAGCGCGTTGATCGAACTGGTGCGCCAGTCTGCGAGCGCAACCGATTCGTCGCGCGAAACCATCACTAACAGCGGGAAGCCGGGCACCTGGCGTAGCGCCGAGCGCACCCGCGCGACCTTGTTGCCCTGCGGCGCGGCCGCAAACTCGACGATCGGCGTGCCGCCCTCGCGCAGAAGACGAATGGCCGCGCCGGGCCCCAGGTCAATGCGCCTGAAGAAATCGCGGAAGTAGTCTTCTTCGACCAGCGCCCGCGCCACCCCTGCAAATCTTCCTTCGGAGTCCTGCAGGCGAATCGCCACCGCGAAGGTCGGCTTGCCGTCCGTGAGACTCTGCAACGGTTCGCTCACCACCACCGCCTCGCCGGCGGCCCGCTTCAAATCCTGGAAGTACTGGCGATTGCCGATACTCGGACTCGAGCTGCCCGCGGGGGTCGACGTGGCGATGCGGGCGCCGTTCTCGTCGGCAATGGTCACCTCGCGAATCTGCGGCAGTCCGTCTATCTGATGCCGCAGGAAGGCCTCTTTCTCGGCGGGCGTCGCCAGCCGGTTGCGCGGATCTCGCTCCCAGACCGACGTACGCCGCAGAATCAGTTCCACCCCCTGCAACGAGCGCGCCGTCTGTTCGGCGATGGCACTGGCCAGGCTGGACATTTCCCGGTCGTTGTCCGCAAGCGTCAAGCGACGGGCGCGCCAGCTATCCCAGCCCGATGCCACGCAAACCAGCACCACAATCACGCTAGCGCCGATGGCAATGACCCAGGGCAGATAGGGTGCGCCTGCAGCGCCTTGTTCGTTACGCATCGACCAGGGTTCTCGCGATAAAGTGCGCCGTCGCCGCGCGGCATCGAATTGCACCGGGCGAGGCTACACGGGTCGTCAGCACCAGCTTATAGCGCGACGGAACTCAATTTTTCCACGGCCGCAGCAAAGGTGTAGCCCGCGCCTCGCTCGGTTTTGATAAATTGCGGCGTCGACGGATTTTCCTCGATCTTTCGACGCAGGCGCAGGATCTGCACATCAATGGAGCGGTCGAACACGTCGTCGTATAAACGGCTCGCCTCCAGTAACTGCTCGCGCGACAGAATGCGCCCCGGTGCGGCCAGAAAAGCGCTCAACAGCGAGAACTCGCTGTTCGTGAGATCGATCCGTACGCCGGTGGGCGAGATCAGCTTTCGCGTGCCGATATTCAACTCCCAACCGGCAAAGCGATAGGCGCGGACGTCGAGCTGACGTCCGGTCAACACCTGGGTCGCGGCCGAGCGGCGCAACACGGTGCGGATGCGCGCCAGCAACTCGCGCGGGCTGAAGGGCTTGGTGACGTAGTCGTCGGCGCCCAGTTCGAGCGCCATGACGCGGTCGGCCTCGTCGAGCCTGCCTGATACCACGATGATGGGAAGCGACGAATGGTCGCGTATGCGCCGGGCAATCTGCATGCCGTCCTCGCCGGGCATCCGCAGGTCGAGGATGATCAGATCGATCGCATGCTCCGTCAGCGCCGCGGTCATCTCCTTGCCGTTCGACGCAGCCGTGACTCGCAGATCGTTGTCGCGAAGATACTCTTCGATGAGAGTCCGGATGGCGGGGTCGTCATCCACCACGAGAACATGCGGAGGATTGTCGTTGCTCATGCCTGGTGCTCCTGTGGCGTCCGGAACACGCGGTCTGACGCCACCTGCCTGAGGGGATAGGGGTTCATGCGCGCGGCTGATTTCCGGCGTGCGCGAAGCATCGCCAGAAGCGCCGTCGCAAGGTTTGGGGGCTTTGCGTGTGTGCGCAACCAATGGGGTCGATTATAGCGTCCACGCCTTGAGCGGACGCTGCAAGAGACTGTTTCAGCCAGGCAGTGGACTATGCGGCGGCGACAGCCATAAAAAAGCCGGTCTTGCGCGTTCCCTGTTGACTGGGTGCGCAAGACCGGCTCGGTTTGAGGCTTAAGCCGTGAGGTTCAAGCCTCGCGTTCAAGCCTCGTGTTCAAGGCGCAGCCTGCGCCCCGGCATAACCGGGGCGTCAGACGAAGCGCTTAGAACTTGTGCGTCATACCGACAATGGCTGCCAACTGGTGGTTGTTCGACGAGTAGGACGAGGTGCTGAAGTCAGCCACTGCCTTCTTGCCCGTCGAATCGACACCCGAAGCGGTTTCGAAGAAACCAATGGCGTAGAGCGACGTACGCTTGGACAGCTGATAGATCGTGCCCAGGTTGAACTGGTTGTAGCTCGCGCTGCCGACGTCATCCGCGCCGCTGTTATGCGTGTAGATGTAAGCGCCGGCCAGCGTCAGTGCCGGCGTCAGTGCGTACTTGACGTTCAGTTCGCCTGAATTGAACGTAGCGGTGCCGCCGTTGTACTTGGTGCCGTAGCTGCCCACAGCGTTGACCGTGCCGAGGTTCTGGAACTGCGTGTTCGAGTACAGCACGGCGAGCGTTGCCGCACCCAGCGCGTACGAACCGCCGGCCGTGATGATCTGTTGCGAACCGGCCGAAGCGTAGCCGCCGTAAATACGGCTTGCCATGTTGTTGGTGCCGCCCGTAGCCGACGTCGGCGACGACGAATTGCCCTGGTCGCCGAACGTTGCGTAGTACGGATCCTTGGTGAACATGTAGCTCGCGCCGAGCTTGACCGGGCCGTTCACGTACGACACGGCTGCGTCGGTGACTTCGTTCCTCGAGAAGTCGCCGGCCTGGCCGCCGAGGCTGTACAGCACGCCGACCGTCAGACCACGGTAGCTCGGGCTCGTGTACTTGATCGCGTTCTGAACGCGGTTCGACGTATCGACGTTGTCGACGTCGCCGGCACGCGTGCCGTAACCGAGACCGGAGGCGGCCCAGTCCGCTCCCGATGCAAAGTTCGACGTCGCATCATTGCTGGCCGAATATTGACGACCGAGGGTCACCGTACCGTACGTGGCGCTCTGCAGGCCGACATACGCGCGACGACCGAACTCCAGGCCGCCCTGACTCAACGCGCCCGTGCCGAGCGTAAAGCCGTTTTCCAGGTCGAAAATGGCTTTCAGGCCACCGCCGAGATCTTCGCTGCCCAGCAGGCCCCAACGCGACGACGTGGCGCTCGACAGGCCATAGAGCTTTTCGCCCTTGACGTTGTTGTTGAACAGGAAGCCGCCGTCGGCAATGCCGTACAGCGTGACGCTTTGAGCGTGAGCAGCACCCGCAAAGGCGCCCAGCACCAGGATGGCCGCCGTAGTCTTTTGGATTTTCATCTTTACCTGATTGAATATTTGATTTATTTAATACTACTTAATATATATGTGAAATCAGCCTCGTTATTTATCCATTCAATGACGGACAGATAAAACTCAAACCTTGAAATCACATACCCCAAACCTTCAGTAGCGCAACATCGGTTGAGACGGCGGGCGCCGTGGATGATGAAATGACCAGATTCCCCAAACCGCTATTCGCCCGCTCAATCGACGGGTCACAGTGTATCGACCCACCAATACTTTTCTAAATTACCCGTTGGAATATGCAAATTGCAAACCCCTGACGCGCACCAAATCAGGGCGCATAAGCACAGAAATCGGGCAAAAAGCACGAAAAGCCATGCAAACGCGTCACGATCGTTAGCTTAAATGGTATTTATGACCGGATTGCGTCGAAAACTATGTGGATAATTTGCAACAATTCCCGGAAGACGGCGTGGCCGCTCCGGGAATGGGCGTTCGGTTAACGCGGGGATGGGTGCAGCGGACGCGCGTACCGTCAGACCGGCACGTCGCCTTCGATGGTGGTGCGGTACAGCTTGCGGCGCAGGTGGTCGGGCGTGCCGGCGGCGAGGTGCATCAGCGAACGGTTGTCCCAGAACACCATGTCGTGTTCTGCCCACACATGCCGGTACAGATGCTCAGGGCGCACGCTGTGCGCGAAAATTTCTTCGAGCAACTGCTTGCTCTCGTCTTCGGGCAGCCCGATCACGCGGGTCGTGAAATGCTCGCTGACGAAAAGTGCCTTACGGCCCGTTTCCGGATGCGTGCGCACGATGGGCTGCACAACCGGCTTCACCTGGGCAATCTGCTCGGCGGACAGATTCGGCCGCCAGGGGCTGCGTTTTTGCAGTTCGGCGTACTTCGCGAGATACGTGTGCTCCGCGAAGCGCCCTTCTACGGCCTCGCGCAAATGGGCCGGCAACGTGTCCCACGCGAGGTGCATGTTGGCGAACAGCGTATCGCCGCCTTCGGCCGGCAACTCCTGCGCATGCAGCAGCGAGCCGAGGCTCGGCTTCTCCTTGTACGAGAGGTCCGAATGCCAGAAGTGACCGGCGTCGCCCAGACCGATCGGCTTGCCGTTCTCGACGATGTTCGATACGACCAGCACTTCCGGATATCCCGGCAACTGGAACTGGTGCAGCACGTGGATCTGCAGCGGCCCGAAGCGGCGGCTAAAGGCGATCTGTTGATCGGGCGTGATGCGCTGGTCGCGAAACACCAGTACGTGGTGATCGAGGTGAGCGCGGTGAATGCGCGCGAAGTCCTCGGCGGCGAGCGGTTGATTCAGGTCGAGACCCAGCACTTCGGCGCCCACCGGGCCGTCGAAAGCACGAATTTCAACGCGTTGCGGGGCAGCCGGGCCGGCATGCGCGGCCGGGGTGGAAACAGCGGAGTCGGAAGTAATGGTCACTCAAAGCTCTTCGTCTGGTCGGAGCGAAAACGCCGATGATGGCGCGACACGGCCAATCTACCGGCCCGCACGCGCGAGGGCAACGAAGCAAATTCGATACACTTATCCGCTGCAATGATAAACCCGATGCTGGACCGGATGCGGCGCAAGCCGTGCCGCGGCAGACCGCCGAACACTTTCAGGTATATTACAGACCGCGCCTGAAACGCCCATATGTGCGCGGTTTTACGCCCCAATCGGGCCGCGCGGGCGCCCGGAGTGCGCGCCAGACTTGCCTTGTCGGCAGGCACAGCCGATACTTGCTAGTTGCGCGAAATCCCTTCACCCCTCGATTTAACGGCTTTTCTCATGAGCACAATCCTTGAAAGTCTTCCGTCCGGCCAGAAAGTTGGCATCGCCTTCTCCGGCGGACTCGACACGAGTGCCGCTCTGCACTGGATGCGGATCAAAGGCGCCGTCCCGTACGCCTACACGGCTAACCTCGGCCAGCCCGACGAAGACGACTACGATTCGATTCCGCGTCGTGCGATCCAGTACGGCGCAGAAGGCGCGCGACTCATAGACTGCCGGGCTCAACTGGTCGCCGAGGGCATCGCCGCCCTGCAAGCGGGCGCGTTCCACATCTCCACCGCCGGCGTCACCTACTTCAATACGACGCCGATCGGCCGCGCCGTCACCGGCACGATGCTGGTCGCCGCCATGAAGGAAGACGGCGTCAACATCTGGGGCGACGGCAGCACGTACAAGGGCAATGACATCGAGCGTTTCTATCGCTACGGCCTGCTCGTCAATCCGGATCTGAAGATCTACAAGCCGTGGCTCGACCAGGCGTTCATCGACGAGCTGGGCGGCCGCGCGGAAATGTCGGAGTTCATGCGCCAGTCGGGCTTCGAGTACAAGATGTCGGCGGAGAAAGCGTATTCCACCGACTCGAACCTGCTCGGCGCCACGCACGAAGCGAAAGATCTCGAGAGCCTCGAAAGCGGCATCAAGATCGTGAACCCCATCATGGGCGTCGCATTCTGGCGCGACGACGTGCAGATCGCGAAGGAAGAAGTCACGATCCGCTTCGAGGAAGGCCAGCCGGTCGCGTTGAATGGCGTCCAGTTCACGGATGCCGTGGAACTGCTGCTGGAAGCGAACCGCATTGGCGGCCGTCATGGTCTCGGCATGAGCGACCAGATCGAGAACCGCATCATCGAAGCGAAGAGCCGCGGGATCTACGAAGCGCCTGGACTCGCGCTGCTGTACATCGCGTACGAGCGCCTCGTGACGGGCATCCACAACGAAGACACCATCGAGCAGTACCGCGAAAACGGCAAGCGCCTCGGCCGCCTGCTGTATCAGGGCCGCTGGTTCGATCCGCAGGCCATCATGCTGCGTGAAACGGCACAGCGCTGGGTGGCGCGCGCCATCACCGGCGAAGTCACCATCGAACTGCGCCGCGGCAACGACTACTCGATCCTGAGCACGAAGTCGCCGAACCTCACGTACCAGCCGGAGCGGCTTTCAATGGAAAAGGTCGAGTCGACCTTCTCGCCGCGCGACCGGATCGGCCAGTTGACGATGCGCAATCTGGACATCACCGATACGCGCGCCAAACTGCTGATCTATTCGGAAGTCGGTTTGCTCGCGCCAGGCGAAGCGCTGGCGCTGCCGCAGTTGAAGGACGATAGCAAGTAAGCAAGCCGCAGTCCCTCGCGACCGGATGAAGGCGGTTCTTCATCCGGTCGGTGGCCGAGCGCCACGTCCATCACCGCCGTCCTCCCCTCCTGCTTCACCTCCGCTTCAATCCCGCGTCTGCGTCGCTCACGCGGCACGCTCCGCACATCTGCTGCAATCCATATCACGATTGATCGTTTTGGCGGCGCAATGCCCGTTGCTACCATGGTCAGTTGGCTCGTGACATGCACAGACACTGATGACGAACGCTCGCAACACCTCGCAAGACCGGCCCACCTCACGCGCTCGCCGCCGCTTGCTGGGCGGCTTCGCCGCGGGCAGTCTGGTGGCGTCCCAGCGTGCCGGCGCTGCCAACGCTCTGCTCAAGCCGCTCGAGATCGCGCCGTGGAGCCGCACGCCAGGCGCGCCGATACTCGAGCATCCTTATGGGTTGCCGTCGCCGCATGAGGCCGATGTGATTCGGCGCAGCGCCCGCGCGTGGCCACTGCCGGGTACCGCCTCGTCGATGACGCCGCTTGCCGATCTGTTCGGCACGATCACGCCGAACGGGCTCGTCTACGAACGTCATCACGGCGGGGTGCCGGACATCGATCCCGATCAGCACCGTCTGGTGCTTAACGGTCTGGTCCGGCAGCCGAAGCTGTTCACCATGGACGACCTGCTGCGTCTGCCCTCCGAATCGCGCATTCACTTCATCGAATGCTCCGGGAATACTGGTGGCGAATGGAATGGGCCGAGCGGGCAACCGGTTCAGTTGACGCACGGCTTGCTGTCGTGTTGCGAATGGACCGGCGTGCGGCTGTCCACGCTGCTCGAAGAGGTCGGCGGCTTGTCGGCCTCCTCCGACGGACGAACCGGCGGATGGATGCTAGCGGAAGGCGCCGATGCCGCGGCCATGACGCGCAGCCTGCCGCTCGAGCGCATCCTCGAGCGGGCGCTGGTGGTCTACGCGCAAAACGGCGAACGTCTGCGCCCGGAGAACGGCTATCCGCTGCGCCTGATCGTGCCGGGCTTCGAAGGCAACACTCACGTTAAATGGCTGCGCCGCCTGAAGTTCGTCGACGCGCCCTTGCAGACTCGTGAGGAGACCTCAAAATACACCAGCCTGCTGGCGAACGGCACGGCCAGACAGTTTGCATTCGAGATGGACGCCAAGTCGGTGATCACGCAACCTTCGCCCGGCCATCGTCTGACCACCCAGGGCTATTACCCGATCAGCGGCTTCGCGTGGTCCGGCCGGGGCTCGATTCGCAAGGTCGAGGTATCGAGCGACGGCGGGGCAAGCTGGCAACTGGCGCGTCTGGATGGACCGGTGCGCGATCGCGCGTTGACGCGTTTTCAGGCGGACTGGCACTGGCAAGGCGCGCCCGCGGCGATCCTGTCGCGCGCCACGGATTCGACCGGTTATGTGCAGCCGACACGCGAGGCGCTGGTCGCCGCACGTGGGCTGAATTCGCAGTATCACTACAACGCCATTCAGCAATGGCGCGTCGAAGCGAGCGGCGAGGTGCGCAATGCCTAGTTTATTCGGGCGCAGAGGTGCGGCGGGTGTCGCGGGCGTTGCCGTTGCCGCTGTTGCTGTCGTCACAGCCTTGCTTGCGCCGAATGCACAGGCGGCGTACGGCATCGGTACGCCCTTGTCCGAGCAGGACGTCGCCGCGTGGAATATCGACGTAGCGCCGGACGGCCGCGGCCTGCCCGCAGGTAGCGGCGACGTGCTCACCGGCGCGCATATCTTCGCGGCCCAGTGTGCCGCTTGCCATGGCGCGCAAGGACAAGGCCTGATCGGCGATGCGCTGGTCGGTGGACAAGGCACGCTCGCTACGGCGAAACCGAAGCGCACAATCGGCAGTTACTGGCCGTACGCGACGACGTTGTTCGACTACATCCACCGCGCCATGCCGTATAACGCGCCCGAGTCGCTCTCGGCGGACGAGGTGTACGCCGTGTGCGCTTTCCTGCTGAATCAGAACGGTATCGTGCCGCCGGATACGCGCCTCGATGCGGTGTCGCTGCCGCGCGTGAAAATGCCCAATCGCGATGGCTTCGTGGTCGATCCACGGCCCGGCAAGCTCTGATATCAGCGGTTGAAGATGACCTTCGCTGTCTCAACGTCGAGCGGCGACGAGGTGTGTTCGTGGACGACCTTCCACCCGCCCCCGCGCTGCCTGAGCGTCATGGTCAGCCGGTTATCCAGCGAGCGCAGCGCCACGCCGTCCGCTGTCACCGCCTGGTATGTCACGAAGGCGTGAACGACGGCAAGGTCCTGCGCGACAATCGTTTGCGGATTGCTGAAATCCACGACCACGCGCTCGGTGCCCAACGAGCCGAACCAGCGGGCCACCATGTCCCGCCATGACGCAATGCCGTTGTACGACCACGCCCCCCACATGTCGAAGACCCGCACGTCCTCGTCGTACAGCGCGATGAAAGCGTCGAGGTCTATTGCGAGTACCGCCGCCTTGTAGTCGTCCAGGACCTGCAGGATCGGGTTGTCGGGTTGGTCCACTGTGTTCCTCCTGAAGCGGATGGCGATGGCGGCCGGAACCCCTCTAGAACGGCACATCCGAGGCGCCTGACCGGTTGTGTTTCAACACTATGACGTTCGACGAGTCGCAGGATCGACATCCGATACGGGGAAATTCGCAGGTATCCACGCGGATGGCGCCCTTGAATGCCCTTGAATAAAGGCCGGCAACTGTACGTTGTCGTACCGCATTCTTGCGCGCGTGCGCGTAGCGTGCAAAGAAGACTATGCGGCCGCACGCGCGTTCGCCCCAAAAGCAAGTGTGGTTTTCGTCCGATAAGACAGGTGGCGCCATGGCAGACAGAATCATCTCGAGCAGTACGCATGACGCTCATATGACCGTCGAGAATCACATTGCCGACGGTTGGGTGGCAAGCGTGTGCATTGTTCCGAAAGGCGCGGCAAAGAGCAACGAACTCATCAAGCTCGATACGCTATTCGAACGCGAAGAGGTTGCATGGGAAACAGTCGAGACGTTTGCACGTGCCGAGCTCAGCAATCTGACATAGCAGACGCCCGTGTAGCCTGCCGCCAGGAGCGTGCCCTTCATGAATACGCTTACCGACGATCCGGTCAAGCAACCGCCCCGGCCAAAACTGCTGCAAGTGATGGGCCCCGGCCTCATCACCGGCGCATCGGACGACGATCCCAGCGGGATCGCCACGTATTCGCAGGTCGGCGCGCAATTTGGCTATGGCCTCGCCTGGACACTCCTGTTCAGCTATCCGTTGATGGCCGCGATCCAGGAGATCAGCGCACGCATTGGGCGCGTCACCGGCAGTGGTATTGCGGGCAATCTGCGTGAGCACTATCCGCGCTGGTTGTCGACCAGCATAGTCGGGTTACTGCTGCTCGCGAACATCATCAATCTGGGGGCGGACCTGGGCGCCATGGGTGCGGCGCTCAAGCTGCTGATCTCAGGTCCCGCCCTACTCTATGTGTGCGGTTTCGGGTTGCTCTCAGTGGTCCTGGAGGTGTTCATCCGCTATGCACGCTATGTGTCGGTTCTGAAATGGCTGTGCCTGTCGCTGTTCAGCTACGTGATCTGCGCATTCGTCGTGCAAGTGCCGTGGGCTCAGGTCGGCTGGGCCGTGCTGTTACCGGCGCTGTCCATCAAGGCGGATTACCTCGTCGCCATCGTCGCGGTCATGGGCACGACAATCAGCCCTTACCTGTTCTTCTGGCAGGCCGAGCAGGAAGTCGAGGACGAAATGGAACGGCCAGGTGCGCATCCGTTGACCCACGCACCGTGGGAAGCGCCCGCGGAGTTCACGCGGATCCGCATCGATACTTACCTCGGCATGGCGCTCTCGAATGTGATCGCGTTCTTCATCGTCGTGACGACCGCAACCACGCTGCACGCGCACGGGCTGACCGATATTCAGACTTCGGCTCAGGCCGCGGAAGCGCTGCGCGACATCGCGGGCCCGTTCACGTTCCTTGTGTTCGCGGCCGGCATCATAGGCACCGGCTTGTTGACCGTGCCCGTGCTAGCCGGATCGGGGGCGTACGCGCTGGGCGAACTATTCGCATGGCGGGTGGGCCTCGCACGTCTGCCGTCGCAGGCGAAGCCGTTCTACGCCGTGATCGCCGCGGCAACGCTGATCGGCGTGGGCCTGAACTTCACGTCGATCGATCCGGTCAAGGCGTTGTATTGGAGCGCGGTTCTCAACGGTGTCGTCGCGGTCCCGGTGATGATCGTCATGATGCATCTCTCGATGCGCACCCGCATCATGACCGGTTTCACGCTGCCGCCGACACTGCGCGTCCTCGGCTGGGTTGCCACCGGTGTGATGGCGGCAACGGTCGTGGCGATGGCTGTCAGCTGGTTCACGTAAAACGGCCGTTCTCATGACGGATGGCGAATGGCGAATGGCCGTTCACCGACGCCACCCATGTGCCTACTTCACCGGTATCGCTGCGGGCCGCACAACCGGCGCATCCTGCGCCGTCGCCCAGTCGCCGCGGCGGACGTGGTGGATGATCAGCGGAATGCCTGCGAACACCACAATGCCGAAGACAACCAGTCCCGTGTAAAGCAAAGGTGAGCCGACCGGCAACTGGTCCGGCGGGAAGAACGACACGACGAAGCTGAACAGCACGCCGACAAAGCCGATTCCGGCAGTCAGCCACATGCCGGCCAGACCGCCCGGCACCGTGAAGGGGCGCGGCAAAGCCGCTGCGGAGTAGCGCAAGCGGATCGCCGCCGCATACATGAACATGTAGGCGATCAGGTAAAGCGCGATCGTCATGGCGGAGATCAGAAAGAACGCCACCGATACATCCTGGATCACAAAGTAGAAGCACGAAATGACGGTCACGATCAAACCTTGCACCAGCAGGATATGCGTGGGCATACCCTTGCGATTCTTCGCCTGAAGCAGCGGCGGCAACTCACCCTCATGCGCGGTTTCGAGCAGGCCGCGCGACGGACTGCCGAGCCAGGCCAGCACGCCACTGATTGCCCCGACGCCAACCAGGAGCGACAGCGCCGACACCGCCCAGCCCATATGCCAGATATCCACCAGCACCGCACCGAACGCGTCGAATACGCCGGATTGCAGCGAAATCTTTTCGTAGGGCAAGATCGCAGCGATCGGCAGTGCGCCGAGTGCGAAGATCAGCACCGAAATCAGCGCGCCCAGTCCGATGGCCGCCGGAAACCCCCGGCTCGGGCTGCGCATGTCGATCACATGAACCGCTTGCACTTCGACACCGGCAAACAGCAGCACGATCCCGGCCAGAAACGAGATCGTGCCGAAACCATGAATCGCCGGCCAGAAGCGGGCATGGCCATCCTGGGACAGCGCGGCATCGTTCAGGTGTTGCCAGCCGAGCGGATGGCCGCTGCTGATCCAGTAGCCAAGCAGCACGAGCAGCACCATGCCCGGCACGATAGTGCCGATCACGAAGGTCCAGTTGGCGATCTTCGCGAAGACTTCGACGCCTTGCAGCACGACCCACGTCGCAAGCCAGTACGCGACGATGCAGAAGATCCCCACATAGACACCGTTCTTCGCCAGTTCCGGACGGCCGATCGTGTAGGCGAGCGCCGCCGCGCCGAAGGTCAAGGCAACCGGAAACCAGACGACGTTCTGAATCCACTGCAACCAGATCGCGAGAAAACCCCAGCGTGTGCCGAACGCTTCCGCGACCCACGTGTAGATACCGCCGCGCCGGTCGGCAAAAGCCCCGCCCAGTTCAGCTGAAATCAGCGATGCGGGGATCAGATAGAAAACGACGGTAAACGCGAGATAGACGAACATCGTCATCTCTTCCTTCGCGAGCAATGGAAGGCCGCGCAGGCTTGTGACGACGGCGGCGGCGGTCATCAGACCGATTGAGGTGACGCTCAGATACTTGCCGCGCGTTGCGACATTCGCGGTGTTGGCGGGCGGCAAACCCGCCGCGGTAGTAACACGGTCATTCATTTCGTGCGCTCCTGTAGAGAGGCGTCATCAATCGTGGTGGAAGGTCGGGCCGGCGGTCGAATGCGGCACCGGATTCTTCGTCAGATGTGCGATGGCATGCCTGATGTCCTCGAGCAGCATCGCCGCCATGTCGCGCGTCACACCGCGCCGGATCAACACGCGCTGCACGATGGTGTCCTCGCGGCCCGCCGGCAGTTCGTACGAGGCAATCTGCCAACCGCGCATCCGCACCCGGTCGGACAGGTCGAATAACGTGAAGCCCGCTGCCTGCGGATGCCTCAGCTTGTAGCAGACAGCGGGCAACGCGCCACGCCCGTCGTAGATCATCTCCAGCGCATCGATCTTTGCCAGACCGTCGGCCAGCGCCTGCGCGGTATCTGCGCACTCCTGCTGGATGTGTCGATAGCCTTCACGGCCCAAACGCAGCAGCATGTAGTACTGCGCAATGATCTGCCCGGCCGGTCGCGAGAAATTCAGCGCAAAGGTCGGCATGTCGCCGCCCAGATAATCGACGCGGAAAATCAGTTCGTCCGGCAAGTCCTGCGTGCTGCGCCACACTACCCAACCCACGCCAAGCGGTGCGAGCCCGTATTTGTGGCCCGACGCATTGATCGATTTGACGCGCGGCACGCTGAAGTCCCATTCGAGCTCCGGCTGGATAAACGGTGCGACGAAGCCGCCGCTGGCCGCATCGACGTGAATCGGAATATCGAGTCCAACATCGGCCTGCAAGGCGTCCAGCGCACCCGCCAGCGCCTTCACCGGTTCGTAGACGCAGGTGAACGTGATGCCGAGTGTCGCCACGACGCCGATCGTGTTCTCGTCGCAATACTGCGCCAGATCTTCCGGTCGCAATCCGGTGGCGTCGCCGCTGAGCGGCACCTGACGCATCTCGACATCGAAGTAGCGCGCGAACTTCGCCCAGCACACCTGCACCGGACCGCAGACGAAGTTCGGCTTATCGGTCGGCTTGCCTTGCGCCTCCCTGCGCTTTTTCCACTGCCACTTGAGGGCAAGACCGCCGAGCATGCAGGCCTCGCTCGAGCCTGTCGTCGAGCATCCAGTGGTCTTCCATGACTTCGGGGCATGCCATAGATCCGCGAGCATGTGCACGCAACGCATTTCGATCTCCGCGGTTTGCGGATACTCGTCCTTGTCGATCATGTTCTTGTCGATCGACAGATCCATCAGGCTGCGCACTTCGTCGTCGGCATAGGTGGTGCAGAACGTCGCAACGTTCTGCCGCGAGTTGCCGTCCATCAGCAGTTCGTCGCGCACCAGATCGAATACGGCACGGCGATCCGACGAGGCCTCCGGAATCCGGTACTTCGGCAGCGAAGAACCCGATATGGTCGCGGCGTATTCGTCGGCAACGGCATCGGGCGTCGATGGCGGGGACTTGAGAAAGGTCATGGTGCGAGACTCCTGGAGTGAAATGGGTGCGGCGACGAGTACCGTGCCTGGCGCGGTGGCGATTCAAGCGGCAAGTGCGGTGAATGCGGCAGGTGCGGCGAGTGCGGCGGTTTCGCGAGCGAACACCGGAGCGAGTGAAATGGCGACGTTGAACAGACGGGAGAACTTCTGTGACCACGGTGCACGAAGGGCCGGACGAAGTCGGTACGGTGGCGTACCGCACTGCGACATTTCAGACAATCTGTTGATTGCATTACACCGCCATTGAGCGCATGGTGGTGTCATTCACTGCGCTGTTTTCCGATCGGCTGTCACGCCGTCGATATCCGGGCTGAGCTCAGCGGAACCCACCGCTCAACAAGGAGCCCATCATCATGATCATCCCCACCATGACCTACCACGGACACGAGTTGCGTGCCTACGCTCACCAGCAATTCCCGCCGTTCGACGATCCCTATGCCCCGGGTGCGCGGCGTTTTGCTTCAGTGGTGCGCATCGACACGATCCCCTCGAGCGAAACCGACGCACGGCGCTACGCAACGGTCTTCGACGCGGTGAGCCCCGCCAGTTTCGACGATGCGATCAACCTTGCGATGCAGTTCGGCAAGGACATTGTCGACGGCAAGGTGCAAGCTACGGCGCTGTGATCCCATCCCATCTCTTCGCGGGACAGGGCGCACCGTCCCCATGAATATTTCAAGGCCGATATGTATAAACGCATTCTGGTAGCGATCGACGGCAGCGAGACGTCTGAACATGCCTTCGACACCGCGCTGCAACTCGCACACGATAACGACGCGCAGTTGCAGCCCCTTTACGTGGTCGACAACCCGTTGATGGCATACGACGCGTCCGGCTACGACCCGACCATCCTGCGCGACGCCTTCGTTGAGGAAGGCCAGCGGCTGCTGGCGGATGCGCTCGCGCGGATGAAGCACGAGAACGTGGCAGGCGTACCGCGGCTGGTCGACGTAGCGCCGGTAGGCGAAGATATTTCGGAGCGGATCCGCATCTCGGCCAACGAGTTCAATGCGGATCTGCTGGTGCTCGGCACACACGGGCGACGCGGCTTCAAGCGGCTGTTTCTGGGCAGCGTGGCCGAGCGCGTGGTACGCAGCGCCAGCCTGCCGGTGTTGCTGGTGCCGAGCCGGCAAGCGCAAACCACACTCGCGGATGCGGCCATACCGGGTCACACCGAACTCGCCGCAGCGACCCAGGAGTTGCCGCGCTAACGGCGGCCCGTGAACACTTAGCCACTCCGCTGCACCGCCACTGCGCCGGTGCAGCGAAAGCCTATGCCGGTTGCCCGGACCGCCCCCCCTTCCCCCACACCCCTCAAGTTCTCGCGTTTTCCGCCGTAGACCGTAAAGGTGCTGCTAGAACCGTGACTCGGCTCGGGGTCATACCGAAGGGTCACCGTGAGTATTCCAATTCGTGCCACTCCGTTCCATTCTTCACGGAAACCATGATTTCCTCACTTCGAACCCGCATCCTGATCATTTCCTCTGCGACCGTCATCGGCGCGCTCGCGCTCTCGGGAGCGGCTGCTTATACCACCGTGCGCGCCAACACGATGGAGACCATCGCCCAGAACCTGAGCGCGATCGCCAGCGCCAATACGCTCGCTATCGACAAGTGGGTGGCGGCCAAGGCGCTGGCCGTCAAGGTGACCGCCGACGAGGTCGAGCACGGCGATCCGCAGGGCCTCGTCAAGCATATGAGCAACGCGGACGGCTTTCCGGTCACCACCGTCGGCTGGACCGACAAGACCTATTTCTCGACCAGCAGCACCACGCCCAAGGACTACGACCCGACCGCGCGGCCCTGGTACAAGGCGGCCATCGCGGCCGGCACGCTGCTGGTCACGAAGCCGTATGGCGACGTGGCGACGGGTGTGCCCTACGTTTCGTTTTCGGCGCCGATGATCCGCAACGGCGCGGCTACCGGCGCGCTGAGCGGCGCCGTGCCGCTCGACGGCGTGCGCGACGTGGTCGCCACCGTGCATCCGACGCCCTCGAGCCTCGCCTTCGTCGTGACGCGCGACGGCCAGGTGATCGCGCATCCGGATGCCAAGCTGATCCTCAAGCCGGCAACCGACATCTCCACCGCCCTCACGCCGGACGCGCTGGCCTCGCTCGCGCAAGCCGGCGCACCGATGGAGGTCAATCTGGGCGGGGTGGCGAAGCTGCTCAAGGCGCAGCCCGTGCTGGGCACCGACTGGTACATGGTGATCGCACTCGACAAGGCGGAGGCAACGGCGGGTCTCGCCAACGTCCTGCGCGCGCTCGGGGCGGCGATGGTCCTGCTGACGCTGGCCGCGGTGGGCATCGCCGCGTTCTTCACGTCGCATTCGTTCCGCAGCCTCTCGCGGGTGCGCGATGCAATGGACACGATCGGCTCGGGTAGCGGCGATCTCACGCATCGCCTGCCGGTGGTCGGCGGCGACGAGGTGGCGCAGATTTCGGCCTCCTTCAACGCCTTTGTCGACAAGATCGGCACCGTGCTGCTGGAAGTCCGCGCGGGCGTCGAAAACATGACGACCGCGACCAGCGAAATCGAAATGGGCAACCGCGATCTGTCGCAGCGCACGGAAACCTCCGCCAGCAATCTGCAGAACACCTCGGCCGCGCTCACGCAGTTGACCGCCAGCGTAAAGCAATCGGCCGAAGCCGCGATGGAAGCCACGCGGCTCGCGACCACGGCGAGCCAGGCGGCGGCGCGCGGCGGCGAAGTCGTGACGAGCGCGGTCGGCACGATGGACGAGATCGCCCGGTCCTCGGCGCGCATTACCGAAATCATCGGCGTGATCGACAGCATCGCGTTCCAGACCAACATCCTGGCGCTGAACGCGGCCGTCGAAGCGGCGCGTGCCGGCGAGAACGGCCGTGGATTCGCCGTGGTGGCCGGTGAAGTGCGCACGCTGGCGCAGCGCTGCGCGACCGCAGCGCGCGAGATCAAGGATCTGATCCAAGCCTCGGAAGCCAGCGTCGGCACCGGCGCGCAGCGCGTCCAGGCAGCCGGCGCGGCGATGCAGGAAATCGTCGCCGGGATCGATCGGGTGAATCGCGTCATCGGTGAAATCGACGGTGCGATGAGCGAGCAGAGCGCGGGCATCAGCCAGATCGACCGCAGCGTCGCCGAGATGGATCAGGCGACGCAGCAAAACGCCGCCCTCGTGGAGCAATCGACGGCGGCCTCCGCGACGCTGAACGAGCAGGCGCATGGGCTGTCGCGCATCGTGGGGCTGTTCAAGCTGCGTCACGGAGATGCCCTCGCGTAACGTGCGATGGCTGCGAGCTTGAGGGGCCACGCGACGCACACGAGCGCGGCCCCAAGATTTCACTGCGCAACGTTCATCGAACCGGCGATTGCACACTCACGGTGTGATCTGAACCTACCGGACAGGCATTCTTCGTCAAGCCTCAAGCGTGCACACTTTGGTTGCCGCCGATCTTTCGGCAATCATTGATGAGGATAGCGATGCCGCACCCCCTTCTACCCCGAGACGAATCCTACGCACGAGGCCTTGCGCTGTTCGAACGCTTGCATGGCGAACACAGCGGCAAGCAGTTGGCCCAGTCGCGCGAGCAACTGTGTCCCGACTTTTTGACGATGACCATGCAATGGGCGTTCGCCGGCGTACTCGACCGCCCAGGGCTCGACCTCGCGACGCGCGAACTGGTCGTCATCGGGTCTTGCGTCACGCTCGGCTATGCGCTTCCGCAGTTGCGTGCCCACATTGAGGCCGCGCTTGTCGCGGGGGCATCGCGTGAGCAGATTCTCGAAACCATCCTGCAGACGATGTTTTACGCCGGGGGCGCGGCCGTGAACAATGCGTTGGGCGTTGCCGCAGAGGTCTTCGGCGTGGCGGAAGAAAGCGCTTAGGCCGCTTGACCCAGGTTCGCTGCGGCGAAGTGGTCAAGCGCAAATTCGACGAATACGCGCAGTTTCGCGGGTGCGTCAGGATCGCGTGCGTAGAGCAAATAAAAATCTCTACCACGCGTTGCATATCCGGCGAGCAATCGATTCAACCGCCCCGTCATCATGTCCGTCTTCACAAGACCGAAGGGTTGCAGTATCACACCGAGACGCTCTTCAAGCGCATTGAGATGCTTGCCCACCATGCTTGGCGATAAATTCAATCGCTCAGCCGCAGCCACCAGGCTACCTGCAGTCACAATCTCGACGAATACGGTCATGCTTTCCAGACGGTCGTTAGCTATCCCAACTTGACGAGATTGAGCACCGGCAACGGGCCGCCTGGGATCTGGACCAACTGCCCCCCGCCGACGAGCGAACCCAGGTCGATGCCGAAGAAGCCGAGCCGCCCGATCAGTTCGCTCACCGCCGATTTCGCAGGCGCGTCGTCGCCCGCGAAGAACAACACGCGATGCCCGCCGTCGGCCTGGGGATCGTCGGAGATGAGATGCGCGGGTAGATGATTGAACGCCTTCACGACGCGTGCGCCCGGCACGAGGTCCGCGAATACTTCGCTCGAGGTCCGGCCATGAAGCTCGGCGGGTTCGAAGCGCGGCGCTTCGATCGGGTTGTTGGCGTCGATCACGATGCGTCCGCCGAAGTCCGGCAGGCCGTCCAGGGCGGACGGCAGCCGCGACCAGTTCACTGCGACGAGGACGATGTCCTGCGCGGCCGCCTGGTCGCGCGTTCCCGGGGTGATCGAGGGGCCGAGTTCGCGCGCGAGGTCCGCGAGCGAATCCGGGCCCCGGCTGTTCGAGATGATGGCTTCGAGGCCTTTGCGGGCCAGCGCTTTCGCGAATGCGGACCCAATGGCGCCTGCTCCGATGATTCCGATGGTGCTCATGACGATGCTCCTGGTGAAGGGTGATGACTCTGGTGATAAAGGCTGGTGACGTTCACGCCCCAAGGCGGGATGAGCGAATCTTGCCGCCTTAATTGCTCGATGATTAGCGGGTAATTGCTTGAATTATTTTCAAGTATTGCTTTAATATCCCAGCATGGAAACCTTGGCCAACCTCGAGTCGTTCGTGCGTAGCGCCGAAACGGGCAGCTTCTCCGCGGCCGCGCGGCGTCTTGCGCTGACGCCCGCAGCGGTCAGCCGGAACGTTGCGCTGCTGGAACGCAATCTCGGCGTGCGGCTGTTCCAGCGCTCGACGCGCAAGCTCACGCTGACCGAGGCGGGGGCGCGTTTTCTGGTGGAAATTGGCGGCAATCTGGACGCGCTGCAGGCCGCGATCGCGTCCGTCTCAACCGATCGCTGCGAGCCGGCCGGCGTGCTGAAAGTCAGCATGCCGCCAACCTTCGGCATCACGTACGTCATGCAGCTGCTGCCGGCGTTCCTCGCGCGCTATCCGATGGTTCGTCCGGATTGGCACTTCGAGAACCGGCAGGTGGACCTGATCGCAGAGGGATACGATGCGGCGCTGGGTGGTGGATTCGATCTCGCCCCGGGCGTCGTGTCGCGCGCGTTGACGCCGGCGCATCTCGTGGCCGTGGCGTCCCCGGCCTACATGGCCGGCCGCGCGCCACCGGCCGATCCTGGAGCGCTTGCGCAACTCGACGGCATCGCGCCGGCCGCATAAGCCAGCGGACGATGCGCGACGCAACGGGCGAGGAGATGCCCGCGCGGCTCAACGAAACCATTATGGTCAACGACCCGGGAGCGATGCGTGAAGCGGCCATTCTCGGACTGGGCGTCGCGTTGCTGTCCGTGTCGGACGTGCTGTCGTCGATCGAACGCGGGGAACTGGTCCGATTGCTACCGCACTGGTACACAGACGCCGGGGCGATCTCGATCTACTACGCGACGCGCGCGTTGCTGCCGGCGAAGACACGCGTATTTGTGGACTTCGTTGTCGAAGCGTTCGAGCGGGAGCGGTTGGCCGAGAGGTTTGCAGGAAGTGTCGAATGAGTGGAAGGTCAACAGGTTGATGCGG
Source organism: Paraburkholderia sp. GAS38 (assembly GCF_050434965.1). NCBI lineage: Bacteria > Pseudomonadati > Pseudomonadota > Betaproteobacteria > Burkholderiales > Burkholderiaceae > Paraburkholderia > Paraburkholderia sp. GAS38. The sequence continues at coordinate 51,670 of NZ_JBNDJO010000014.1, read as the reverse complement.
TTCGACCCGCACCAACATGGCGACCGCAGCGCCGTGCGCATCAGACGTTGCCCGAACGCCGGTCTCACGGTTCGCGCAAGTCGGCCACTACAGCATCGAAGACGCGCCGCATGAAATTGCCAGGCTGATCGTGCCATTCCTAACCGCTCACTGACGCCGGATAGCGGACGTTGCGGGCGCTCATCCATTGCGCTCTTGGCGTCCTTGTAGCAACCAGCGGCGCGCGCCATCACCGCCGGAGGAGGCAAAAATTTCCGGACCGACAACGTCGGGACTGCTATGGTTGTTCGACATATAGTCTTTCGCCTGGGTTATACCCGGAAACGTTATCCTGGGCCCTTCAGGACGTGCTAAAAAGAGTCGATATCCCGGATGCGCGATTGAAAGTCCCGTCCGGCGATTGGAGAATCCCACGCGGACCGTCGCACGGAATCCCGAGGTGAAAGTATGGAAAAAAAAGTGCTCGTCGCGGTAGCCGCCGCGCTGGTGTCTTCTGTGGGTGCGCTGCATCCCGAGTCCGCCCTTGCCGCTGATGCGGCAACCTCGGCCTACGAAGACTCGAATATCGACGCCTCTCTCGATCCCGGCGAAGAACGCGTCTCCGCCAACACCGACAATCAGACGCACCTGAAAGACCTGCGCTACGCGTATTTCATCGGCTATAACGCGCGCGCCAGGGAAGATTCGAAATCCTATGCAACCTTGGGTGACGAGGTAAAGCATCCGCAGAAGCAGCTTGCCGCGCCGGCCGTGCCCGCGTCGCCGAAGCCGGTTGCCGAGCGGATCGCGCCGCCAAGGCGGGTCGTAGCGCAGGCCGCGCCGCTGAGGCAGGTAGCCGCGCCGGTCGCACCGGCGAAGCCGTTGCCCGCGCCGCTCGCGTCGCCGAAGCGGGTGGCTGCTGCGCGAGCCATGCCACCCAGGCAGGTCGTTGCACAGGCCGCGCCTGTGCCGCTGAAGCGCATTCCCGCGCAAATCGCGCCCGCGCCCGCGCCGCAAAAGCATGTTTACGCGCAGATCGAGTCTGTGCCGCCGCGACGGATCGCTGCGCCGGTCGCGTCATTGAAGCAGGTGTCAGTGCATGTCACGCCACCTAAGCGGGCTGAAGTGCAACCCGCAGCTCTGAAGCAGGCCTCGACGCGGGCTACGCCGTTGAAGCTGCCGGGCACCGAGTCCGAGCCGCCCATACTGATTCCGACGCAAGCCGTGACGGCATTGCCGGACGAAAAATCGGACCATGACGACGACACGCAGGTGACGCAGAGCCGCGATTCGCAGAACGCTCAGCGGGCGGTGCCGGCCTACAACCAGGCGTCAACAGAGTCCCAGGCGTCAGGAGGATACGCCGGACGGGAATACGCACCGCCGCCCCCACCGCCTCGAGCCGTTCAGGCTAACCAGTACGCGCCTGCGCAGTATCCGCCCCCTCAGTACCAGGCGGCTTACGCGCAGTCCGCCTACGTACCTCGGCCGCCCGCTCAAGCGGCGGCACAGCAGGTCGTCATCGTGAACCGCCCGCCTGCCTACCCGGCCTATAACCAGAACCAGATGTACACGCCGCCTGAACTGCGGCGGCCGTACCCCGCCGGTTACGGCAATTCGGCGCAACCGGCCGGGTATCAGGGATGGGAATAGGCGCCCTCACTCGCATGCGCCGCCGGGCGCACTGACTCACGTATACAACGGGCCGCTACAAGCGGCCCGTTTCCATGATGGAAGCAGCATGCGTGCATTAAACAGTACCTTGCATAAAACGGTACAGGCTGCTAAAGTGCCGCCATGACATTCGGTAGGGCCTTATTGCGGCTAGATACCATGCATAACACAGTACCTGGCAACGTGTCGAATATGTTCTGAAATGCGATGAAAACCCAACTCAAGAAAGGCACACTCGACATGTGCGTCCTGGCTGTGCTGGCCCGCGGGGACAGCTATGCCTACGAGCTGGTGTCGACGCTGGCCGAAACCATGGAAATCAGCGAAGGCACCATTTACCCACTGATGCGGCGGCTGCAGGCCGAAGCGTGGGTGTCGACCTACCTTGTGGAGTCGACCTCAGGGCCGCCGCGCAAGTACTACTCGCTCACGGGCACCGGTCGTCGCAGTCTGCTGGAAATGGAAGACGAATGGCGTAGTTTCGTTGACGAAGTCAACGGCGTGCTGGCACAACAAGGCAAACAACAGGACACAGGGGAAAACCGATGAAGCAGGACGGATTCATTGAAGCGTTGCGGCGGGAACTCAGCAGTCTGCCCAAGGCCGCGATCGACGAGATCGTTGCGGATTACCGCGAATATATCGGCGATGCGCTGGCTGCCGGCCGTCACGAGGAAGAAGTGATCGCCGCGCTCGGCGACCCCGCCAAGCTCGCGCGCGAACTCACGGCTCAGGCCAACTACCGGCAGTGGGAAGCGCAGCGCTCGGTCGGCAACCTGATGCGCGTGATCGCGTCGGTCGCCCGGCTCGGGTTGCTGCAACTGCTGTTGCTTGGACCGTTCCTGCTGTATCTGCTGATGCTGACGGTGGGATATGTCGTCTCCGGCGCGCTGGCCGTGGCGGGGTTGGTCGCGATGCTCGTGCTCGGTAGTCATCATTTCTTCGGTACCGATTTCAACCTGAATCTCGGCAAAGAGACGCAAACCAAATCCACCGATCAGGTCGGCGATTTACACACCGACTTCGCCGGACTGCAGGTACTCGACAAGCGCTTCGTCTTGCGTCTGAACAACGGTGCCCGGGTCGATCTCGTCACCACGGCCGGGCCGATCGAACTTAAGCGCGACGCGCAAGGCCAACTCGAGACGGAGATACCCGATGACGCCGCGCGCAAATTGCTGACGCAAAACGCCGACGGTAGCTTCAGCATCGACCGCGACGCGGTGAACGCACTCGATTTCCGCGACACGGTGGACGGCCGGCTCTCGCTGGCGCGCAGCGGCGAGGATAAGCAGGCGCTGAGCTGGAACATCGTCGACACGGACGGCAGTCATGCGAGCTTCGACCAGGACGCAAACGGCGATACGCACCACCTGAGCGTGAACGACAACAGCGACGGCAGCCAGGTATCGATCGGCGACGGCGGGATCGCGGTCGACGACAGCCAGGATCATATCCACATCTCCGGGCTCGGCGGCAAAACGCTCGAATCCATCGCGCTACGCTACGCCGTTATCGCGTTGCCGATCGGCTTGCTCGGCCTGCTGCTCTGCATCTGGCTCACGCGCATCACCTGGCGTGCGCTGACGCGTTTCACGCAGCGCCAGATCGACGCGCTGTCGACAAGTTTCGGCCACACGCCGGCACGGTAACGTTTTAACGCCATGGAAACGCTGGTCGCGAAGACCCGCGTTTCCCCTTCCCCCTACTCGGCCACGCACTGCCCCGTCTCGAGCCGGCTCAAAAACGCTTCAAACCCCTCGACAGGAAGCGGACGGCAGAAATAGTAGCCCTGATACGCGTGACATCCCGCAGCCGCGAGGAAATCCCGCTGAGCCTCGGTCTCCACGCCCTCGGCAATCACGCCCAGCCCCAGGCTCTGCGCAAGCGCCACAATAGCTCTGGCAATCACCGCGTCATTCGGATCGACCAGGACATCGCGCACGAACGACCGGTCGATTTTCAACTGATCCAGCGGCAGACGCTTCAGATAGGATAGCGAAGAATATCCAATTCCGAAGTCGTCCAGCGAGAACACCACGCCACGCGCCTTAAGCGCCCCCATCTTGCGGATGATGTCCTCCGCGTTGTCCACCAGCACGCTTTCGGTCAACTCCAGCTTCAACCGGTCGGGTCTCGCGCGGGTTCGAGCAATGATGCTCAACACCTTGTCCACGAAATCCGGTTCGCGGAACTGCTGGACGCTAACATTGACCGCGATCGTGAGGTGCGCCGTCTCGGACCGCGTGGCCCATTGCGCCAGTTGCGCGCAGGCCGCCTCCATGACCCAGCTTCCCAGTGCAAGGATCAGTCCGGTTTCTTCGGCTAGCGGGATGAAATCGGCAGGCGGCACGATCCCGCGCGTGGGATGCTGCCAGCGCACCAGGGCTTCGGCGCCCGTAATGCAGGTGCCGTCGACCTGCGCCTGGTAGTGAAGCAGGAACTGGTTTTCCTCGATGGCATCGCGCAGGCCCGCCTCCAGCGCAGCGCGTTCCACCACCACGGTCTGCATGTCGGGGTCGAAGAAACACACGGCGTTGCGGCCTTTCTCCTTGGACTTGTACATCGCGAGATCGGCCTGCTTGAGGAGTTCGTCAATCGACGCCTGATGTCCCCTGAACACAGACGCACCGACGCTCGCCGTACTGCGGTATTCAATCTCGCCAAGTTGATATGGACTCCCCAGCACCGCGAGAATTTTCTCGCCGAGCGCTTCGGTCTGGCTGGCCGCCTCTTCCCAGTTTTCGTGCAGGCTCCCCAGCACCACCACGAACTCGTCGCCGCCCACGCGAGCCACGGTATCGCTCTCGAGCACGCTGGCAGCCAGACGTTGCGCCACTTGCTGCAGCAGCAGGTCGCCTTTGTCGTGGCCCAAGGTATCGTTCAAGGTTTTGAAGTGATCCAGGTCGATGAACAGCAAGGCGCCGCACGTTTCGCTGCGGGCACTGGCCGTGATCGCCTGCTTCAGGCGGTCCAGCAGCAAAGTGCGGTTGGGCAGGTGAGTCAGCGCATCGAAGAAGGCCAGTTCCTTGATTCTCTCCTCGGCGATCTTGCGCTCGGTGATGTCGTGATGCGTGCCCACAAAATGACTGACGACCCCATCCTCGCCCATCACCGCGGAGATCGCGAGCCACTTGGGGTAGACGTCGCCATTCTTGCGGCGGTCCCAGATCTCGCCCTGCCAGCCGCCGTCGCGCTGGATCGTTTCCCACATCTCACGGAAGAAGGCGGCGTCGTGGCGGCCGGACTGAAGCACGCGCGGCGTCAGACCCACGATCTCCTCGGGCGCGTAGCCCGTGCATTCGGTGAACGCCGAGTTGACGCGCAGGATCTTGGCGCTGGCGTCGGTGATCATCATCGGTTCCTGCGAGTCGAATGCGACGGCGGCAATCCGCAGCTCGGCCTCGACCTGCTTGCGCTCGGTGATGTCGCGCCCGCTCGTGCGAAAGCCGATGAAATCGCCCTTGGCATCGCTGATCGGCACCCACGAAACGGACAGCCAGATCAGCGATCCATCCTTGCGAATGCAACGAAATTCGAGGTCGTCGCCGCGAAAACCCTGCTGCCCTTTCCGAAACTCCGGCGCCACGCGCGGCAGATCTTCCGGATGGATCAGCGCGCCCGCGAAATCGGGCATGGCCATGCACTCCTCGACCGTATAGCCGATGTACTCCTCCACCGATGGGTTGATCCAGCGCGGCTTGCCGTCTTGCCCCCACCAGACCTCCCAGTTAACCGTGCAGTCGGCAATCGCGCGAAATTTCTCCTCGTTCTCGCGCAATTCTTTGGTCATCGCCGAGGCGAGCCGCATCGCGCGACCGCGGCCGGTCATGATGAGCCAGGTGAGGAACGCCAGCAGCAGGCTAAGGCCCGTGCCGATGCTGGCGATCAACCACGCCGCGTTACGACCGAAGCGCGCCTTGAAGTCGTCCTGGGCACTCATCGACAGGGTCCAGTCATGACCGTCGACGACCAGATATTCGTTGGCCGAAATATCCACGGGCACATGCCGCCCGGCCGCTTCAGGTGTCCGGTGCAGCAGCGCGGCGGGCGACGGTTCGACGCCATCGTAGATCGCGATGGACAGACCAGGCGGCTGCTCGCCATACAGACTGGCGATCACATCGTGCATGCGAAACGAGGCGTAGACCCAACCGACCAGGTGCGCGCGGCGCTGGGCGACGCTGTCCTGCGGTTGCCCTCGTGCGTAGATCGGCAGGTACATGATGAAACCGGGGTGAGCGCTGGCGTCGGGATCCACCGCCAGGCGGACCTTCCCGGAAATGGCGGCCATGCCGGAGTCACGCGCCTGCTCCATGGCGCTTCGCCGCACCGGGTCGGTCCAGGCATCGAAGCCGGGCGCCGCGCGATTCAGACCAATGCGCGGCTCGCGCTGGATGACCGGCGCGTAGTCTTCGCGCGAACCCTCAGGCTGAATCGCATAGCCGGACAGCCCTTGGCGCCGCATGGCGGCGACATGCTCGTCCTTTTGCGCGGCCGGCACCCACTCGACGAGGCCAATGGTCTGAATGCCCGAGAAGGCGGCGTCGAGATCGAGCGTGCCGACGTAGTCGCGAAAGTGCTCGCGGTCCACCTCGCCGGTGGCGGCGAACATGCTCTGCACGCCGCGTAGCAGGAGCTCATAGGTGCCCATCCGCTGCTCGATCCTGCTGACCGCGTCGCCCAGCGAGTAGTCGAACTGGGTGAGCAGTTCATGGCGGGCCGCTTGCCGCTCATGGTCCCACAGTATCCACGTAACACTCAGTGAAGCGGACAGGACCAGCAGCGGAAGGAGAACCAGGCGCGCCCAGCTCACGGTGGCGTCGGGAAATTGACCATCGACTCGGCGAGGTCGGGTTTGAAATACTTCTCGAAGATCCGCCGTACGGTACCGTCGGCACGCATTTCGTTGACCAGGGCGCGCCACTTGTCGCGCTCCGCGGGCGACAGCGCCTTCTTCGACATGATGAGGCCGTGCGGAACGGCGGGGTCGTTGAACTCCACGATCGCGGTCACGTCGCGGATTTGCTTTTCGTCGATGGCGGGGTAATCGAAGGGCTCGATGATCATCCCCTGGATGTGCCGGAGCAGCAGCGCCTGATACAGCGGATCCAGACCGCTCGCCTGGGTGACGCGGTTTTCGGCCGCCAGGTCGTCGACCAGCCGGTTGGCCGACTCGCTATAGCGGAAGCTGCGGATCACGCCGAGCTGGAACTGGTCGTTGTGCTCGAAATCGGCCAAGCGCTGAATGCCCGCATCCTTGCGTACCAGCAGATAATATTTATTGCTGAAGTACCACGCAAAATCGGCGTACTGATTGCGCTCGTCGTTAGCGATGCCGGAGAGGCTGAAGTCGAGTGCGCCGGATTCGATCAGCTTCCAGATCCGCGCGCGCGACATGAGGCTAACCCGGATCTGGCAACCGCTGCGGCGGATCAACTCGTCGGCGAAGTCTTTGTCGATGCCCGAATCGGTGTCGACCGAATACAGCAGACCGTGATCGTGCAACGCCAGCGTAAATGAACGCGAACAGGTGGGACCGGCCGCCATAGCGCTGCCCAGACAGCTTAACGTCAGTAGCAGACCCCCGAGGCTACGTCGAATCACAGCGTCTCCATCGTGCGAAGGTGACTAGGATACAGCCTTTAATATTGTCAAAAGTGTCGCTGACTACGCATTTCCCTGCCCTGCCCCTCTCACGGGTGCGAATAGGATACCGAGTTTCCGGCTTTTTTTTGGGCGGGTTTTTCGACGTTTTTTTCAGCTTGTCAGCTTACACCTGTGATCGAAGCCGTCGCAACCTTCAATCGGCAAGTACTCCATACGCACTATCGGCAGCGCGGCGCCGTTCTTAAGGGCGTTTGAATTTTTCCGTGCTGCAAGTCCTGGCCGATCCAGAGAGGGATGTCGCTTCCATGTACGCTTCGGCTTGTCGGTTGGCAGACTAACCCATCGTTAAAGGAAGAGTAATGGTCGAGCTGGATGATATGCGCCTGTTCCGCGCCCTGGGGGTGTCGCCCTCGCTCGCGGCAGCCGCCCGGCGCCTGAATCTCACCCCGCCCGCGGTGACGATCCGGCTGCAAAGACTGGAGGAACGCCTGGGCGTCCGCCTGGCCATCCGGGAAGCGCGCGGCTTTTCGCTCACCGATGAAGGCCGCCGCTTCCTCGACGAGGCGAAGGAACTGCTCGAACGGATAGAGGCCATCCCGGCGAGCGTATCGGGCAAAACAGACCATGTGAGCGGCAATCTGCGGGTCGTCGCGCCACTGGGCTTCGGTCGCGCGTATGTGTCGTCGATCGTCGGCGATCTGCGCCAGTCCCATCCCAGGCTCGCCATCTCATTGCATTTATCCGAGAGCCCGCTCACCGCCGCCGCGGGAGCCGATGTTGTCGTCAGCATTGGCAATCTCAGGGCGTCGTCATGGATCGGGCACTTCCTCGCGCCCAACGACCGTTTGCTATGCGCCAGTCCCGCGTTCGCGCACCGCCTCCGGCAGGTCAAGCATCCCTCCGAGCTTGCCCAGTTCGAATGCCTGTGCCTGCGGGAAAACGACGAAGACCTGCCACGCTGGCGGTTTACGCCGCGCGACGGCGGTGCAAAGCACGCACAAAAACCGGTCACCGTACGAATCTCCGGCGCGCTTTCCACCAACGACGGTACCGTCATCAGGGACTGGGCGATCGACGGGCTCGGCATCGCCGAGCGCTCCGAGTGGGATGTGTCCCATTTGATCGCGGAAGGTAAACTCGTCCGGGTCTTGCCCACGTGGAGCCTGGCGCCTGCACCGGTCATGGCCTTGCTGCCGACGCGCCAGGGGGTGTCGGTCCGGCAGCGGGTGTTCCTCGAGGCGGCCAAACGCGCACTGAATCCCGCTCCCTGGCGCGCCTGACGCGAGCGAAGCAAGCGCGCCCATGCGTGTGGCCATCAGCGCTTCACGATGGCCCGGCGAATACCTATCGTCATCCTAATGAAATACTAACGAAGCCCCAGGGCCAGCTCCACAAACTGCATGGCCCGGGCGTTGGCGTCACGATAGCGATGCTCGATGTACAGCGTGGTAATGGTGTCGGTCTCGTCCAGATGCCGGAACACGACGCCCGGCACCGCAATGGTCTGCAGCGTTGAGGGCACGAGGGCAATGCCGAGCCCCGTGGCGGTCAACCCAATCAGCGTGGAAGCCTGCTGCGCCTCCTGCACGACCTGCGGTTCGAAGCCGCGCTTCGCACACAACGCAACCGTCTGTTCGTACACGGCCACCCCTGCCTGGCGCGGATACGCAATGAACGGCTCGTCGCGCAGATCCGCCAGCTTGATGGAGGCCACCTCGGCGAGCCGATGCCCCGCGTGCATCGCCAGCAGCAGAGGTTCTTCCAGCAACGGCGTGAACACGACATCGGTGGGGAGCGCGCTTTCCGGCAGCCGCAGCAAGCCGACGTCGATCTCCCGCTGCTCGATGGCCTCGATCTGCAGGGACGACGACAACTCCAGCAGCGCGATGTTGACCTTCGGCCGTTGCGTCCGGTACGCATGAATCAGCCGCGGGAAAAACGGCGACAGCGTCGACGCATTGGTAAACCCGACACGCAGCCGCCCAACCTCGCCGCTGACGGTATCCCACACGCTCTCCTTCGCATGTTCGACGCGCGCCAGAATCGCCCGCGCGTCGTCGAGCAGCGCGAACCCGGCCTCGGTCAGCGCCACGCTGCGGCGCGTGCGGTGAAAGAGCCGTGCGCCGAGATCCGCCTCCAGCGCCTGGATCGCGAGGCTCAGCGGGGCCTGGGTGATGCCCAGCCGCTCGGCGCTGCGCCGGAAGTGCAATTCCTGGGCAAGGACGACGAAATACTCAAGATGCCGGATGTTCACTGATTCACTCTGCAAATCAATAAGTTGATTTCAGAGAATAGATCAAAACTGTTCCAGCGACGATACTGTATTCCACCAACACAACGATGGAGACAGCATGAACGGTGCGGAACTGGTCGAACGCCTGCGCGAGCGGCACAAGATCATTGCGCTGGGCATCCGGGCCTCGCGCACGACGGACGTCGTGCGCTGGGCCAAGGCGGCCGGCTACGACACGATCTGGATCGACATGGAGCACAGTTCGCTGCCCGTCGATACCGTCGCCCAGCTCGCCTCGTGCGCCGTCGACCTCGGCCTGATGCCGTGGGTGCGCGTGCCCGAGCGCGATTACGGCACGATCAACCGGGTACTCGACGGCGGCGCGCTCGGCATCATCGTGCCGCGTGTCGAAACGGCCCAGCAGGCGCGCGATGCGGTGATCGCCACGCGCTTTCCGCCGCTTGGACAGCGTTCGCAACTCGCGACGCTACCGTATGTGAACTTTGAAAAGCTCGCACCGCGCGAGATGAACCGGCGCCTCAACGAGGCGACCGTGCTCAAGGTGCTGATCGAAAGCCGCGCCGGCGTCGAGGCAGCCGACGCGATTGCCGCGGTCGAAGGCGTGGACGTGCTGGCGCTCGGTTGCAACGATTTGTCAGCCGATCTGGGGCACACCGGCGAATCGGCCCATCCCGAGGTGGTCGCCGCCTGCCGCCAGGTGATCGCGGCGGCGCAGCGGCACGGCAAGGTCGCGATCGTCGGCGGCATGCCCGAGTGCGAGGCGCTGAACGAGCTGCGCCGCGAAGGCGCGGCCCCGTTCATCTTCGGCGGCATCGACAGCGATGTTTTCCTTGCGGCGCTGCGCGAACGCGCGGACCAGGCCCGCGCTCTTTAAACTCCCCTACTTTCAGACCATGGCAGAGACTCCCCTGATCTCCACCCCGATGCGCGACTTTGAAACGCTGTCGCGCCCGTCGTTCACGATGCCGCCGCTCGCCTGCGATGCGCACATGCACGTATTCGGTCCGCTGGACAAATATCGACACGTCGAACATCCGCACTACACGCTGCCCGACGGCAAGCTCGCGTACTACCTGCAGTTGATGGGCCGCTTGCAGCTCAAGCGCTTCGTGATCGTGCAGCCGAGTTTCTACGGCACCGACAACCGCTGCATGATCGATGCACTGCATGTGGCCGGATCGATCGCACGCGGCGTGGTGATGATCGACGAAGGCACGGATGCCGCGACGCTCGACAGTTACCACGCGTCCGGCGTTCGCGCGGTGCGGCTGGACCTGTTTGCGCGCTCCGGCTTGCCGACCGCGGAGATCCAGCAATACATCACGCGCATGGCGCGCCTTTGCGCGAGTCTGGGCTGGCATGTGCAGTTCTATGCGCCGGGCTGGGTGGTGCGCAACCTGATCCCGTTTCTCGCGGACGTGCAGACCGACTTCGTGATCGACCACATGGGTTATATGCTCGAAGAAGATGGCCTGACGCCCGCCGATTTCGAACGCCTGCTGAGTTTGCTGAAAGACGGCCAGTGCTGGCTGAAGCTGAGCGCGCCGTACCGGATCGCCAAACATCGTGGCTATGAAGCTGTGGCGCCGATGGCCGAAGCCATCGTTCAAGCGGCGCCGCACAAGGTAATCTGGGGCTCCGACTGGCCGCACATTCCGGATTCGACGCGCGACACCGGCGAGTTGCTGAACCTGCTCGGCGCATGGACCGACGATCCGGCGGTGCGGAAGATGATTCTCTCCGACAATCCCGCACGCCTGTTCGATTACTGAGGCAGTCAAACCTATCATGCCCTACCAACCCAACGCAGCGTTTGCCGGTCTCTTTCGCGCGTTCACATCGGACCCGCAGAGCATCGGCGCGCACCTGACCGGGCAGATGACGCGGCAGGACGCCGACGCGCCGCTGCTCGTGTCGACCGGCAGCGATATCGTGCTGTTTCCCGGCGCAGGCCGTGCGCCGGCTATTGAGAGCTTTCGCAAATCGACGCGCGGCTTCATCGAACTGACGGCGGTGTCGCATCTGCCGCTGGCCGTCGCCTACCTGGCGCGCATGCGCGAACTGTCGCCAGAGGACGATAGCTGGCAAAGCGATGCGGCGCGCCTGCGGGGTCACGCGCAGGAAACCCGCGCGGCGAATTCGCTCGCGTTGTGGCGCGATCATGTCGCTGTCGCCAGCTTCGCGGGCCACGAGCAGAAGATCGCCGATCTGGTCGACTACACCTGCGGCGTCACGATCGACCTGCTCGAGCGGATCGGGAAGGATCACTCGCTGCTGAACTTCGCACGCCTGAACGACGAGTACTTCGCCGCGCCGCCCACGGACGCCTTTCCTGTGTCGATGAACGATGTGATGTTCGCCACCTTCGGGCTCGCCTTTCTCGACATCGTCTATCGCATCGGCAACTGGTTGCGCGCGCAAGCACTCGACTGGAGTCGCCTGATGGTGCTGGTCAGCGGACGATCGGGCCGGCCGACGGCCGGCGCCACGTGGGCGACCAACAACATGTGCTATCTGGTGTGGTGCGCGTCGAACCGCACGCTTCTGCCGGAGCGCGTGTTCGTCGCGCCGCATGCGCCGTCGTTCTCGGTCGCCGAACTGCCCGACGCGGCGGGACTCGCGGAACTCGAACGCAGCTACAGGGCGTTGTGGCTGAACACGCGCGCGAGTATCGACGTCGCACGCGCTCTCTTTCCCGAGCAGCGTCCGTACCGCTTCGATCCCGCGCCCGCCGACGGCATGCCGCCGATCAGATCGGTCGACGATCGCGAAGCCACCACGGCGCGGCTGCGACGCATCATGGAAGACCCGAGCCAACTCCTGTCGAATTGCGTCGCCGATTACATCGTCGATCAGTTGCACAGCAACGGCAACCAGCCGCAACAGGTGGAGATACCGGGCTTTACGAACGTGAGGTATCCGCACGCGGAACGGTCCTAGAGACGATCAAAGGCGAAAGCCGACACGACCCGCGCGGCAGGGCATCCGCGCGGACCATAAGAAAACGCCCTTGATGAAGGAGACAAGCTTCATGAACCTACTTGCACGAGAGCCTGCTGCAGGTCCACCGGTCAGCAACGTGCTGAGCATTACGCTGGTGTGCTTTGCGGTCTCGATGATCGACGGCTTCGACACGCTGATGCTGTCGTTCGTCGCGCCGTTGCTCGCGAAGTCGCTGCAGATCGATCACGCTACCCTGGGCCGCGTCTTCGGTGCGGGATTTATCGGCACGGTGCTGGGGTCGCTGATCGTCGGGCCGCTGGCCGACCGCTTCGGGCGGCGGCCAATGCTCCTGCTGGCGCTCGGTGTGACCGGCGTGTTCACACTCGGCTGTGCATTTGCCACATCGGCGACGATGCTGGCCGCGCTGCGCTTTATCGGCGGTCTCGGGATGGGCGGCGCCATTCCGCCGGTTGCCGCCATCACCGCGGAAAGCAGTTCGCCGCAACGGCGCTCATCCCTGGTCATCCTGATGTTCATCGGCTTTCCGCTTGGCGCGGTGGTCGGCGGCGCGATTACCGCGGCCTTGATGGTGCGCTTCGGCTGGCCATTCGTCTTCCTGATGGGCGGCGCCTTCGCCCTGCTCGTGCTGATCCCCGTGCTGCTCGTGATCCCGACGCACGCGCTCAGCCGCGACGAACGGGCCGCCGCGCGGCAGCAAGCGGCGGCACGCGGTCTGCATGTAGTGAGCGGCGTGTTCGCCGGCGGCCGGCTCCCGGCAACCCTGGCGCTGTGGTTCGGCGTGTTGTCGAGCATGATCCTCTCGGGCTTTCTCGTCAGCTTCATGCCTACCATGCTCAACATGAACGGCGTCGAACCGGGTCGCGCGGCGCTCGGCTCTGTCGTGCTCAACTTCGGCGCGATCGGCGGCGCGCTGGTGCTGTCGGCGATGGTCGGCAAACGCGGCCCCTTCGTGCCAGTGTCGCTGTCGTTCATTGGCGGCGCGCTGTTGACGGCGGCGCTCGGCCACCTCATCGGCGCGGGGAACCTCGCGCTGGCGATGCTGTTCGCGGTGGGCGCGTTTCTGGTCGGCGGGCAGTTGACGTTTCCGGCTATCGCCAGCCATCTCTTTCCCGCCGACGTGCGAGCGGCCGGCATCGGCTGGGCGCTCGCCATCGGCCGGCTCGGTTCGATCATCGGGCCGGTGGTCGGCGGCATCCTGCTGTCGCAGCATCTGGCATTCGACACGCTGTTCATGCTCGCGGCGCTGCTGGCGGTGGCCGCTGCGCTCGGCATCGCGCTCGCCAATCTGCTGCGTCCACGCGAAGAGAATGGGCCGCTCCCGCCGGCCCGGTCTTTTGCAATCCCAGGTTCTGAGTTAGGAGAAGCCGGTAATGGCAAACATTGAATCGGGCGGCGGCCTGCTGACGCCGCTGCAGCAATTGCCCACAAGCGGTGCGCGGGCGGCGGAAGTCTTTACGACCGACGAGGGTCTCTTTCTCGGCGTGCCGCAACTGGCCCGCGACGTAGCGGGCGAGCCGCCCTATATGAACGGTGGCGACAGCGACATTGAAGCGCCCATCTACCGCTGGCTGGACGGCCGCTTCGTCGAGCATGAAGCGCTGCCCTTACCCGGCGGCGAAGATCTGGAATACTTTGAAATCGACGGCCGGCGTTTTCTCGCGGCCGCCGGCATTCGAACCGGCAAAGGACCGTACGACCTCGACACCCACGCGGTTGTCTACGAACGCATCGCCCACGCATGGGTGCCGCTACAAGACTTCCCGGCATTCGCAGCGAAGCAGTGGGTCGCCTTCTCGTTCGACTCGCGACACTTTCTCGCGCTGGCGCAAGGCGTGGTGGTGGATGGCATGGTTCCCCGCCATCCACGCGACTCGCGCCTGTTCGAATGGAACGGCGAACGCTTCGAACCGTTTCAGACCCTCGACGGACAATGGGGCTACAACTTCGCGTTTGTCAGTTTCGAAGGCGAGCGCTATCTCGCGTATGCGGATCATGTGAGCGGTTCGTCGGTGCTGCGCTGGAACGGCGAGACCTTCGCGCCGCTGCAAAGCTTCGACGAAAACGGTGGACGTGCCTTCCGCTTTTTCGAAGCGAATGGCGCGCTATGGATGCTGCACGCCAATCTGCTCAAGCACACCACGCTTTATCGATTCGACGGCGCCCAGTTCGTCGCCACACAAACCCTGGGCGGCGCGGGTGGACGCGAGCTCTGTCTGATCGACGGCAAGCAGGGACGCTATCTGGTGCGCGTGTGCTTTATCACCGGCACGCCTAAAGCACCGGTTGTCGAGACGCGGTCGGAGATTTTCAGGTGGCGGGACGATCGCTTCGAGCGCGTCGGCCAGTTCGCCACCTCGGGCGCCACCGACGCCGCCACCTTCACCGTCGACGCGCAGCGCTACCTGGTCGTCAGCAATGCCCTGAGCGCCGGTGTGCGCTTCCGTACTGACTCGACGCTTTATCGCTTCGACGGCTAGCGGCCAAACACGGCCCGTACGACGGCCACGCAGCTATCGCATTGACGCCCGGCGGCCCGCCGGGCATTCCCCAACGGGAACCGATATCCCTTTAGCCAGGGAGGGCACCGTTTTGCCTGAAAAATAATGACTGGAGACTAGCAATGAAAAAGTTTGCCTTGAGTACCGCTGCCCTGCTCGCGCTGGCGAGCCCGTTAGCCCACGCGCAAAGCAGCGTGACGCTGTACGGCATTATCGATGCGGGTGTCACCTATTTCAGCAACCTGAACGGCCATTCCGCCTTCGTTGCCAACGACGGATCGATCCAGTCGAACCGTTGGGGCCTGCGCGGCATGGAGGATATCGGCGGCGGCTCGCGCGTCATCTTCGACCTGGAAAACGGCTTCAATCTTTACTCCGGGAGCATGGTGCAATCGGGCGTGCTGTTCAGCCGCCAGGCGTGGCTGGGCATCGCCAACGACCGATTCGGCCGGCTCACGCTCGGCAAGCAGTACGACTTCTTCTGGGACGATCTCACGCAGTTCGCGATGGGCTCAGTCGCCGGCCAATACTCCTGGCACCCCGGCGATTTCGATCACCTGGCCGGCACTTTGCACATCAACAACGCCGTCAAGTACACCTCAGCGAACTACGCGGGGTTTCAGGCCGGCGCACTGTACGCGTTTCCTTCGCAATCCGTATCGGCAGGAACAGGACGGGTGATTGCATTCGGGATGCACTATTCGAACGGGCCGCTGGATCTCGGCGCGGCGTACACCGATACGCACGACCTCGGTCTGAACGGACCCAGCCAGGCGGGCACCACGTTCTTCCCCAATCTCCCTGCCACGCCCGTGCTGGCGAACGACGTCAGCAGCGTCGGGGTGGGCGGCGACTATCACTTCGGCATCAGTACGACGCGGCTGCTGTTCACCGATACGCATTTCCGCATCGCCAACGACAACGGCTCGATGCCGACGTATGAAGTGAACGAAATCCTCCAGGTCACACCGGCGACCACGGTAATGGGCGGCTACTGGTACAGCAAGCTCGAAGCGCAGAAGTGGCAGAACGCGACGCTGCTGCTCGATTACGCCCTGTCCAAGCGCACCGATGTCTACACGAGCGCGACCTATCTGCGCGCCTCGGGCGGCGCCGCGCCGGTCTTCCTCGGCGGCGGGGCAGCGCCGGTGTTTGCCAACGGGATCTATGTCGGCACCGGCCAGTCTTCCACGGCGGTACGGGTCGGCATCCGCACGTTGTTCTAGTCCAGGCACACTACATATGTGAGCGCGGCGCGTCGGACGCCGCGGGCGGTTGCCCAACACAACCCGCTCGCGGCTTTAAACAGTACTACTGACTTGCGCCCTGACCGATCCCCGCCTTCTTCTGCGCGTTCTGCAGGTCTTGCGGATAGTTCGGATCGTTCTGCGCCGGGTGATAACCGGCATCTTCCAGCTTCTTCAACTCGGCGTTTTTCTTTGCCCGAGCCTGCTTGCGAGCGGCCTTCCGCTGGGCCTTGGTCGTCTTTGCCGCCGGAGCGGAGGCCGCCGGCGCGGCGTCGGCGGTACTGCCGCTCGCGCTGCTTTGCGCGAGTGCGGGAGTGATCGATCCGATGACGAGCGCGGCCGATGCAAACAACACAGCTATTTTCTTGGAAGGTGAGAAGGTCATAGGTTTATCTCCAGACGAATGCCAGGATTCGGGAGCATCGCCCATCAACGCGGCGCAGACAGCGAGGGCTGACGTGTCGGCTCATGGATCGATGCTTCGTTTGATTCCCAATGAAGACACAACATGGGAACCATGAATGTAGCCGAAGAAGCGGCATTCTGTCATTGAGGAGGCTACGCTGCCGCTATCGCGTCATCATCCGCGCCCCTGCACACTCGCGATGCGCCATTCGCCACGTCGCCTCAGTCCCCGGGTCGCCCAAGGGCAGGCTTCACGCTGCGGTGAGTTCGATAAGCGTCCGGCCAGTTGCCTGCCCGAACCGGCGTGCCATGAGCGAAGCCTCCTCGGACTGGGCTTCGTAACGCGCCGCCAACGCCGGCTCCTGTTCCCTGAACGTATCCATGACCCTCGCATCCTTCTGTGCGATACCGTTCTGCGCCGCGCGCTCGCAGATCTCCCCGATCGTCTTCTCAACCTTGTTGTCGTCTTCCGCGCCCCAGTGCATCGCGACCTTCGCACGCGTGCTGACCAGCAAGCCCAGTTGCAAAATCGCACCTTGAAGCATGGACTCGTCCGTGGCGAGGGGCCACGCAACGACACTAAGCATCTTGATGATGCCAGCGCGCCCGCTCCCGGTGTCATCGGACTCCGCCAACTTCGACCGAAACGCCGACCACTCGCGCTCGGCGGCGGGCTGTCCCGCAAGCGTGGCGCGATGCAAGCCGAGCAGTCCCTCGTAAATCGGCTTCAGGTCCTGTTCGACATCCACGATTTCGCGCAACCACGGACTATCGACAATCGCGACTAAAAACGCCTGTGCAAGCGCCGAATAATCTGCGCCGGCCCGCACAGTCTCGAGCCAGCGAACCGCGAACGCTGCACCTGCGATCGACGTTCCGTAGTAAGTGCTCAGTAGATCCACCGCGCCAATCAACGGAGGCGGCAAACCGAGCTCGTTCGCGCATTCGACCGGTTCGGACTTTCCGGTCGCGCATCCCATCGGACTGCCTTCCTTCCCGTCCCAGAAGGTCAAACCAGTGGCCCAAACAGTCTGGGCTGCGATATGGGCATGCAGTTGCGCAACGCAGGCAGTCTTCCTGTCCGGATTGCTGTCGAATGCGTTGCGCGGCGTTGCCGTGCGCGGCGGCTCGTCGGAAGCGAGTTCCAGATGGGTATTCAGGAACGACTTGATCTGAGCAGCGGGACGTGCCCCGGTCAAACGGGCAACGATCACGCCATTACGGATTAGAATCATCGTCGGGATGCCTCTTACGCCGTACTGCTCACGCACCTGCGGGTTTTCGTCGACGTTGAGCTTGGCGAAATCCACTACGCCCTCGAATTTCTCCGCGAGCCCTTCGAGCACCGGCGTCATTGCCTTGCACGGACCGCACCACTCGGCCCAGAAATCCACCATGACCGGACGCTCGCTGGCAAGCACCCGATCGTTGAAGTCAAGATCGCTTACGGATTTCATATGTATTTCCACCTTGTACGTTTTTGCGTTGCGGCAGGCTGGCGCTTCTTCGCCAGCCGCATGCCATTCATGAGACCGGTCGTGCCAGGACTAGGCGGTGCCTCCTACGGTCATTTCATCCACGCGCAGGGTGGGTTGCCCAACGCCGACCGGCACTGTTTGTCCGGCTTTACCGCAGGTCGCCATTCCGGTGTCGAGCGCAAGGTCGTTGCCGACGAGGCTGATTCTCTGAATCGTCTCCGGACCATTGCCGGTGATCGTCGCGCCTTTGATTGGCGCGGTGATTCTGCCGTTTTCGATCAGATAAGCTTCCGTGGCTGCGAAGACGAATTGACCGCTCGTAATATCGACCTGGCCTCCCTCGAGCCCCGCAACGTATATTCCATACTTCACCGACGCGACAATCTCTTCAGGGTCACGGTTGCCGTTTAACATGAACGTGTTCGTCATTCGCGGCATAGGCAGGACGGCATACCCTTCCCTGCGCCCATTGCCGGTCGCCTGCTGACCCATAATCCGCGCACTCAGCGAGTCCTGCATAAAACCGCGCAGCACACCGTTTTCGATCAGCATGGTCCGCTGGGTCGGGCACCCTTCATCGTCGATGTTCAGAGAGCCGCGCTGGCCGGTGAGTGTGCCATCGTCCACGATGCTGACGTCTTCCGGCGCGACCCGCTCGCCGACCCGGCCCGCGAATGCGGAGGTTCCGCGGCGGATGCCGTCGGCTTCGAGACCATGTCCCACTGCTTCATGCAGGAGAACGCCGTTCCACCCAGGTCCCACCACGACGCTCATGGTCCCCGCAGGGGCCGGCCGCGAATCCAGTTTCACGAGAGCGGCGTCCACCAGTCTGTTGACGAACGCGCTCAGTTCCTCGTCGCTCCACGACAGCGCGTGGTAGCGCCCGCCAATCCCCGCGCGAGCAGCTTCCACGTGAGTACCCGATTTGACGCGCACAAGGACCGACAGTGAGAGCAACGGACGCACATCGCCGGCATACAGGCCGTCGCAGCGCGCCACCCAAACCGTCTCGTGGGTTGCCGTGAGATTCGCATTGACCTCGGTGACCCGCGTGTCGCGGGCACGCGCGAACCGGTCGACTCGCTGCAAAAGTGCGATCTTGTCTGCCGCCTCGAGCATCCCGAGCGGCGGATCGGTCTCGTAGAGCGAGCGGCGCGCACGGGACGACGCGACGGGAAGCGCAACCGCCCGCCCAGGCTGCGAGCCGCCAACGGCGCTTCGCACCTGCCCGGCGACACGTCGCAGCGATTCGACGTCGATGACTTGCGAGCTCGCGAAAATCGCTTCCTCGTCGCGCAACACCCGAATCCCGAAGCCCTCGTCGCAGCGGTAGGAGCCGCTACGGACAGCGCCCCCTTCCAGCCCCCACGACTCGGCGATCGTGCCCTTCAGGTATACGTCCGCAAAACTGCCGCCCTCGCCCATCGCAAGCGTCAGGACCGACGACAGATGCGCCTGGTCGATGCCGTGTTTCATCAGCAAATCGATACTCGCGCGAAGATGGACCTCGTCGGTCGAGGGCAATTTCGTTCGTGGGTTGAAACCGTCGTTCATATCCTGCCTGCCTTCGAATCCTGGTATAGGTGCAACTGGGGAAACGCCGTTACCCTGGCGCAACGCCAGACTTGAGCGCGGTTTGAAAATCAGCTCCCACCAACTTTCATGGCTTCGATCAGCCACGTTCCCGACCGCGCGGAGCCCCGCGTGAGTGCGTCACTGCCGATTGCCTGCAGCCCATGGAACATGTCGTTCAGATTCGAGGCCAGCGTCACACCCGACACCGGAAACCGGATCGCTCCGTCCTCGACCCAGAAGCCCTTGGCCGCCCGCGAAAAACCGCCGGTCAAACGGTTCACTCCGCCGCCGATCATCTCGGTCACCAGCAACCCACGATTCAGCTTCTTGAGCATTGCTTCGAAGTCGTCGCTCTCCTCAGTGCGTGCACTGCGAATTTCCAGGTTGTGCGCACCATAACCGTTGCCCGTGGACTGCATCCCGAGGCGGCGCGCCGCGTAAAGATCCAGGAAGTACCCTTGCAGGCAGCCGCCGCCAATCACGTCACGCTGCAGACCGGCAATGCCGTCGAAATCGAAACAACGGCTCGCCATGGCGCGCTTGAGGTAGGGATCCTCACGAATCTCCACATGCTCGGGGAACAGCCGCTCGCCAAGCCGGTCGGCAAGGAACGAACCGCTTCGCCATAACGCGTCGCCTGATGCCGCGGCGACAAATTCGTCCAACAGGTCAAGCGCCGCGGTCGGCTCGAACAACACGGCACATTGCTGCGTGGGAATCTGTTTCGCGGCCATGGCGCCAACCGCCAGCCTGGCGGCGACGGCGCCTACATGCTCGGGCGCCGGCAGGTCGTCGAACGCGCGGGCCGAATCGCCCCAGAAGCCGGCCTGCATTTCGCTATCGCTGCTGGCCACGGGGGCGCATGAAATGGAATGAACCGACCAGGGCATACTCCCGGAGAAGCCGCGCGATGTCGCCACTAGCGATACGCCCGACGCGGTGCTGATACCCGCGCCATGGCTGCCGCGAATCGACCGGTCGAACGCGAACGCGGCCGCTTCGGCGCGCTGAGCGTACGACACCAGTTCGTCGAATGAGGCGTCCAGTTGATGGTGCAGGTCCAGGTTCACGATGCGCTGCGCCAACTGGTCGGCGTCTGCGACACCGGCCGCGGGATCGGGCGCGGTTACCGCTGCGATATCCAACGCTGCGCGTACCGCGCGTTCCAGTCCACCGCGAGTCAGGTCCGACGAACTCGTCGCCGCGCGTCGTCCAGCCCTGAACACCGTGATTGAAATCGCAGATGCGAGTCGAAAGCTCTTTTCCGTCGGCAACTGATTCCTGACCGTCGCAGTGCGCGTTTCGGATTGCGATAGCTCTACCCGTGCGTCATCTGCGCCTGCATCCCGTGCGATCGCCAGCGTCGTCGCCGCCGCATCCTGCAACCCGGATACCACGGCGTTCACGCACAAACCGTTAGCCTGCATAGTTTTGCTCCACGACTGAAAATGACCCACGCGAATCGAGTCCACTGTCTGACTGGAATCCGGCACCGCTCGCATCGTTCGAGAGATCGAGCGTAGAGTCGTGGAATTCCGCCACTTCCTTGCGATGCGCGACACTGATGATCGACGCGTACGGCAGGCGCTCGACCAGAAGCCGATAGAGTTCGCGCTCGCTCTGCGGATCCAGAGCGGAAGTGCATTCGTCGAGAAACAACGTCAGAGGCATGGACAGCAAGACGCGCGCGAATGCAACGCGCTGTTGCTCCCCTCCCGAAAGACGTCCGCTCCACCGGTCGATTTCATGCAGCGCACCGGCGTACGATGCGAGCCCGCATGCCTGCATGACTTCCTCGCACCGCGTATCCGCGTACAGGCTCTCATCGTGCGGATAGACAAGTGCAGCCTTCAGGCTTCCGGCCGGCATGTAGCTGCGCTGCGGAACGAAGACCACGCGGTCCGACGGACGTATCACGCTGCCTTCGCCGTAAGGCCAAAGCCCCGCTAGCGCGCGCAGCAGCGTACTCTTACCGCACCCTGAGCGGCCGCGAATCAGGCAACGCTCTCCCGACCCGACGACGAAATCGGGCACCGAGGCAATAACCGAACCCGCTGGGCTGTAAAGCACGAGACCTCTCGTGGCAACGATGCCTTCGCTGCCTGTCTCGACCCTCACGTTACCTGCCGGCCTGCGCTCCTTGACATGGAGAAACTCGCGCAGACGGTTCGCCTCGGCCCGCCATGCGGTGAACTGCGGATATACCTGCGGAAAGAAAGCCAGTTCCGAGGTCAATGCCCCGAATGCGTTGTTCGACCTCATCAAGCCACCCAGCGACAATCCACCCGTCATCAGTTGCGGCAAAACCAGCACCGTAGGGATGACGGAGCTGACCTGGCCTACGACATTCGAAAACATCGAGAGGCGGGTACTGACCCAGAGTACCGAGTAGAAGTTCGCGACGATGTTGCGAAATGCGTCGGCCAATCGAACGCGTTCCGCGCCTTGGCCCCTGAAGAACGCCACCTGTTCCGCCGATTCGCGGATGCGGACCATCGTGACGCGAAAGTCCGCTTCGAGCCGCAATTGGGCAGCGTTCAATACAATCAGCTTCTTGCCTAGAAGATGCGTCGCCGAAAAAATCACGGCCTGGTACACGAATGCCGCTAGCACCAGGTAACCTCTTACCGTGTAAGTCGATCCGAGCAGCGTGATGTGCAAAGGGCCGCCAACGTTCCAGAGCACGACTGCGAACGTCACAATGCTCACAGGTACCTGGAGTATCCCCATGAAAATGGTCAAGCTGTCGTTGACGAAAAGTTTGACATCCTCCGCAATACGCTGATCCACGTTTTCCAGAGAAGCGTCTCTCTCGACGCTGTAATAAGTGTCGTCGCTCAACCATGCCTCGGCGAGCCATGCAGTCAGCCATGTTCTCCAGCGGATCTCGACGACCGAGCGGCATAACAACGCGGCGATCTGAAGAGCCGCGCCCACCATGGCAACCAGCAGAAACATCAGTAACAGGTGGGGCAGCGCGCCGAACCTCTGTCCGCCAATGACGTCGTAAAACGTGCCCGTCCAGCGGTTGAGCCAGAACGCAAGATAGGTCGTGATCCACCCCACCGCGAGCACGAGCAAAAGAATCTGCAGCGAAACGAGCCCTGATCGGGTCTTCCAGTACGGCAGCAGCACCCTCGTGGTGGAGGGCAATATCCGGCTGGCATGGCTGTCCTCGGCCCGGTCTTCCGGGAAGGCGCGATTCATTGTCATTGCTCCGCCCCAGGAGGCCGCATCACGAAGTTGATCTTGTTGAGGCCGCCACCCTGCAGCGCTGCAAGCACACTCGCGACCTTCCCGTACTCGACATGCTGATCGGCGTCGATATTCACAGCGGGCGGTTCGGCCTCGGTGGCGGCCATTGCGATGTGCTGCTTCAAGGCGGCCTCGTCGACCACCGCCTTGTTCCAGGCCACGGTCCGGTCGGCAGTGATCGACAGGTCGACGTCCTGGGTCTTCGACTCCGCAGGCTGCGCAACCGCCTGCGGAAGATCGACCTTCACGGCCTTGTTGATAACGGGCAGCGTGACGATGAAGATGATCAGAAGCACCAGCATGACGTCGATGAGCGGCGTCATATTGATGTCGTTCATCAGGCCTTCGTCGCTGTTGCCATCCATGAGAATAGACATGACAAGCTCCTTAGCAGGCAGTCACGTTCGCGCTGGTTCGGTCGCCGGCGAGCCCAGCCGCAGACGTCTGGCGAGCATCGTTACGTGCTTTCGCACCGGTCACGAAGTACACGTGCAGTTCCTGTGCGAAGCGGTTCAGGCGCTGGCTCACCCGTTTGTTGCCGCGATTCACGTAGTTGAACCCGAGCACCGCCGGA
This sequence comes from Paraburkholderia sp. GAS38, assembly GCF_050434965.1. Lineage (NCBI taxonomy): Bacteria > Pseudomonadati > Pseudomonadota > Betaproteobacteria > Burkholderiales > Burkholderiaceae > Paraburkholderia > Paraburkholderia sp. GAS38. The sequence continues at coordinate 28,157 of NZ_JBNDJO010000014.1, read as the reverse complement.
ATCGCCACAAACAGGCCAATTGCTGTCATCACAAGCGATTCGCCAACAGGGCCGGCTACGTGGTCAAGGCTCGCCTGGCCCGAAGCGCCGATTGCCATCAGCGCGTGATAGATGCCCCAGACCGTTCCAAAGAGCCCGACAAATGGAGCCGTACTGCCAATCGAACCAAGGATGGCGAGACCATTCTGCAAACGGGCAACTTCGTCGTCGCAAGCATTACGGAGACCGCGAGCGACCCACTCGCCCGCGCTAAGACCGCCCTGAAGCGATGCCTGGCTACTCGTCTGCTGTTCGTTCGCTTCGCGACCGGCCAGCGCAAGTGCGCGATACGGATTGTCGCCGCCGGTGCCAAGCGCTTCGATTCCTTCGTTTATCGACTGGGTCGACCAGAAACGTGTCTGCGCACGCTTTCCCAGCCTCTCGATCCGACGGTTGGTGAGTCCCTTCGTCAGAATCGCGATCCACGATACGACGGACATCCCCAGAAGGAAGACGAATATGAAACGGGTAATGAAGTCCCCCTGTTGCCATACGTTGGCAATGCCGTGCTGTTCCATGTGTTGCTCCAATTAGTGCTAAGTCAATCGTTCAGATTGAACGTGATGGGCTGGGTGGCCTCCACCGTGTGCGCAATGCCCGCCGACACGTATGACCGGCAGTGCCCCGCTCTTATGGCGTCGAGCGCGGACGCATCCAGTAGTGAAGAACCGCTGCTCTGGGCGACGCTCGCGGAAGCGACGGCGCCATCGGTTCCGATGATCAGCCGCACCACGACCGTGCCCTCCTGCTGGAGTCGTCGCGCCTTCGGCGGGTACTGAGGCTGTGGCATCTGGCATCCAAGCTCCTTGAGTTCGCCTGCGCCGATTTCCTTCGGTGCAGCGAGCAGGTTCGGTACGGGTGCCGCGTCCACCGGTGCAGCGGGCTGGACAGGTTGTGCGGATATATCCGACGGCGCGGCGACCGCAGGCGCCGCAGCCTGAGCGGCCGGCTTCGCTGGTTCGGGAGGCGCTGTCTCCAGGGAGCGACGGTCCGGCGCATGGGAAGACAGAATCAGGACCTTGGGCGGCTTGCGCGTCGGCGCCTCGATCGCCGGCTTCGGAGCCGTCTTTACTTCGGGCTTGAGCACGGACCGCGGTACCGGCGCCGCGACCAGATGCACCTGAACCGAGCCGTCGGCAGGCTTGCCGGACTCGAGGTGAAGCACGACTGAGCGCTGATGTACCCACTGATAGAGTGCGAGCCCGTGGGCCAGGACGACCGCAGCCGCCACCACCCGGTCGCGAACCCACCACCCCGCAGCCCAACGCGGTTCGGCCATGGCCTCGGCTTCCGGGTCACTCCATGACGGTATTTCTAGGGGTTCAGAGATCATAGATTGCTTTGTGTTCACGTCGAATCCATTCCATTCGCCGTTGTTGTCCGATACCGGTTTCATAAGGTCTACTACTGGTTTACCGGTAGCGTTGCCGCGTGTCATCGGGGTATTGCATGGTGCTGATCACCCACAAAAGGAGTCTATCGTTTGGCCCTGAAAAGTTTTTTTAAAATATTTAGTCTTTCGAGGAAGAAGCGGAATGCTTTTTCATCCGTGTCGATTCCATTGGAAAAATCGTTCGCCATGCACGCACAATCCTGGAACAACTTCATGAAACATAGCCTAGAGGCAGTTGCGTGGTGTGTTTGATGGTCTCCATCGAGAAGCTGGAACTGACGTCAAAAATGTCGACTTCGCTGATCAGGCGCTTGTATACGCCGTCGTAGGCCGCGATATGAGGCACAACCACCTTGAGCATGTAGTCGATATGGCCGCTCATCCGGTACACCTCCACAACCTCGGGGATATCGGCCACGACCTCGCAGAAACGCTTGAGCCAGCCCGCCGTATGCTGGGCAGTCTTGATCTCCACGAGGACCGTGACGCCCACATTGAGTTTCTGGGCGTCGAGAAGCACGACGCGGCGGGATATCACACCGTCCTGCTCGAGCTTCTGGATGCGTCGCCAACAGGGCGTCGTAGACAGATTCACGCGATCGGCAATATCCGCAACCGCCAGCGTGCTGTCCTCCTGCAGTAGGGCCAGGATCGCCTTGTCGATATGGTCAATCACACTTCCTCCTCTCGTACATGCTAGAAAGCGACTGCGCCAACGCGCCTCGCATCTACTTTGTGCAACGAGCGGAGAAAAGTGTCACCGCAAAAAAGAAAGTTTTTTGCAGGGAGAGAACGGCGCGGGAAGCGTCGGTGGCGCTCAACGCGCAGAGATGATGACCACGCAGTTGGCGTAAGTGGTGACGTCCACCGAGATAGTCTGGGATATCTGGTCCAACGCCTGACGTGCGTCGTCGAGCCGGAAGACCCCGCTCACGCGGCGTTGCCCCGCCTCGGGGCTGATGCGTATCAACCCGCGATAGTAAGGGCGCAGCGCGTCGATGACCGTCGAAAGCGGTACATCGGACGCAACGAACAGGCCCTTGATCCAGGCCGGCCCAGCCGACAGGGAGGTCGCGATCCGTCGAATCGAGTGACGGCCAAATTCGACAACGTCGCCGGGTTGCAGTATGGCCCGCAGGCCACCCAAGGTCTCCACCGTCGCGCGCGACCGGCGGACGGTCACACGCGTGCCGCCGGTCGCGCTCGCCACTTCGAGTGCGGCCTCTGCGGTGCGAACCCATCCGTCGCTGGTTTCGATACTGAAAAACGTGCCGTGCCGGTCCGGGGCGACGTCCGCGTAGAGCTTGCCGCTGCGCAACAACACCTGCCGCGCGACTCCCGCACGAACCTGAACAGCGCTTTTGGCATCGATAAACAGATGCGTCTGATCGGCCAGCACGATGTTGCGCCGCTCGCCGGTGACGGTTTGGAAATTCGCGGCAAATTGCGCGTTGCTGCGCCGCTGTAACACCAGGTACCCCGTCATGCCGGCCCCGCCGAGTGTCGCAACAACGCCTATGCCGTTGCGCAAAAGCTTGCGCCGGGCCCCGCTCGTGAGGACGAGCGCCTCCCGGGCGGCCTGTGCGCTGTGAGCCGCAGTGCGCGCAAACGGTGTCAGCACCACCTGGAGCCGTTGCCATGCCGCGCGATTGCGGTCGCTATCGCTCATCCAGCGATCAAAATCGCGCTGCTCGTCGGCACTCATTTCACCGGAACGGAGCAGGACTGCCCACTCGACGGCGCCGCGTGCGGCCTCGTCTAACTCCGGGGGCGTTGCCGGAGTCGTCATGCTCCTGCCGCCAGATAACACGCCGTGAGCGCCGTTATCATGTACTTGCGGACCATACTGGCCGACACCGACAAACGTGCCGCGATTTCTGCGTAGGTCAATCCGTCCAGCTGGCTGAGCAGGAACGCTTCCCGCGCTTTGGGAGAAAGGCCGGCAAGCGCCGCGTCGACGGCTAGCAGCGACTGGACAATCTCGTACAGGTCTTCAGTTGAAATACTCGCAGCTTCCGGCTTTAAGGCAAGGGATGCGAGGTAGTTGCGCTCAAGCGAACGCCGACGCCACAGATCGGACGTCAATCGCTGGGATATCGTGGTGAGCAGGGCCCGCGGCTCTCGAATGGACGCCTTGTCGCGAATCTCCGCGATCTCCGCGAATGTGGCCGAGGCGATATCTTCCGCATCGAACGAACAGCCCAACCGCCGCCACAAACGATTTAGCAGCCAGTCATAGCTGCGGCGAAACTCCGTGCTGAGAAAGTCCGTCTCGCGCGGCCCGTTCCCGGCCCACTCTGCCTGATCACTGATGGATGCGGCACTTCTGTCGTTCATCTTCTTCCCTGCCCCCGATGCCCCAATCGGTTCGCCACACCGAAAAATTGCCTGGCCAGAGATGGCTGCGCAGTTCATCGGTCTCCAGCGGCCGCTACGTCGCCGTTCCAATGATTGGGTTGATGATAGAAGCATATTGCGCAACAAGCGAGAAGAACAAAAAGCTCCCCCTGCTGAAGCGTGGGGGCGACTTTAACAAACGAAGACGATGTCGGCAAAGCATCAAACGTCTGAAGGATATATGGCTGAAGAATGGGGGCAGCCCGGCAGCACCGCGCAGGCAACCCATGCCATACCCCACCCGAAAACTATTTTGGTGGTCCGGGTGTCACTTTTTCGCGCTCGTTGGACAAAGAGATCAAGAGAGCACGTCCGGCCCCGTGGGCAAGATCGCAGTTGGCGCGACGAGCAATGGGGCAAGCGGATCCGGTGTGCTGGAACAACTCCGGAATGCCATTCCAGACGGACGCGGAAATGTGGAATCGAGAACTCAGGAACGACGATTCGGCGTTTTTTTTCGACAAACTTTTCCAGACCCGGATAGATACACTGATCCCACTGCCGTTCACTCGTGTAAGCGTTCGTAGTAGATGGATCGGCAAGCGGTAGCCATCCATCGTCTATCGATTAGTACTCCAACGTTTAAAAAAACAGATTTTTCTATACGAAATAGCAAGGGAATTGGAAATGACCAGCAAAAGATCTCTGTCCCCGCGTCGCCCCGCACTTCGTCGCATCGTCCTGGCCGTTTCATTGGTGCCGATGCTGTTCGCCGGAAGTGCATTCGCACAGGAGACGACGAAGCACACGTATCGTCTCGCGGCAGGACCGCTTGACCAGACGTTGCTCGAAATTGCAAAAGAAAGCAGCAAGCTGGTCTCGTTCGATCAATCGCTCGTCAAATCGCTGAAGGCCGCGCCCGTCGACGGCGATCTGACGGTTGATCAGGCGATCGACCGGGCCCTGCAAGGAACGGGGCTCGAGCGCGTCACCACCGCGAGTGGTGCGATCACGGTCAGGCGCAGCACGGGCGCGGGTGCGCCGGCGGCATCGAGCACCGTGGCCGCATCGAGCGCTGCCGCGGCATCCAGTACCCCGCCGACCAGCAACGCGGTCGATGTCACGCTCCCGCTCATCAGCGTCGCTGCGCAACGCGATTCAGGCGGTGCGGGCTTCGTCACGGAGTCATCGAGTACGTTGACCCGTACTAACACGCCATTGAGCGAAACGCCGAACACGATTTCCATTGTGAATGCCGCTGTCATTCAAAGCCAGTCGGATCAAAACCTGACGCAGATCCTGCAGAACGTCGCCGGCGTGGTTTCGCAACCGGGTCCGCTCGGCGGGGCGGATTATGCGGTGCGCGGCTTCAACAGTGCAGCCATCCTGACCGACGGTCTGCAAAGCACCGCGAATGGGGAAATTACTTCGGCATCCTTGACGCCTACCATCGCGATCTCGAGCGTCGAAGTGATGAAGGGTCCGGCAGCCATCCTCGCGGGGGATGCGCCGGCAGGCGGTGTCATCAATATCGTCAAGAAGACACCGCAAGCCGACCCGTTTCATGAAGTGCAATTCAGCTATGGCAAGTACGGAGACGTGACCGCGTCGTTCGACAGCACTGGCGCCATCACCTCGGATAACAAGCTGATGTACCGCTTTGTTCTGTCAGATGAACAGCAAGGTCAGAATTCGATGGGGTATGACGGGTTACGTAATTTCTACTTCGCGCCGACAATCGAGTATAAAGACCGGACAACGGACATTACGGTTGGCTATAGCCGTACCGCTTCTTCCGATCCCGTGCCGTCCTACACGATTGCGAAGACCGATGGCGGCATTCTGGCGGATGGGGTCAATCATCCCTTGGGAAACCCGAGTGATGGCTTTACCGTTCGCGAGGACGATGTCTTCTACAAGCTGGAACAGAAGATCGACGATCACGTTACCCTCGTGAGCAGGGCCGATTACTCCGATGCACACTCCCTGCAGCGGGGCTGGTCGCCTGCAACCACCGTGTCCTCATCAAACGACGCCCTATTTCTGGCCTTCGACACGACTGAGGACACCTACAACCTGTCGCTGGAAAACTACCTGCGTGCGAAGTACGACTTCGGGCCGGTCAAAACGACCACGCTGGCAGGTTGGGACTATGAAACCACGCACTATAACGAATTCGAATGGAATGACGGCGGCGAGGTCGTGGAACTCAGCAACATCTTTGCGCCTTCATCCTTTCCCGCGCTTACAAGCCAGGGGTCCGGCCTCGGCGGCGTGATCCGGGGGGACGTCACGGATTCGGGTCTGTTCCTGCAGGAACAGGCAAACTATGGCCGGTTCCACATTCTTGGATCGATTCGCGACAGCGAATACTGGGAGTCGGCTACCTCTACGTTGTTCGAGGGATCGACGACCTATACGGACCAGACGCGCGGCCTTCACCAGAATGCCTGGACGCCCAATATCGGCGTGCTGTATCAACTGACGGAAGATATCTCCGCCTACGCGGATTACGTAAAAGGCTTTCAACCTAGCGCGGCGCTCACTTATACAGGCGAGACTCTCGCTCCGCAAACAAGTGAGCAGGTGGAAGTCGGCGTAAAGGGCAACTTCCTTGACGACAAACTATCCGTCACGGCTTCCGCTTATCGCATTTCCTACGACAACCAGAACGTCTCGGATCCCGAACATCCGGCGTTCTTCCTGGCCGCCGGCGGCGCCGTGAGTCGAGGTTTCGAACTCGAAGCGGCGGGTCAAATCGCCCCCGGGCTTAACCTGATCGGCAACTACACGTATAACGACTACGTTCAACCTTTTGAGCCAACGGTCAGAGTCAACCTGCCGCATAACACCGCAAGCCTCTGGACAACCTATAACTTCCAGAATCAGACCTTGCACGGCTTCGGACTCGGGCTGGGATTGTATTTCACCGCCGATCAAGCGGTCGGCACAAGCGGCGACTACCGTATCCCGAGCCAGTTGGAAACCGACGTCAGCGCGTTCTACCGGTACAAGAAGTTAGGATTGAATCTCGCGGTCAAGAACGTCTTCAACCGTAATCTCTACTACAGCAGCACGAGCACCGAGTTCATCCCGACGGGTCCGACGCGAACGGTTCTGTTGACCGGCACGTACGACTTCTAAGGCAAGTCGCCTGACACCGGTCAATGAACTACTCACCGGTGTCAGGCATTTCTTCGTGAAAGAAATGATCGTAGAGCTTACGGCAAGTGACTATTTCCGCCGCTGCCTGTACGTCCCCCTCTCGTTGAAGACGCACGAAGCTTCGTCGCGATTCGAGAAGATAAAGCCGGGCGAGATAAGTTGAACCAAAAGATGTCAAGGCAGCACCCAGGTTTCGACATGCCACAGCGGCGCCATGTTCGTCGCCTATCTTGCGAGCCAGCGCCATCGACTTCTGAAAATATCGCTCCACACCCTCCACATCCCCGAGAGCCCTCGACACAAATCCGAGCTCGTCATAGAGCATGGATTTCAGATCGTCATCAATCCCCGCAGCGGGCAGTTCATTGTATGCCGCTGAGCGCAGAAAATTTTCACGCGCGCATTCCAGCAGCCGGCTTTGCTCGTCCGTTTCGCTCGCTTCATCAGCGCTCCGATAGAATCTCTTGACGCAAATACAGCCAAGATAAAAAAAGGCCGCCGCACAGGTTGGCACATCAACTTCGCCCTCCTGATCGAGCACTCTCATCAAACATGCTTCAGCTTCCTCCAGTTTGCCCGTCCACGTTTCGTCGGGCGGAGCACCCCCGTAGCAGAGTTTGGCCAGGCTCAGCAGTGCCTGCGCTTGCAGGCGCGGCCGGTCGATTGCGAAGGCCATATCAGCGGCCTCGCGCAATGTTCTCTCAAGGTAGGCGACGCCATTTCTCGCAAGCATGTCTTCAGCGCTGAGAACCGCATGGACATAGCGAAACCTTGCCTGAACGGCCTCCGGTGACCGCTGCGATGCGGGGTCTTGCATGGTGGAACGCATCCATTGCTCGCAAAAGCTGAAGTAGTGAGCCCTTGCCCTCTGCGATTCACTCGCTCCCTCGGACGCTGCAATTGCCAACTCCAGCCACACGGCCTGGCTAAGCGGCGGCAAGCTGGAGCCTTTTGCGAGCTGCGCCTCAATGGCAGTGCGTGCTCGTAAGAACATCCCCAACCATTCGTTGGAAGTTGGTGCGTACTGCGACTGGATTTTTATGGCGAAGAGAAGTGCGACTGCCGATTCCAAGTCCTTTAAATCGAGTGCATAGTCGAATGCGGCGACGAGATTGGATATTTCAAGCGCAAACGCGTGAACCGCCGCGGCGCGACCGACGTCGGCCCTGGACTGCAGCCAGTCGCCCAATTCGACAGCCGCCTTCACATAAGCGCCGACAGCGGCCATCCCCGTCTCGTCAAATGCCGAACGTGCAAATTCTCCGAAGTGCTCTTCAAACCAGCGGACCAAAATTGCTCGGCCAAAGGGATGAATGGCATAGGCTTCGCTTCCCCAGGACTGCAGCAGATAATCGCTCTCCGCGCGCTGAAGCAGATCGTCCCAATGCCACTGCGAGTTAGCGTGCGCGTCAACTTCGAGACTATCCAGTCCACATTTCAGGTTGCGGAGTGTGACCAGTTGGAAGAATCCTTGAAACAGCGCGATGAGAGCGAGATCTCTTCGCTCGCCGGCTTGATATCGCCTGTCGATGGAAGCGCACAGTGCTTCATAGACACTGTTCGGCTGCCTGGCGTCGAAAATGCCGTTCACCACGAAGCCTTGCAGCAACGCATCCAACGCTTGCTGGAAGGACTGCGTTGTCCCTGTGGAATTGATACGCGCGCGATCGATGATCCATCGGATAACACCGGGCAAGCCTCGTGACGCCGCAACGAGAAGTGAGAGCAAGCGGTCGTCGTCAACGCACTCCCGGGAAAGACACTCGCCCGCCAGGGCCCGCGAGGCGTCTGGACTCAGACGTCGCAGGGAGAACGCTACTGTCGATTTCTCGGGAAGGAGCGACTGGGCTGGACTTCTCGATACCCAGACAATCCTGAGCCCCGCATGGAGCAGCGAGCGAATGAGATCGCCGAGCTTGCCGCCACCTGAACTTCCGGGCTTATCACCGGAAACTTTGGATGACGCCACCTCGACACTGCAATCCACGATCAGCAACGTTGATTTCAGGAGCTGCTTGCTCGTCGCGGTAGTGATGGAAAACGAATCATCCACCGCGATAGGCAGTGCCCTGCAAATGCTATCGCACAGCGTGTCCTGCGCGGCTAACGCGCCGACAAACTCCCGATAGATGACCTTTTCGAAGGGCGCGACCGCTCCGTGTCCGCCAGGATGATGCGTGAGTGAACACCAACGCGCAAACTCTTGAGCAAGCACGGACTTTCCCGCGTACGGCGGCCCGACGAGCATGACAGCCTGATACTTCACGAGGGCTCGGTCAATCGCAAGCAAAGCATAGTCCTGGCCGATCACGCCACCTTCCGGAGCAGGTGGGATGCCGTCCGAAAACATGTTCCGATGCTTCCCGGACCGCGCGCGCCGTCGACCGACCGTCGATTCATTCGTCCGGAATTGCACCGTCTTGCTTTGAACAAGGACAGGCAACTGCCAGCATTCGGAGGCCGGCTGCTGGCCGTGTGCGAACGCTAGATCACGTCTTGCGTCGGAGAAAATATCGGCAAGCTCGCCACCTTGGCTTATACCGTCGTACAACTGGACGACAAACTGCGCTGCGGTTTCGACGCCAACGTTGTAACGCATGGCGATGACGCTATCCACACCGTTGGCGGCAACTCCGTAGGCAACGGGCATCGCCGCATCCGCAGCCATGGGCAAACCGTCAATGCCCCGCGCCGATAACGCTCCACTGGATTGCGTATAGGCGGAACGGCACGCGTTCATGATCAGCAGCTTGACGGAGCCGGCGTTCAGCGCCATTCCCAGCTTGTCGCCGGGGACAAGACTCCGGCCTTGCAGTTCGGGTTCAAACAAGGCATATCCACGAAAGCCGCTGCTGCCCTCGAGATGCTCCCATGTTCCATGTCCGTCAAAATGAACGATCTGGTAAGGTCGACCCGCATCGGCCGCCTCTTTCAGTACTACGCATAATCTTCGGAACGTAGGGGGACGCAGCAGGTCAAGCGTGATTCCCAGGTGGTTTCTCTGTTCGAGGGCGGCAAGTACCGGACGAGCGACGGCCCTATATTCGACGTCACTGTCGTCGAACGGACGACAGATAACGAACAGCACACGATACGGGCGCGATTCATCTAATTCTACGGCCCGCCTCGCGCCATGACGCATTAACGTCGGCCTACCCGGTTTCGTCGAAATATGGCTCTGCGCAATGCGGAACACGAATGAGCTGACAGCGAGCGATACAGACGCCGCGTTGCGTTCTGGACGCAGCAGTTCCCATGGAAACAACCTTGTCCGCGGATCCGCCTCCTCGATCTCGACTCGCAATCCGCGAAGCGCCTGTGAGACTTCGGCCCAAAGTCGACGGGTGTCCTCGCCGCCATCAAAGACCTGCCGAAACAGATTCACCCCGATATCGGCCATGCGGTCCAACGCCACGTTCGCGAGTCGCGGAACGTGGCCGTCTCGCCCCGTGAGAAAGTCCTCAAAATACCAGCGATGAAGCCTCCAGTCGTCTTCGGTCCAGACTGGTGCGAGGTCGGCAGACGCGGTCTTTGAACCGTTGGCGTGGAGGTAGGTGATCGCCACCCTCATCACGCCGCGGCTGCCGAAACCGCACTCCTTGATCTCAAGGACGCTCATGAACGACGGTGGCCTTTTTCCGGCTCACCGGAGGTTCGACGCGTTGTACACCGAATGCCAGGTAATTGTGGTTGATAAGCGTCTTGCCGTCAGCCTTACTGACGATCGCTGCCTGTTCTGGAAGATAAACCCATGCGCTCCAGTCGAAAGCCTGCTCAACAGACTGAGGTACCTGCACGGCCAAATAAGAGCCCAACGCCAGGCGCGCTCCGAAAGGCGGTGTTTCGAAGTCGAGGCCCATGCGGAACTCCTGGACCTTTCTGTTCCGCCGGGTTCGTTTGAGAAACGCACCTGTCGTTGCGGCCACGATTTCCGTGAATGGAATGATGGCCGGGTTAATTGCGGCACCGACGAGCTTTAGTCCATGTCGAAAAGTGCCTGAATTCAGAACTTGCAGGAATTCCTCGTCAAGTTCGTTCTTGACGTTGACCGTCTGACAACGAAGCCCGATACCGATGTCACCCACCTTGAGCCCCGAAAAAAGGGGATCGCCCGCTACGCCAGCGGATTGACCGTCGAGTACGTTGTAGGATCGGCTAAACCGTAGCTCGCGCTCTTTGAGGCGCTGGTCGAACACCCCGCAGTCGAGCAGAATCTGATGTCTGCCGTTGCCCGGATATTTAGCCACCCGCAATTGCTGCAAGGTAATGTGCACATGAGCGCCGACAAGCGAGCGGTCGGCTACGATGTTGGAGGCATCCACGATGGCCACTGACTGCGTTGTCCCGGCGGACAACCTGGGAATATAGCCGAACACATGAGCCGTGTACTGCCACGGCGGCGCGTCGCCGCCGAGTATCTGGGGCAGTTGGAATCCGAAGTCCGTCGCGGCTATCGCGAGGCTACCCTGTCCATCCAACTCCTTCCGAAGCCATGCAATCGCTTCGTGGTCGCCAATCTCCTCCAGGACAGCAAGGAGTTCATCGGCGGGCAAGTCCCCCATCACGGGGTCGTTGGCATCGGTGTACTCATTCAGTGTCATCCTGCTTCCCCTTTGAAAGGCGAGGCTCACCTACCCGGATCCGAAATCCGTCCAATACAGTGTAGGGTATGGATAACAGCGCGCCATAGGGGAAAAGACGCGAGGCGGGATAACCGCCATTCGCGCTGCCCCAGTCGACAGACTGGCGCGCTCTACCAGAATCAAACTACCGCTGAGCGGACCACACGAACCGGCGTCGACTTGTAGGACGGCGTGCCGCTTTCCTTGTCAATGTAGTCGAGCGGCACCAGAACGTTCGCTTCCGGGTAGTAAGCGCCCACCGAACCTGGCGCGATGTCGTAGGCGATCGCCGTGATCTTCTCCAGGCGAAGTTGGCGGCCAGGCACAGCCGTCTCGATGTCGACCAGATCCCCATGTTCAAGCCCGCATGCGGCAAGATCGGCCTCGTTCATAAACAGCACGTCACGCCGGCCGAACACCCCCCGGTAACGATCGTCCAGGGCGTAGATGGTCGTGTTGTACTGGTCATGGCTGCGCAGCGTCACGAGGCGCAGGACGTCGTCGCCATCCACGTCCGCGTCTTCCTTCACACCGTGGTAAACCGAGAACATCGCCTTGCCGGTCGGCGTCGGGAAAACGCGCCCGGTCGGCGGCAGCGGCATGCGGAAGCCACCCGGCACGCGGATGCGTGCGTTGTAGCGCTCGAAGCCCGGAATCGTCTCTTCGATCAGGTCGCGGATCTTGTCGTAATCGGCGACCAGCTCCATCCAGTTCACCTTGCTGTCCGGGAGCGTCGCGGCGGCGATGCCGGCCACAATTGCGGGCTCCGAGCGCAGGAACTCGGAGGCGGGCGTGAGCTTGCCGGCCGACGCATGGACCATCGACATCGAATCCTCAACGGTGATCGACTGGCCCATGCCGTTCTGCATGTCGAGTTCGGTGCGACCGATCACCGGCAGAATGTAGGTTTCCTTCGCGACCAGCAAGTGCGAGCGGTTGAGCTTGGTGCCGAGATGCACACTCAGATCGAGCGCCTTCATCGCCGGGAAGCACTGATCCGAATCCGGCAGCGCGACCGCGAAGTTGCCCCCGAGGCACAGCAGCGCCTTCGACTTGCCCGCAATCATCGCCTGCATGGCCGCGACTGCGTCGTGGCCATGCTCCGCGGGTGGCTTGAAGCCGAGTACTTCCTCGATCTTCGCGAGGAATGCCGCGGACGGTTTCTCGGTGATGCCGACCGTACGGTTGCCTTGCACGTTCGAGTGGCCACGCAGCGGGCAGATACCACCGCCTTCTCTGCCCATGTTGCCGCGCATCAGCAGCAGGTCGCAGATCAGGCGCACGTTCGCGGTGCCCTTGTTATGCTGCGTGACGCCCATTCCGTAAGTGATGATCGTCGACTTCGCTTTCGCGTACGCGTCCGCGACGTTCGCGAGTTCATCGCGGGTCAGGCCGCTTTCCGCTTCGATGTCTTGCCACGAAGTGGCCTCGATGTCCGCCACGAGCGCATCAATGCCTTCCGTGTACGTCGCGATGAACTCGCGGTCGAGTACGTCGCCGCGCTCGGCGTCGAGCGCGAGCAGCGCCTTGATCACGCCCTTGAGCGCAGCCGCGTCGCCGCCAGCTTTCACCTGATGATAGGTTGACGCGATGCGAGTGGAACCGAACGTCGCCATCTGTAGCATCGACTGCGGATCCTGGAAGCGTTCCAGCGCGCGCTCGCGAAGCGGATTGAACACGATGATCGGGACGCCGCGACGCGAAGCTTCCCAGAGCGTGCCCATCATTCGCGGGTGGTTGGTGCCCGGGTTGTGGCCGATCGAGATGATCAGGTCGGTCTTCTCGAAGTCGTCGAGCGACACGGTGCCCTTGCCGATGCCGATCGATTGCGGCAAGCCGACGCTGGTCGGTTCGTGGCACATGTTCGAGCAATCCGGGAAATTGTTCGTGCCATATTCCCGGGCGAACAGCTGATAGAGATACGCGGCCTCGTTCGAGGCCCGGCCGGACGTATAGAACTCGACCTGGTCGGGCGACAGCCCGCGCAGGATTTCGCCGATCCGGCCGAACGCCGCCTCCCATTCGACGGCCCGGAAGGTGTCCGTTGCACGGTCGTAGACGAGCGGATGCGTGAGCCGGCCCATATCCTCCAGTTCGAAATCCGACCGTTCCAGCAGCGACGACACCGTGTTGGACGCGAAGAACTCTGGGCGTACCCGCTTGGTCGTGGCTTCCCAGGTGACCGCTTTGGCACCGTTTTCGCAGAACTGGAACGTCGACTTGTGCTCCTTGTCGGGCCATGCGCAGCCAGGACAGTCGAAGCCATCAGGCTGATTGGTCCGAAGCAACGTGAGGGGAGCCTTGATGGTCTCCATCTGCAGCCGGATGGCTTGCGATGTCGCTTTGAGCGCCCCCCAACCACCCGCTGGGTCGTCGTACTCCCGAATACCGGGCACTTCGCGTCGATTCGTCATCTGCGGCTCCATGAACTGCCCCAGAGACCCGGAGACTGTCCTGCCTGGGGTTACGCCGCGTCGCGGCGTACGGTTAGGATAAGGCTCAGTCTACATGGGCGTTCCCGATCTCGTCGAGCAACACCATGCCATACGGACGCCGCCGGACGCACTCGGTCAACTGGCCGCCGCGCAGCTCAGGCTACGGGGCCGATAGGGTTCGGTGCTTTCAACACCCCTACGGTCGTTGTATGCCCTGTGCGTTCACTTTCAGCCGGTACAGAGACGTCGACGCCACGATAAACATCTCGTCACGGTTCTTGCCGCCGAACGTCAGGTTCGCCACCTTCTCCGGCACCGGGATCAGCGCGAGCCGGGTGCCGTCGGGGTGGAAGACCTGTATGCCGATCGCGCTGCTGGTGAAGACCCAGCCGCGGCTGTCAAGGCGAAATCCATCCGGCAAGCCCTCCCCATCGGCAATGGTCGCGAAGATCCGGGCGTTGCTCAAAGACCGGCCGCCTACGACGTCGAACACCCGTATGTTGTGGAAGCCCTCGTCTCCATACGGGATCGTTGACGTATCCGACACGTAGAGCAGTGACTCGTCCGGCGAAAATGCCAGGCCGTTCGGGCAAATCAGAAGATCGGTCATGACATCCAGCGTCTTGTCGCGCGGGTCGAATCGAAACACATGGCAGCCGCGCATTTCCTGAGCAGACTGATGCCCCTCATAATCCGACAAGATGCCGTACGGCGGATCGCTGAACCAGATCGTCCCATCGCTTTTCACCACCACGTCGTTGGGCGAATTCAAGCGCCGGCCATGATAGCGGTCCACGACGATCTCATCGACCGGCCGGCTGAGATTCGGGCCGAATCGCGTGCGAATCACCGCACGCTGCCCGTGAGAACAGTGCAGCAGGCTGCCGTCCGCTTCACGATAATGACCGTTCGTGAATTCCACGCGATCGCGCCAGACGCTCACGCCCTCTTCGGGATGCCAGCGCATCATCCGGTTGTTGGGAATGTCGCTCCATAGCACGGAGTTGTCCTCGTGCATCCAGACCGCGCCTTCGCTCCATATGCAGCCGCTCGCCAACTGCTCCAGCTTCGCATCGCCCGCCAGCAATTCCCGGGCGCGTTCGTCATAGATCTCTATAGCCGAATGATTCATTTCGCTTTCCTAACGTGTTCGCCGTTTTTCCGTCAATGCCACCACCATCACGATGATGATGCCCGTCAACAAGGTTCGCAAACCCGCACTCGCTCCGGCACTGTTCAGCAAGGCGACCAGCAGAAACATGAACAACGCCCCGCCCCAGATGCCGCCGATAGACGCCCGGCCGCCGGCAACCGAGGTACCGCCAATCACGACCACCGCTACCGTCAGCAGCAAATATTCATTGCCCTGATCCAGCGAATTCCCGCCGGAGTAGGAAGCTATCAGGCATCCGGTCAAGCCGGCCAGGGCGCCGCTGATTGCATACGTCAGCAGGACATGGAAGCCCGTTTTCACGCCGGCCAGGCGCGCCGCATTGCGATTCTGACCGATTGCACAAAGCGCCCTGCCGTATATCGTGCGGGTGAGCAGTAGCCAGACCAGCAAGGTCAGCACCATCGCGAAGAGCGCAAATACCGGCACAGCACCGATGCGCGCCACCAGCATCTCCGCCAACAAGGCGGGAGGCGGCGTACGCATGCCGCGTCCGTAAGCGATGGCGCAGGACAAGACGATCAGGGCACTCGACATCGTGGCGATAATCGGCGGAATCCGCAGCAGGCGGATCAGCAGAAAGTTCACGATCCCCACCACCATTCCGGATGCGAGCGCGACCAGAATGCCCACTGCAATGAGACTGTTCGAGCTTTCCATTGCACTCATCGACAAGGCGCCCGATAGCGCGATCACCGACGGTATCGACAGGTCGATATTGCCGGGCCCGCTCGTAATCACCAGCATCTGCCCCAACGAAACCAGGACGGTGAAGGTCGAGAAGCTGAGTGCCGTCGTCAGCAGGGAACCCATGCCGGGGCCCCCTTTGCCTGCGTTGAACAAGGCCGTGGCGACAAGCGCGAGAATCGCCGCGAGCCAGGTACTTAGCCAGTAGGTATTGCGTAGCCGACCCCACGCGGAAACACGGACGTCGCTCATGCTGGTTTCCCCGAATAGTTGATCACGGTCCGCAAGCTCAGCGCCACGACGAGAATCACGCCTTGCATGGCGACTTGCCAGTCCGAAGACACCTGGTAGAAGTTCAGAAACGACGTCGCCAGCGTCATGGTCAAGGCGCCGAACACGCTTCCCAGCGCATACACCTTCCCGCCGACGAACTCACCGCCGCCCAGGATGACGCTCGCAATGGAAATCAGGGTATAGCTGGTGGCCTGATTGGCGTCGGCCGACGTGGTCTGTCCCAGCAACAGCAAGCCGGAGACGATGCCGAATAGCCCTGCCAACGCGTAGACGGCGGCGTGAATACCGAGGCTCGAGCGGCCGCTTCGCTGTATCACTTTGGGGTTGCCGCCAAAGCCGCGCACGACAATACCGAAGACGGTGACATTAAAGATCACATACGCGATCAGCGCCGCGAGCAGGGCAAACAGGACAGGCAACGGCACGAATGGGGGTTGCCACGCCATCAGATCGACGAGGTATTGAGGCGCCTGACCACCTGGACTCGGCACCAGCAACAGTGCGAAGCCCAGCCAGATAAACGACAAACCCAGCGTAACGACAATCGACGACAACTGCCGCACCTGAATCAGGACACCGCAAAACACGTACACGCCAACCGCCAGAACATACAGTAGGACTGCGAGCCAGGGCGAGGTGGGCAGGATGACCGCGCCGATCGCGGCGCACATCGAAATGAACGGCCCAATGGACAGATCCAGGTCGCCTACCGACACCATCATCATCTGCGCGAGGGTTGCGAACACGATCGGGACAGAGGCGCCCAATAGCAGTGTCAGTCCCATATACGACAGCGCCAGCGGCTGATTTCGATAGATCAGCCCCAGCAGGACCGCAAAGGTGAGCGCAGACAGCAAACGGGAGGTATTGGCGCGGAGATTTCTCATGCCAGCTCCTCGAAGGACATGCGGAACAGCTCGCCTTCACTCAAATCCGCATTCGCGATTTCGCCCACAATTTTGCCTTCGTTCATGACATAGATGCGGTCGCAGTGATAGAGCTCCTCGAACTCGGTGGTGTACCAAAGGAACGTGCGCCCCTGATGGGCTTGCGATCGAATGATGTTATAGATTTCAAACTTGGTGCCGACATCCACGCCGCGCGTCGGATCGTCCATGAGGATGACCGGCGCATCCGCTCCCAAGGCACGCGCAAACAATACCTTCTGCTGGTTGCCGCCGGAAAGCGAATCGATGGGGAGATTCATGTCGGGCGTTTTCACCTTCAACTTTTCCATCCACTGCCTGATCAGGCGGCCTTCCTCCTTGAAGGAAATCAGCCCTGCCCGCCCGCATTTTCCCAGCCAGGACAAGCTCATGTTTTTGGCAATCGACCACAAACCGAATACGCCGTCGCTCTGACGATCGCCGGCGACAAAAGCCGTGCCGGCACGCCGTTCATTGCCGAGCCGATCCGCACGCCCCTTGTGCAACGCATGAACCAGCTTGAGCAAGCGGGTTTGGCCGTGCCCGGCCAGCCCCGCCAGTCCGATGATTTCGCCCTCGAACGCCTTGAGCGGCAAACTTTCCGCAGACAGGCGCGCCTGTATCTGCAACTCACCGGCTTGAAATTGCCGGGCGGTTGTCGCTTTGTCGCCCTGGTTCGTGTGACCGTGGCCCATTGCGTCGACCACGCGCTCCACGTCGGTTTGTGCCGTAGGACTTTCGTAGACGACAGCGCCTTCACGCATCACGACGACGCGGTCGCTGTAATTCATGACCTCTGCCATCTTGTGCGAAATCAGAATGCAGATGCCGCCGCCACGCACAAACTCCCGCAAGTAGCCGAGCAGTTGCTTCGCCGAGTGTTCGTCCAGCGAAGAAGTGGGCTCATCGAGAATGACCAGCTTCAGGGGGTGGTCGCCGGGCGTAAACGCCATGGCGATCTCCACCATCTGACGTTTCGTGATCGGGATGTCCTCGATGATCTGGCGTGGGGCGAGGCCATGCCCCGGGAATATCCGGTCCAGCGCATCCAGCAACTGCGCACCGGCCTGTTTGCGCCATCCCAGCCCGTTGCCGTGCGAAGTCCGCAGACGCATGTTCTCGGCAAGGCTGAGATTGGGGCAGAGCGACAACTCCTGGAAGACGCAGCGGATGCCGTGCCGGATGGCTTCGTGGGTATTCCAGTGATGCTCCACCTCGTTCCCACCCACGAACAGCGCGCCGTGGTCGTTTTTGAATACCCCCGAGAGGATATTCATCAACGTCGATTTACCGGCGCCGTTGTGTCCGACGATACCCACGCACTCCCCCGGATAAAACGCCAGGCTGACATCGACCAGCGCCCGCACGGCACCAAAGGTCTTGCCGATCGTCGCGGTTCTGACAAATGCTGCATCTGCACTCAATGCCATAACACTCCCCACTCACCCCGAATCAACCCAGATGGGATATCACACCCGCGTTGCCGGTACGCATGCGTTAGTTTGCGGCATGGCTCTTGACGTAGTCCATCACTTGCTGCTTGGTGAATGTCTGGTCATAGACGCCACCCTTCGGGGTACTTGCCATTGACTGAACCAGATCGTTCTGGGTAATGACGGAAATCGGCAGATTGATTTCCTTCGGCAGCTTCGCACCGGCCAGCACCTGCTGCGCGTACCAGAACGCAAAGGTCGCGGCACCCGGCACGATAGAAGCGGACTCCGTCTCGTAGCCGTTCTTGTCGTGCTCGTTCTTCCACAACTCCAGTTCGTCATAGCGGTTGCCCATGAACACCACGGGCAATTTTCGGCCAGCGTCGATAAAGGCCCGCGCCGTACCCGCGCCGTCGCCCCCCTGCGTGGTCACCGCCACCACATCCGACAGGGTAGGCAGGAGCCCGGCGACGGCCTTCTGCGCGACCGTCTGCGTGTAATCGCCGTTGACCGAGCCGACGACCTTGAACTCCGGATATTGCTTGAGCCCCTCTTCGACACCGCTGTGGATCTGGTTGTCGACCACGAAGCCCGCCAGGCCTCGCACTTCAAGCAGGTTGCCCTTCAGGTTTCGTTTGTGAAAGTAGTCGATCTGCATCTGGCCCATGCGCTTGAAGTCGATACTGATCTTGTACGCACAAGGTTCCGTGACAGTGCCGTCGAACGACACCACCACGATGCCGGCGCTGCAGGCCTGTTTGATCGCCCCATTGACTGCCGTGGGCGAAGCCGCGTCGACGACGATCGCGGTATAGCCCTGCAGGATCATGTTCTGAATCTGCTGAGACTGCTCGGTCGCCTGATTCTGCACCGTCGTGAAACTCGGCGCCGCGGCGACGACCTTGTTGGCCACCGCCTGTTTCGTGACCTTGTCCCAATCCTGCAGCATCTGCTGGCGCCACGAATTGCTCGCGAACGAGTTGGATAAAGCGATCTTTGCATTCGTCGTGGGCTTTTCCTGAGCATGGGCATTGACGCCCGCCAACAGGATGGCGCCCAGACAAAGCAGATTCCGTGCGCAGTGTGCCGTTTTTTCTTTCATCATTCGTCTCCAGAATAGTGTGCACCAGTGGCTGCGGCCGACTGTCGTTAGCCGCGGCCGACAAAAGGCATATGACTCGCCATCACCGTCATGAACAGAACGTTTGCATCTAGCGGAAGGCTATCCATGTACAGGATCGCCTTGACCACGTTGTCGATAGACATGCGCGGCTCGACCCTGGTCGAACCGTCGGCCTGCAGCGTCCCTTTCGCCATCAGTTCGCTCATATCGGTTGCCGCATTGCCGATATCGATCTGGCCGCACGCAATGTCATAAGGCCGGCCGTCCAGCGCAGAAGCCTTGGTCAAGCCGGTGATGGCGTGTTTGGTTGCCGTGTAAGGCGCGGCCTTGGGACGCGGCGCATGGGCGGAGATCGAACCGTTGTTGATGATGCGCCCGCCACGTGGCTGCTGCTTCTTCATCAAATGGAACGCGCCTTGCGTACACAGGAATGCGCCGGTCAGGTTGACATTGACCGCCTGCACCCATTGTTCGTAACTGATGTCTTCCAGCGACGCTTGCGGCGTGAAGGTGCCGGCGTTATTGAACAGCAGATCCAGACGGCCCAATTTTTCTTCGAGCTGTCCGAACAGATGCTTGACGGCATCCGGGTCGGTAACATCGCAGGCCATCGCGTGCACGCGTGTCGCGTTCGAGCCGGACATGTCGGCCGTTTCAGCCAACGCCTGCTCCTTTCGTCCCGCCAGCACGACGGTGTAGCCGTGACTCAAAAGGCCCAAGGCAACGTGACGGCCGATTCCCGACCCCGCGCCCGTGATCAGCGCAACTTTCCCATCCATCGTCGTTCCTCCAGATCAGTCGCCGCAGCGCGGCATCAGTTCGACCAGCCGCCATCGATAACGTGAATCGCGCCGGTGGTGAACGACGATTCGTCCGAAGCCAGGTAGGTCACCAGCGCCGCGATTTCTTCGGCACGCCCCACCCGCCCGATAGGTTGACGCGCGATGAAAGCGGCCCGTACCTGAGCTTCGTCCTGCTTCGACGAGACCGCTTGCGCGGCGATCCGTTGATGCAGCGAAGGCGATTCCACGGTGCCGGGACAGATCGCATTGCAGCGGATGCCCTGGCCGACAAAATCCGCTGCGACCGCTTTGGTCAAGCCGATGACCGCCGCTTTCGATGCGCCATAGACGAACCGGTTCGGCACGCCTTTCACGCTCGATGCGGCCGACGCCATGTTGATGATCGAGCCGCCCTTTCCCGCCTCGATCATGTGCGGCAGAAACGCGCGAATGGTCCGATACATCGATTTCACGTTCAGATCGAAGCTGAAGTCCCAGTCGTCCTCCGAGCACTTCAGGATGCTGCCGTCGTGCACGAAACCAGCGCAGTTGAACAGCGCATCGAGCGCTCCGGTTTCGCGCGCGAAAGCCTCCACGTCTGCCGTATTGCGCACGTCAAGCCGCGCCGTACGCAGCGAGCCGGTTCCCTGCGCCAAGGTCTGCAGTTCGGCGAGCGCGGCCTCGTCGACGTCAGTCGCCCATACGCTTGCGCCTTCGGCCGCCAGCATCAGCGCACTAGCCCGCCCGATGCCCTTGCCGGCGGCTGTCACCAGCATGTTCTTTCCCGCCACGCGTTTGCCCATCTTGTCGCTCCGCCCTTATGTTGAAGTCGCAGTTCGCCGCCGGTTGAACACCGGCCAGTGTCAATCGTTCAGGATGACAATCTAATGAATTGCATCGTTGAGGTCCGTCAGATCGCGGCCGCGCGTCTCTGTCGACAGCGCGACGCCGATCAAGGTCAGCGTCGCCAGGACAGCCGTATAGACGCCCATGACCCAGAACGCGCCGCCCGCCAGTCCCACCAGATAGATGCCGAGCACCGGCGCGAGACCGCCCGACAACACCGCGCCAATCTCACGCGCGAGCGCGACGCCGGAGTATCGGCAGCGGTTGCCGAACAGTTCGGCGAAGTGGGCGCATTGGGCGCCGAGCATGCTGTTCGCACCGATCGCCAGACCGCCGAACATCGCAACAGCAATCCATAGCGGATTGCCCGTACTGACCATCCACCACGATGGAAGCGACCACAGCAGCATGAAGATCGCGCCGGCGCGATAGACCGTAATGCGGCCGATACGATCCGACAACGCGCCGAACATCGGCGTTGTAATCGCGCTCGCGAGCGTCGCGATCAACGCACCTGTGGTACCGATTGTGGCGAGATCGGACGAGCGCACGCCCATCCGCGTCGCCACCGTGCCGCCCAGAAATGCAATCACGATGGTCGTATAGATCGTCGAGCCGCCCTGCTCGGCAAAGCGCATGAGCACCGCAGCCAGGACGGGCCGGCGCGCCGTCGTCATGACGGTTTTCATCGGAGAACGAACGACTTCGCGTGCCCCTTCGAGATTCAGGAACACTGGGCTTTCGCGCAGGCGCAGCCGGATCCACACCGCTACGCCGATCAGCACCACGCTGGCGAGAAACGGCAGACGCCATGCCCATGCAAGGATTTCGTCGTTGCCGAGGGTGTGCTGCATCACGCTAAAGGTTGCCGTCGCGAGGCCGAATCCGGCAAAGATGCCGACGAACGGCAGTGCGGCAAAGAAGCCGCGCCGCGGAACCGGCGACACTTCCGCCATCAGCGTCGAAGCGCCCGCCTGTTCGGCGCCGGCGCCGAAACCTTGCACGAGACGCAGCGCGACCAGAACGACCGCGCCGACAGGACCGCTCGGCAGCAAACCGACCAGCATCGTGGAGACGCCCATGATGGCGATGGTCAGCAGCAGAACAAACTTGCGCCCTTTTCTGTCGCCAAGCGAACCGAAGAACAGACCGCCGAACGGCCGGGCGAGAAAGCCCGCGCCATACGTGCCGAAACTCGCGAGCAGGCCCGCGTTCGCACCGAGCGTTGGGAAAAAGATGTGCCTGAAAACAAGGGCTGTCGCCAGACCGAAGATCGCGAAGTCGTAATACTCGAGCGCGCTGCCGACGCCGCCGGTGAGAATGGCGCGCCGCAGTTGCTCCGGCGAGACCGGTGCCTGGCTAGCCGCCTGATCAGCTCCTGCATCATCTAGCGAGATGCTCTGGATCGGCTCTGCCGCATAGCCGGATCCATATGCCTTCATACCCATTTGCGTCTCCTGTGCAAACGTATGTGCATCTGGAATTCTGTCGTTCTTTTATTCGTTCGATGTGCTGGACACTGGCGTTTGGTTAAGCTATGGTTACCGGTAACCAACGAGGCCCACTCTAACATGAGGAGATAGCATGCACAAGGCTGAGGTACTGGTAGTTACCCGGTATCCCGACGCAGATATGGCGGCGCTGGCGCAGCATTACACGCTGCACGTGCTTGCCGACGCGGAAGACCCGGATGCGTTGCTCGCGGAGATCGCACCCCGTATCCGGGCACTCGCGACGAATGGCGAAGCCGGCGCCAGCGCGAAGCTGATTGACGCACTGCCGCACCTGGAAATCATCGCGTCATACGGTGTGGGGGTGGATGCAATTGACCTGGAACGCGCCGCGCAGCGCAACATACGTGTCACGTACACGCCGGACGTCCTGACCGACGACGTCGCCGACCTGGGGATCGCCCTGCTGCTTTCGGTGGCCCGAGACATTCCGCAGAACGATGCGATTGTGCGTGCGGGTGAATGGGGACACGTGCAGATTCCGCTTGCCACCCGCGTGTTCGGCAAGCGGCTGGGAATTCTTGGACTCGGACGCGTCGGCCGTGCGGTCGCCAAACGGGCAGCGGGGTTCGATATGGTGATTTCGTACCATGATCGCAACCGCTTCGACGACAGCCCTTATACGTTTCATGAAACTGCGGTCGAGCTAGCGCGTCATAGCGATTTCCTCATCATCTGCGCGGCTGCGGACCGAAGCAATCGCGCGTCGATTGGCCACGAGGTGCTGGACGCGCTCGGACCGGATAGCTTCCTCATCAATATCGCGCGGGGCAGTATCATCGACGAGCCGGTTTTGTTGAACTATCTAACGGAGCGGCGCATCCGCGGTGCGGCACTCGACGTATTCTGGAGCGAACCCGCCATCGATCCGCGCTTTTTTGCGTTGCACAACGTCGTGCTGCAGCCGCACCGGGCCAGCGGGACGGTAGAAACCCGCGCGGCAATGGCGCATCTGGTACGGAACAATCTGGCGGCGTTCTTCGCCGGCGAGCCGCTCATCACCGAATACACGGCCCACAAGGCGCGCACCTGACGCCGACGACTCACGCTCATCCCCGATAATTGCCTGGAAGGACTGACGATCCCTTCCCCGCGCCCACATCTCTACGGACAACATCATGTCTCACGATAACGCCCCCCACGATAACCCGAAGAGCGACGCAGGCTCGCCCGAACGACGCCTGCGCAGCCGTCGCTGGTTCGACGATCCCTCGGATCCCGGCATGACCGCGCTGTATCTCGAGCGTTATATGAACTACGGCATTACCCGCGAAGAGCTGCAATCGGGTAAGCCGATCATCGGCATTGCACAGACCGGCTCCGATCTCGCGCCGTGCAACCGCCACCACCTGCAGCTCGCGCAGCGCGTACGCGACGGCATTCGCGACGCGGGCGGCATTCCGCTTGAATTTCCGGTGCATCCGATTCAGGAAACCGGCAAACGGCCCACCGCCGCGCTCGATCGCAATCTCGCGTATCTGGGCCTGGTGGAGATCCTCCACGGCTACCCGATCGATGGCGTGGTGCTCACCACAGGTTGCGACAAGACCACGCCCGCGTGTCTGATGGCGGCCGCCACCGTCAATATCCCGTCAATCGTGCTGTCCGGCGGACCGATGCTCGACGGCTGGTGGAAAGGCAAGCTCGCGGGTTCCGGCACGGTGATCTGGGATGCCCGCAAGCGCCTGTCGGCCGGCGAAATCGGCTACGAGCAGTTTATTGAGGAGGTGTCGTCTTCGGCGCCATCCGCCGGTCACTGCAACACCATGGGCACGGCGCTGTCGATGAATTCGCTCGCCGAAGCGCTCGGCATGTCTCTGCCTAACTGCGCGGCGATTCCGGCGCCTCATCGCGAACGCGGCTGGATCGCGTATCACACCGGCAAGCGTATCGTCGACATGGTCGCGGAGAATCTGCGCCCATCCGACATCATGACAAAGGGCGCATTCGAAAACGCGGTCGTGGCAGCGGCGGCGCTCGGCGCCTCGTCGAACTGTCCGATTCACATGATCGCGATTGCGCGTCATATGGGTGTCGAGCACACGCTCGACGACTGGCAGCGTCTCGGCCCTGACGTACCGCTGCTGGTGGACTGCCAGCCTGCGGGGCGCTTCCTCGGCGAAGCGTTCCATCGCGCGGGCGGCGTGCCTGCCGTGATGCGCGAACTGTTTGCCGCCGGCAAGCTGGACGGCAGTGTGCGCACCGTCACAGGCCGTACGCTGGAGGAGGATCTTGCCGCGGTGCCGGAACCGGACCGCGAGGTGATTCGCGCCTACGACAATCCCCTCAGGGAAGCGGCCGGCTATGTGGTGCTGTCGGGCAACCTGTTCGACAGCGCGGTGATGAAGATCAGCGTAATCGATCAGGCGTTCCGCAAACGCTTCCTCTCGGACCCCGAACATCCCGACGTGTTCGAAGGCAAGGCGATCGTGTTCGAAGGGCCCGAGGACTATCACGCGCGGATCGAAGATCCGGAACTCGGTGTCGACGATCATTCCGTCCTGGTGATTCGCAACTGCGGACCGGTTGGGTATCCGGGCGGCGCGGAGGTCGTCAATATGCAACCGCCCGCAGCCTTGATCAAACGGGGCATCGACACGCTGCCGACCCTGGGCGATGGCCGTCAGAGCGGCACATCCGCGAGTCCGTCGATCCTGAACGTGTCGCCGGAAGCCGCGGTAGGCGGCAACCTGGCACTGCTGAGAACCGGTGACCGCCTGCGCATCGATCTCAACTCGCGCAAGGTCGACGTCCTGATTCCGGACGAAGAAATGGCGCAGCGCCGGGCCGCCTACACGCTGCCCAAGCTGGAGCACAAGACGCCGTGGGAAGAGATCTACCGCAGCATGGTCGGGCAGCAAGGCACGGGTGCGTGCCTCGAACCCGCCACGCTATATCTGAACATCATCGAAACCCGGGGAGAGTCGCGACACAATCATTGATGCCGCCGGGGGCGCCTCAAGCGCTCTCGCGCTGCACGACCTCGTAGTGGATCTTGACGAGCTTCGGCGTTTCGCGCCGCTCGCGCGCCGGCGCTTCCTTCTCGCGGCGTGATTTGCTTGGTAACTCGCCGTGGTCGATCTCGTCGACCGCGGTGAGCAGCGACTCGCCGGCCGCATGACCAATGCCGTAAGGATCGACGGCGATCGTGGTGATGGTCGGGTAGCAGTGCCGCGACACCTCGAAATCGCCGAACCCCGCCACCGCGATATCGCGAGGCACGACGAGGCCGCGCCGATGGCAGGCCATGATCACACCGAACGCGTGAATGTCGCTCGCGCACATCACCGCGTCGGTATCCGGCCAGCGTTCGAGCAACTGGCCGAGCGCCGCTGCACCATGGCCCATTGCAAGGCCGTGAGCCATGTTGGTGGTCCATTCGGTTTGCGTGATGTCGCGCGCCTCATGGCGGGCCTCCGCACGCACCGCGTTCAGGTACCCACGGCGCCGCGCGATACCGCGCAGGTCCAGTTTTGACGCACTACTGACGAAGCCAATGCGCTTATAACCGCGTGCGTAGAGATAATGCACCATGCTGCTCGCGGCTTCGGCGTTCGAGAAGCCGACAACGCGGTCGATCGGATGGCGTGGCAACTCCCACGTCTCGATCACCGGAATCCGCGCGCGCGTCAGAAGCGAGTGGGCCTCCTCGGTGTGGTGGCCGCCCGCCAGCACGATGCCGCGCGGCTGATAGCGCAGCAGCGTCTTGATCAGCGCCTCCTCGCGCTCCAGCATGTAGTCGGTGTTACCCAGCAGCAACTGCAGATTGCGCGATTCAACGACGTCGTTGATGCCACGCACCATGTCGGAGAAGTTGGAGCTGGAGAGCGACGGCACCAGCACGACGACAAAATTCGACCGCCCTGACGATAGCGCACCGGCGCTCGCGTCGGCGACATAGCCGGTTTCCGCGACCACCCGCAGTACGCGCTCCCGCGTCTCGGCCCCGACGTGCTGCCCCGTGAGAACCCGTGAGACCGTCATTTTCGACACGCCTGCGAGGCGCGCGACGTCGGCCATCCGAATCGGCCCAGACGACGATAGCGGAAGCTGGGATTTACTGTCTGTACTCATACCGGCGTGAATAGAATTCGATCAGTAGATGGTACAGGAACGTTGTATGGAATTGCGTATGAACTGATCGCGGATGCGGTGCCCGCTTTGCGAAAGCGATCATACGGCGCGGGAAGCTGCATTCAGCGCGGCGGCTTCGGGTTCAGTCAGATAGAGGCCGCGGAAGCGCTTGTCGACGCGCTCCCACATCGGGCCCAGAACAACCAGGCCAATCGAGATATGTTGCCTCTTTTGCGAAGTCACGACTCGTCCCCTTTGCCGTCCTGCAGACGTCGCCGATCCTCAAGTTCTTGCCGCGAACGCTGCAATGCATCGGCAATCAGTTGCTCGTCGGGCAGCACCGTCTGGTACTCTGCCGCCAGAACCTTATTGGCCAGATTGTCGAGGGCGTAATGTGCCTCGGCCGCCCCCTTCTCGGTGCACAGAATAAAGCCCACGGGAGGATTCTCGCCAGGCAGCATCCCATGTTCCCTGGCGTAATTGAGGTAGAGATGCATTTGCCCGGCGTCGGCATAGCTGAAACGCCCAGCCTTCAGATCGATAATGATCAAACAACGAAGACGGCGGTGGAAGAAGACGAGATCCACACGAAACCATATGTCATCGATGCGCAATCGACGCTGACGTCCAACGAATGCGAATTCATCGCCCAGTAATACTCACCTCGTCATTAACTGTTCACCGTCGGGTACCCCGCCAATGCAACCTCGGTTTGCGGCGTTTCACCCACATTTCCAGTAGAAATTCTGCGAGGCAAAACCGATGTGCACGCGCGTCCGCTCCGCGCTAGGCGCTGCGATACGGCCTACTTTGATATTACGGTTTCCCTCGCGATCCGGATCGCTGTATCGAAGCTGCTATCCGTGGCAACGTGTCTGTTATCGACGCTCACGAGCCAATTTTCACCGCTGCAGCACCAGCGAATTCGCCTCTCTTCAAGGAGTAGAGCGAACCACCGCCAAATGGAAGCATCTTCGGCGTTAGCGGCCAAGGCCGCCACCGCTCGGACATGCCCCATCTCGCTCAGATTGCTCACCTGTCACCTCTTTATACGTTGGCCTTCCCTCGCACTACACTTGAGACAGTGTTGCCTCGAACTCCGGCACCACCGTGAACAGATCGCCCACCAGACCGTAATCGGCGACGCTGAAAATCGGCGCTTCCGGGTCCTTGTTGATTGCCACGATGACCTTCGAGTCCTTCATGCCGGCCAGATGCTGGATCGCACCCGAGATGCCCACCGCGACGTACAGTTGCGGCGCGACGATCTTGCCGGTCTGGCCCACCTGGTAGTCGTTCGGCACGAAGCCTGCGTCGAC
>NZ_JBNDJO010000013.1:0-267834 GCF_050434965.1 Paraburkholderia sp. GAS38 | reverse complement strand
AAGCCCAAGCCCAAGCCCAAGCCCAAGCCCAAGCCCAAGCCCAAGCCCAAGCCCAAGCCCAAGCCCAAGCCCAAGCCCAAGCCCAAGCCCAAGCCCAAGCCAAACCCGCCGCGTAAAACCCTCAAACACAAAAGGCCGGTCAGCAACACGAAGTTGCTGACCGGCCCCTTCGCCGCCGGCCGCCGGCCACCCGACAGCCGACCGCAGACCCGCTTAAAACGAGTGATGAACGCCCGTCAGAAAGATGGTCTGATTGCGGCTGTTCGAGACACCTGCCGTGAAGAACGCAGCGTCCGTATTCGAACCCGCCCGCTCGTATAGCGCATTCACATACACCTGCGTCGACTTCGACAGCGCGTAGATATCGCCGATCTCAAACTGCGTCCAGCGATGACCGTCGAAGCTCGTCGTTGCCGCGCCGCCCGCCACGCTGTTAAACGGTGTGAACTGATAGTTCGCGCCGGCATCGTAGCTCTGATACGTGCTCGAGTACCCCGGATTGTCCAGCTTCACGCGCGTGTACAGGCCATGCACCAGCAGGTTGCCGAACTGATACGACAAGCCGGCACCCATGTTCTCCATCTTGTCCGCCGTGTAGTTGGCGGCCGTCATTCCCTGGAAGTTCGTGATGCCCGTCGTGACGATCGACGGCGTCTGGTTATGCTCGTTCGAGTACACGGCACCGGCCTTGAACGGACCGTTCGCGTAGCTCGCCGCGAAACTCAAGGTGCGGCCGGTGGCGAAGTCGGTCGTGTTGCCGAGACCCATCATTGCGCCGACTGAGAAGCCGCTAAAACTCGTCGAGCGGAACTTCACCGAGTTGTTGAACGGCACGATGCTCGTGTCGGCGAGTTCGTCGATATTGCCGGGGTGGAACGCAAACCAACTGGCGGCGAGATAGCCCGTGCTAAGCGGGCCGAGCACGTCGAAATTGAACGGCGTCTGGTGACCCAGCGTGAGCGTGCCGATCTGATCCGAACTCAAACCCACATACGCCTGGCGGTTCCACAGCGTGCCGGGCGAAGACATCGCACCAGTTGTCGTCGCGAAGCCGTTTTCCAACTGGAAGATCGCGTGCAGGCCACCACCCAGATCTTCGACCCCCTTCAGGCCCCAACGGTCAGGCTGCATGTTGCCCTGTTCTGCCATCCACTTCGTTCCGCCAGCCACGTTGCTGACGTACGCGACTCCGGCATCCAGGCTGCCGTAAAGCGTGACACTGCTTTGTGCCCACGCCCCTGTCGCGGCGCACATCGCGGTAAGCCCGACTGCAATGATTCTTTTCACCGTTGGTTCTCCTGATCATATGACGAATGGCTAGATCCCATTCCGCCGTCCGTATTGCGTTGAGTGAATGAGCGGTAGTCGTGGTTTATGCGCCAAAACTTCGCTTCTTATTTGTTCCACCTATGGGCGTGTGTATCGCCTATGGAAAGTATAGGGTTTTCAGAAGTGGTCAAAATAAATTTTCGAGCCCCGAGGAAACCCGAATGCCAGGTGGACGGTTGCCGAGGATGTCGAGAGAAAAGCCTTACGGAATAGACATGTACGGTCGGGGCGCTGCCTGGCCGGTACGGGCAGTCATGTCTTTCCTACGCCACATCAGTGTTTTCCCCTAACGCCACAGATTTTTATTTTTTCTTGCTGGGACGACTCCTATAATTGTCCATACACGAACTGACGTTCCTCCAGTGGAACGTGTGGGCTTCAGGAGAAGGTAGCACATGAGTGAACAATGGCGTTGCGCCGGACATGCCGGCGAACTGTCCGAAGACGCGCCGCTCGAGTTCAAGCTCGACGGCACGGAGATCGGCATCTACAAGGTGGGCGATGCGCTGTACGCGCTGGAAAACGTCTGCCCCCATGCGTACGCGTTGCTGACGCAGGGCTTTGTCGACGGCGATACCGTCGAATGCCCGTTGCACGAAGCCGTGTTCCATATCCCGACAGGCAAGTGCCTGAAAGAGCCGGGCGGTCGCGACCTGAAGGTGTACGCGGTTCGTCTCGCCGGTGAAGAAATCCAGATCAAGGTGGAATGACATGCGAGAGCAAGCCGTGAAATTCAATCCCTCCCTGAAGCCGTGGCTCGCGCCGCAGCCGAACAACGTGGCCGGCAAGGGCGTCATCGAAAAGCCGGGCGAGGCGCAAAACCTCGTGTGGCAAAACCGCAAGGCCGAGCCGACGCAGTACGAGAACGACTTCGGCGATGCGCTCGAAAAGGTGTTCGACGCAGGCGCAGTGGAACTGGAAGAAGTCGTTGCCGGGCTGAACCGCGTGGGCTTCCGGACGCCGGAAGGCGCGACGTGGACGGCCGAACGACTCGCCGCCGAATTCCGCCTGCTCGCCGAATAAGCGCGCTACCCAGATAACTACGCGAACCCGTCGCCCCGTTCCCGCATTCGGAGTCTCTTCATGACGTCCCCCACATCCCACACCACGACGGACCACGGCGCCGCCGATCCGCTTCAGGCTTACCTCGACCTCGGTCTGCGCAACTACTGGTATCCGGTCGCCCCGAGCTGGCAGGTCGGCAATGCACCGATCGGCCTGACGCGTCTCGGCGATCAGATCGTGCTGTGGCGCGATCAGGAAGGCCAGGTCCGCGCACTCGAAGACCGTTGCCCGCATCGCGGCGCGCGTCTGTCGCTCGGCTGGAATCTCGGTGGCAGCGTTGCGTGCTGGTACCACGGTATTGAAATCGACGGCGGCGGCACGGTCACCAAGGTGCCGGCCGTTTCGAACTGCCCGCTGGAAGGCCAGAAGTGCGTGAAGTCGTATCCGGTTGAAGAGCGCGCCGGTGCGATCTTCCTGTGGTTCGGCGACGACGCGCACAAGGAGCCCACGCCGCTCGTACTGCCGGAAGAACTGGTGGGCGAGGAGTACGCGAGCTTCCTCTGCATGTCGAACTGGAAGTGCAATTACCAGTACGCGATCGACAACGTGATGGACCCAATGCACGGCGCGTATCTGCATGCCACCTCGCACTCGATGGCTGAAGGCGACAAGCAGGCCGACATGCGCGTGCGCAAGACCGACACCGGTTTGATGTTCGAGAAGGTCGGCCAGCGCGACGTCAACTTCGACTGGGTCGAACTCGGCGAAACCGGCTGCCTGTGGATGCGTCTTGCGATTCCGTACAAGAAGAAATTCGGCCCGGGCGGCAACTTCGGGATCATCGGCTTCGCCGTTCCTGTCGACGAAAACAATTGCCAGGTTTACTTCTGGCGTACCCGCAAGGTTTCCGGCTGGCAGCGCGACGCATGGCGCTTCCTGTATCGCAACCGCCTCGAAGGTCTGCATTGGGACGTGCTGGAACAGGACCGCTATGTCCTCGAAAGCATGGCGCCGAACGCGCGTCAGCACGAATTCCTCTATCAGCACGATGTCGGCATGACGCGCGTGCGTCGCATGTTGCGCCAGCGTGCGCAGCAGGACTTCGACGCACTGGCCGCGCATCGTGAGCAAGCGGCGACTACTGCAGCGGGCGCAGCCGCAGGACATAGCCATGCATAACGCCAACGCGGCGCTCGCGGCGCTGAACGGACGGCGCGTGATCGTCACGGGCGGCGCGCGCGGTCTCGGTGCGGCGTTTGTGCGGTCGCTGGCGCAAGCCGGCGCGCAAGTCGCGTTCGGCGATGTGTTGCACGAGGAAGGCCGTGTACTCGCCGAGACCCTGAAGGGCGAAGGTCATGCGGTGCATTTCCTGCCGCTGGATCTCGCCGAGCCGTCGAACGTTCAGAGCTTCGTGGCCGAAGCGGTTGCACAACTCGGCGGTCTCGACGCGCTCATCAACAACGCGGCGATCACCAACTCGGGCGGCAAGTTCGCCGGCGAGCTGGCGGTGGATACATGGGACGCCGTGATGAACGTCAACGTGCGCGGTACCTGGCTGATGAGCACGGCAGCGCTGCCGCATCTGCGTGACTCGGGCCGCGGCGCCATCGTCAACATCGCTTCGGATACGGCGATGTGGGGCGCGCCGAAGCTGCTGGCGTATGTCGCCAGCAAGGGCGCCGTGATTGCGATGACGCGCTCGCTGGCGCGCGAATTCGGTGTGCATGGCGTCACGGTCAACGCGATTGCGCCGGGCCTCACCGAAGTCGAAGCCACCGCCTACGTGCCGGCCGAGCGCCACGAGTACTACCTGAAAGGCCGCGCGCTGAACCGCGCCCAGGTCCCCGACGATGTGACGGGACCGGTCCTGTTCCTGTTGTCCGATGCCGCACGTTTCGTGACCGGCCAGTTGCTGCCGGTCAACGGCGGCTTTGTGATGAATTGATCTTGTCTTGACCGAAAGGAGAAAGAGATGGCGGACACCGATATCGAACGTAAGTCGTGGGATCAACCCACGGAAGCCAGCTTTGCGCAGTGGATGGACACGCGCGTCGCGCGCCTTGAAACGCGTCGTTACGACTGGGACGCGCTGAAGTTCCAGGCCGACTACGACCCGAAGTATCGCCGTGCGCAGATGCGCTATGTCGGCACGGGCGGCACGGGCGTCGCCAAGGACGTCAACACGGTGCCGGCAGGCGGCTTCACGTTTTCGACGATGGTGATTCCGGCCGGCAACATCGGCCCGAGCCATATTCATATGGATGTCGAAGAAATTTTCTTCGTACTGCGCGGCAAGATGAAAGTGATCTGCGAGCGCGATGGTGAGACGTGGGAATCGGTGCTGGGCGAACGCGATCTGATCTCGGTGCCGCCGGGCGTGTATCGCACGGAAGTGAATATCGGCGAAGAAGATGCGCTGATGTGCGTGATGCTCGGTTCGCCGAAGCCGATCACGCCGACGTATCCGCCGGATTCGCCGCTTGCCAAGCTGAAGCGTTAAGCGCCAGGCGCTAGAGATAGTCCACACGGCAACCGTGCAACGCACGGTTGCCGTACCGAAGCCACTTCACCTTGCCCTCGCAGATAGAAACCATGTCCGCTGTCCCATCCGTCACTGCCGATCTCGCCGCTCCGCTCGAAGCGCGTCTTGCGCGCTTTCTCGCGCAGCAGACCGTCACCGCGGCGGGGCAGCGCGTGGGATATCGCGAAGCAGGCGCGGCGTTGGCGAACAACGGCGCGTTGCCGCTTGTGCTGTTGCATGGCATCGGCTCGGGTGCGGCGTCGTGGGTGCAGCAGTTTGAAGCGCTGGACGGCACGCGGCGAGTGCTTGCATGGGATGCGCCGGGGTATGGCGCGTCCACGCCGGTTACCTCTGCTTCGCCTGAAGCGACGGACTATGCGGAAGTACTGCGCGACTGGCTCGACGCGCTGGGTATCGAGCGTTGCGTGCTGGTCGGCCATTCGCTGGGCGCGATCATCGCGGGCGCATTTGCTGCGGCGAATCCGCAGCGTGTCGTCGGCCTGTTGTTGATCTCGCCCGCCGGCGGCTATGGCGCGGCCGCAGCCGACGTGCGCGAAACGAAGCGCGACCAGCGTCTCGCCATGCTCGCCGAGCTCGGCCCCGCAGGCCTCGCCGAAAAACGCAGCGCGAACATGCTGTCGCAACATGCGGACGACACGGCCCGCGCCTGGGTGCGCTGGAACATGGCGCGCATCGTGCCGCGCGGTTATGCGCAAGCCACACACCTGCTCGCCAACGCCGATCTCGCCACCGACCTTGCCCGTTTCCACGGCCGCATCAACGTGGTGGTGGGCGCCGACGACACCATCACGCCGCCATCCGCCTGCGAACGGCTGGCCCTGTCTGCGTGCACGCCTTTGCAGATCGTGCCGCGTGCGGGCCATGCCGGTTATATCGAAGCCGATGACGCGTACACCGCGATCATCGACACGTTCTGCCGCGCCAGCGCGGCACCACGGAGCCACTGAATGACGCCCGACACGATGAGCGCCGAGCGCGAAACAGGCAATACCCGGGACGACACCGGAGACGACACCGGCTACAAGGTGCCGGGTCTCGAACGCGGTCTGAAGATTCTCACCGAGTTCTCGCCTCGCGAGCCGGTACTAGGTGCACCGGAATTGTCCCGGCGCCTTAAGATTCCTCGCACCACAGTATTCCGTCTGCTGCAGACGCTCGAATCGCTCGGTTTTCTGGAGCGTGCCGACAAGGACCGCAACTATCGCCTCGGCGTCGCAGTGCTGCGCCTCGGCTTCGAATATCTGAGCTCGCTCGAACTGACCGACCTCGGCCTGCCGATCATCGAGGCCTTGCGCAACGAGACGGGCCTGACGAGCCACATCCTGATTCGCGACGGACGCGACGTCGTGTTCGTCGCCAAGGCGCAAAGCCATACGCCGATCTTCAGTTCGGTGAAGGTCAACGTCGGCACACGTCTGCCCGCTCACGCCACGACGCATGGCCAGGTGCTGATGGGCGACCTGACGCTCGACGACTTGCGCAGGCTGTATCCCGAGCCGAAGCTGCATCGCTTTACGAAGCTCACGCCGGAGACGATCGATGAGCTATACGAACGGATTCGCGACGACGCGCAGCGCGGCTTCGCGATCAGCGAGTCGTCGTTCGAGCGCGGCATTTCGGTGGTGACCGCGCCGGTGCGCAACGACACAGGCCGCATCGTCGCGGTGATTACGACGACGATTCCCCGTCCTGAGATCGACGCGGCGCTGCTCGACAGCGGCCTGATCGACAAGGTCCGCCATGCGGCCGACGAACTCTCGCAGCGCCTGAACTACCGTCCGAAGCACGGGCCGGGGGCGGGCAGCAAATACATGAAGGCATTGGGGATCTGATGATTCAAATCGATTTGACCGGACAGGTGGCGGTGGTGACGGGCGGCTCGTCCGGCATCGGTCTCGCTACTGCCGAACTGTTTTTGCGCGCGGGCGCCTCGGTGGCGATCTGCGGTCGCGATGCCGACCGGCTCGCGCAGGCGGAAGCCTCGTTGCGGGCGCCATTCCCGGCGGCGCAATTGCTCGCGGTGCGTTGCGACGTGCTCGCCGCCGATGAAGTGAGCGCCTTCGCGCAGGCCGTGCAGGATCGTTTCGGCCGCACCGACATGCTGGTGAACAACGCCGGCCAGGGCCGCGTGTCGACCTTCGCCGACACCACCGACGACGCCTGGCGCGAAGAACTCGACCTGAAGTATTTCAGCGTGATTCGCCCGACCCGTGCGTTTCTGCCGATGCTGCGCGACGCGGCCGGCGCGGGTAACGCGTCGATCGTCTGCGTGAATTCGCTGCTGGCGCTGCAGCCTGAGCCGCATATGGTGGCGACCTCTTCGGCGCGCGCCGGCTTGCTGAGTCTGATCAAGTCGCTCGCGGTCGAACTTGCGCCGCAGCGCATCCGCGTGAACTCGATCCTGATCGGCATCGTCGAGTCGGGCCAATGGCGCCGCCGCTTCGAGACGCAAGCGCAGCCCGGTCAAAGCTGGGAAGACTGGACCGGTGAGCTCGCACGCAAGAAAAACATTCCGCTTGGCCGCTTCGGCCGTCCCGAAGAGGCCGCGCAGGCACTCTTTTATCTGGCTACGAACCTGTCGTCCTATACGACGGGCAGTCATATCGATGTCTCTGGAGGCAATGCACGACATGTCTAATAAAACCACCGTCGGCGAGCTGATTGCCGCCTTTCTCGAGCAATGCGGCGTTCGTACTACGTTCGGCGTGATTTCGATTCACAACATGCCGATCCTCGACGCGATCAACAATCGCGGCAACATCCGCTATGTCGGCGCGCGCGGCGAAGCCGGCGCGGTCAACATGGCCGATGGCCTCGCGCGCGTGTCGGGCGGCCTCGGCGTGGCGTTCACCAGCACGGGTACGGCAGCCGGTAATGCGGCCGGTGCGATGGTTGAAGCGCTGACGGCGGGCACTTCGCTGCTGCACATCACCGGCCAGATCGAAACCGAGTACCTCGATCAGGACCTCGCGTATATCCACGAAGCGCCGGACCAGTTGTCGATGCTGTCGTCGATCTCGAAGGCCGCGTATCGCGTGCGTACCGCTGAAACCGCGCTGCCGACGATCCGCGAAGCCGTGCGCGTCGCGCAAACGGCGCCGAGCGGTCCGGTGAGCGTCGAGATTCCGATTGACATTCAGGCCGCAGAAATCGAATGGCCCGCCGACATGGCCGCGCCGCACGTGACCACCCTGACGCACGACAGCAAGCGCGTCGAGCAGCTCGCCGAAGCCTTGGTGAAGGCCAGGCGCCCGCTGCTGTGGCTGGGCGGCGGCACGCGCCATGCGCGTGCCGCGGTGGAGCGTCTGGTGGCGCTCGGCTTCGGTGTCGTGACGAGCGTGCAGGGCCGCGGCATTCTGCCGGAAGATCATCCGGCGACACTCGGCGCGTTCAACGTGCATGCCTCGGTGGAAAGTTTCTACAAGACCTGCGACGCGGTCCTCGTGGTCGGTTCGCGTCTGCGCGGCAACGAAACGCTGAAGTACAAGCTCGCCTTGCCGCAACCGCTGTATCGCATCGACGCCGACGCACTGGCCGACAACCGCGGCTATCGCAACGAACTGTTCGTGCATGGCGACGCCGTCTCCGTGCTGGAAGAACTGGCGACGCTGCTCGAAGGCCGTTTGAAGGTCGATCCGACGTTCGCCGCCGATCTGGCCGCCGCGCGCGAAATCGCCGTGGCCGATGTGGGCAAGGGGCTCGGCCCGTACAAGCGTCTCGTCGACGCGCTGCAGCGCTCGGTCGGCACGGACTACAACTGGGTGCGCGACGTCACGATCTCGAACAGCACGTGGGGCAACCGTCTGCTGAAGATCTTCTCGCCGCGCGCTGGCGTGCACGCGCTGGGCGGCGGCATTGGCCAGGGCATGCAGATGGCGATCGGTGCGGCGCTGGCTGAAAACGCTGCGAAGACCGTGTGCCTGGTGGGCGACGGTGGCCTGATGGTCAACGTCGGCGAACTCGCGACGGCCGTGCAGGAAAACGCCAACGTGATGATCGTGCTGATGAACGACCAATGCTACGGCGTGATCCGCAACATTCAGGACGCGCACTACGGCGGCCGTCGTTGCTTCGTCGACCTGCATCAACCGGATTTCGCGCAGTTCTGCGAGAGCCTGAAGCTTACGCACTACCGCATCAAGTCGCTCGACGACGCGGACGAGATCATTCGCGAAGGCCTGGCGAAGACCGGTCCGGTGCTGGTGGAAGTGGACATGCTGTCGGTCGGCTCGTTTGCCACCGCGTTTGCCGGGCCGCCGGTCAAGAAGCAGGAGCCCGAACATGCTTGATGGTCGCCAGTTGGGACATCCGGGGCATCACGCACCTGTCGATGTCGCGATGATCGGCTTTGGGGCGATCGGCCAGGCGGTGTATCGCTCGGTCGTCGCCGACCCCCAGGTGCGCGTCTCGCATGTGATCGTGCCCGAGCGCCATGCCGCTTCGGTGCGTGAAGTGGTGGGTGCATCCGTGGATGTGGTGTCGTCGGTGGCGGCGTTGAACAGCCGTCCGCAATTCGCGCTGGAATGCGCGGGCCACAGTGCGCTGGTCGATCATGTCGTTCCGTTGCTGAGAGCCGGTACGGACTGCGCGGTGGCTTCAATCGGTGCGCTGTCCGACGTGATGCTGCTCGATGCGCTCTCCGTTGCAGCCGATGAAGGCGATGCGACGCTGACCTTGCTGTCCGGTGCGATTGGCGGCGTAGATGCGCTGGCCGCGGCGAAACTGGGTGGCCTCGACGAAGTGCTGTACACGGGCCGCAAGCCGCCCACAGGCTGGCTCGGCACGCCCGCCGAAGAGGTCTGCGATCTGCAGACGCTGACGGAAGAGCGGATCATCTTCGAAGGCAGTGCACGCGAAGCGGCACGGCTTTATCCGAAGAATGCCAACGTGGCGGCGACGATAGCGCTCGCGGGTCTCGGTCTTGATCAGACGATTGTGCGGCTGATCGCAGACCCGGCGGTCACGCGCAATGTGCACCGGATTCTGGCGCGCGGCGCGTTCGGCGAGATGTCGCTGGAGATGAGCGGCAAGCCGTTGCCCGACAACCCCAAGACTTCCGCGCTGACCGCATTCAGCGCGATCCGTGCCCTGCGCAACCGCGCGGCGCGCTGTGTGATTTGACCTGATTGAATTGATGTAACTGAGCGGATGACCGACATGACTCACTTCGATACCAGCCTCGTGCCCACCGGCGATATTTTTGTCGGCGGAGAATGGCGGCAAGGGCGTGGCAACCCGTTTAAAAGCCTGTATCCGGCGGATCAGTCGGTCAATATGGAAATCTCTACAGCCAACGCTGACGACGCGCGCGACGCGGTCGAAGCGGCGGACGCGGCATGGCGCAAACCGGATTGGGCCGGCCTGAAGCCGCATCAGCGTGCGCTGATTCTGTATCGCATCGCCGATCTGATCATGGCCAGGCACGAAGCGCTTGCCAACCTGCAGCGGCGCGACAACGGCAAGCCGATTGGCGAAACGCGCGTGCTGGTGGCGAGCGCGGCGAACACGTTCCGCTATTTCGCCGCGTGCCTTGAAACGCTCGACGACGAACTCACGCCCTCGCGCGGCGACTACATGACGATGAGCGTGCACGAGCCGATTGGTGTGATCGCGGCCATTACGCCGTGGAATTCGCCGATCGCCTCGGATGCGCAAAAGCTCGCCCCGGCGTTGGCGGGCGGTAACGCGGTGGTGTTGAAGCCTGCTGAAGTGACGCCGCTGGTGTCGCTCGCTTTGGCGCGCATCTGCGAAGAAGCCGGCGTGCCGAAGGGCGTGCTGAGCGTGTTGCCCGGCAAGGGCTCGGTGATTGGCGACGTGCTGGTGCGCCATCCGCTCGTGAAGAAAGTGTCGTTCACCGGCGGCACCGAAGTGGGCCGCGGCATCGCGCGAATTGCAGCGGACAAGCTGATGCCGGTGTCGCTGGAACTGGGCGGCAAGTCGCCGACCATCGTGTTCGACGACGCGGACATCGATCACGCCGTCAACGGCGTGCTGTACGGCATTTTCAGCTCGTCGGGCGAAGCGTGCATCGCGGGCTCGCGCCTCTTCGTGCAACGGCCGATCTACGACGCGTTCATGAAGCGTTTGACGGAAGGCGCACGCAAGTTGCGCGTCGGCGATCCTTCGCGCGCCGAAACGCAAATGGGTCCGCTGATTACGCCGGCGCATCGCGAATCGGTGGAACGGTATGTGGCTTTAGGTCTGGAAGAAGGTGGACGCTTGCTGTGCGGTGGCGAACGTCCCGTAGGCGATGGACGCGAAGCCGGCAACTTCTATCAGCCGACCATTCTTGAAGGCCTGTCGAACAGCGCACGCATCTGCCAGGAAGAGATCTTCGGACCGGTGCTGGTGGCGATGCCGTTCGACGACGAAGCCTCGCTCCTCAAGGAAGCCAACGACAGCGTGTTCGGCCTCGCCGCGGGCATCTGGACGCGCGACTACAAGCGTGCGTGGCGCGTCGCGCGTGCGCTCGAAGCGGGCACGGTGTGGATCAACACCTACAAGCTGTTCTCGATCTCGACGCCGTTCAGCGGCTGGAAGGAGAGCGGGATGGGCCGCGAGAAGGGGCGCCTCGGCATCCGCGAATACATGCAGCAGAAGAGCCTCTACTGGGGCTTGAACGACGCGCCTCTGGCGTGGGCGAACTAGGAAACACGGGGCAAGACATGACGATTCTCGGTATTGAACAGATCACCTACGGTGTAACGGACCTCGAAACCTGCCGGCGCTTTTTTGCCGACTGGGGTTTGAAAGAGACTGCGCACGACGAAACGCGCGCCCGCTTCGAATCGCTGAACGGTTGCACGATTCTCGCCGTCGACGCAAACGACCCGTCGCTGCCGCCTGCCTTCGAAGAAGGTCCGACGCTGCGCGAAGTGACCTGGGGCGTGGCGACGCGCGCCGAACTCGACGCGTTGCGCGGCCGCTTCGCCGGGCAGCCGGGTCACTTCGAACAGGACGATGCGGTGGGGTGTATCGACCCGAACGGCATGGCGATCCGCGTGGAAGTGACACGCAAGCGCGAGCTCGACACGCACGGTTCGCCGTCGAACGTGTGGGGCCAGACGTTGCGCGTGAATCAACCGTCGCCGATTTACGAACGCGCGGAGCCGGTGGAAGTGGGGCACGTGGTGTTCTTCACGAACAACCTCGCGGAAACGGAGAAGTTCTATCAGGACCTGCTTGGGTTCGAGATGTCCGACCGTTATCCGGGCCGTGGCGCGTTCCTGCGCTGCGCGCCGCATGGCGGTCACCACGATCTGTTCTTGCTGGCGCTACCCAATGGCAAGCGCGGCCTGAATCACGTCGCCTTCACGGTGCGCGACATCCACGAAGTGTTCGGCGGCGGCATGCATATCAGCCGCTGCGGTTGGGACACGCAACTCGGGCCGGGCCGCCATCCCGTGTCGTCCGCTTACTTCTGGTACTTCCAGAACCCGGCCGGCGCATTGATCGAGTATTACGCGGACGAGGACCAGCTCACGCCGGAATGGCAACCGCGCGATTTCGAACCGGGTCCGACCGTGTTCGCCGAATGGGCCATCGACGGCGGCATTGACGGCAACACGCGCCGGCAGAAAAACGCCAAGGCGCCGGAAGGCAAGTTCATGACGGAGCGCAAACATGACTGACGCTGCTACTCAGCACGCGCAAGCGGCCCACGCCGGACTGGAAGCACCGCGCACGATCGTCGTGATCGGCGGTGGCCAGGCAGCGGGCTGGGTCGTGAAGACGTTGCGCAAGGAAGGTTTCGACGGCCGCCTCGTGATGATCGCCGATGAGATCCATTTGCCGTACGAACGCCCGCCTCTGTCGAAGGCGGTGCTGGCGGGCGAAGCGGACATCGACACCGTGCGTCTCGTCAAGCCGGACGACTTCGCCGCGCTGAACATCGAAGCGTGGCAGCCGGACACGGCCACCGCGATCGATCGCGAACAGCGCATCGTACGCACGCAGTCCGGTCGCGAAGTGCAGTACGACCGCCTCGTGATCGCTACGGGCGGCGCGGCGCGGCGCCTGCCGGACGCGCTGGTGAAGACCTCGAATATCGCCTATCTGCGCACGCTCGATGAAGCCGTCGCGCTCGGCGAACGGCTTCGTGCGAGCCAGCGTGTGCTGGTGATAGGCGGCGGCTGGATCGGGCTCGAAGTCGCGGCTACTGCCCGCAAGCTGGGCGTCGCGGCCACCGTGGTTGAAGGCGCGCCGCGTCTGTGCGCGCGCTCGGTGCCGCCGGCGATTTCGGATTTCCTGGTCGAACTGCATCGTGCCAACGGCGTCGACGTGCGCCTGAATTCCGGCCTTGTTTCGCTGGACGATCACCCGCACGATGCGAAGCGCGTGCGCGCCACGCTCGCGGACGGCACGACGCTCGACGCCGACTTCGCGGTCGCCGGCATCGGCCTCACGCCGCATACGGCGCTCGCGGAAACAGCAGGCCTCGCCGTTGCCGACGGCATTGTGGTGGACCATTTCGGCGCGACTTCGGACCCGCGCATCTTCGCGTGCGGCGACGTGGCGAATCATCCGAGCGCGTGGTTGAAGCGCCGTGTGCGGCTCGAGTCGTGGGCGAACGCGCAGAACCAGGCCATCTCCGCGGCGAAGGCGTTGCTCGGCGTGTTCGAAGCGTATGCGGACATTCCGTGGTTCTGGTCCGATCAGTACGACGTGAACCTGCAGATTCTCGGCGACATCCCCAACGATGCGCAACTCGCGGTACGCGGCGATCTGCCCGGCAAACGCGCGACGCTCTTCTACGTGGAAGACAGCGCGATCCGCGGGGCCATTGCGATCAACATGCCGCGCGATCTGAAACTCGCGCGCAAATGGATGAACCAGGGCCGCACGATCGACCTTGCAACTCTGACCGACGCCAGCACGGCGCTCGCGTAACTCTTTTCGGACGGCGATAACGGCATGAGAACCATCGACAACACCATGGGGGACCGCAGCGGCGCCGGTGTCTCAGGCCCCGTGACCCGGGGCTCGATCATTGCGCGTCTGGAGCGCTTGCCGGCCAACGCCATGCAGATTCGTGCGCGTATCCTGATCGGGCTGGCGACGTTCTTCGACGGCTTCGATGTGATCGCCATCGCCGCCACGCTGCCGATCCTGATCCAGAAGTGGGGCCTCACGCCGTGGGAAATCGGCTTTCTGATTGCGTCGGGATCGATCGGCCAACTGGTGGGCGCGTTCGTGTTCCCCTGGTATGCGGAACGCAAAGGCCGGGTGCGAGCGATTGCGGTGAGCTCGGGGATTATCGGCGTAACGAGCATTGCTTGCGGGTTTGCGCCGTCGTTTACCGCGTTCGTCGTGCTGCGGATTGTTCAGGGCCTGGGCCTCGGCGGCGAGCTACCGGTGGCTGCGACCTACATCAACGAAATCAGCCGCGCACATGGTCGTGGACGATTCGTGCTCCTGTATGAAATCGTCTTTCCGGTGGGACTGCTCGCGTCGAACGCACTGGGTGCGTGGATCGTGCCGCGCATCGGCTGGCAGGCGATGTATTTCATCGGCGGCATGCCGTTGATCCTGTTCTTCGTGTTGCGCAAGCTGGTGCCGGAATCGCCGCGCTGGTTGGCCGAGCGTGAGCGGATGGCCGATGCGGATGCGGCCGTGCTGGCGTTCGAACGCGCAGCGAAGGGCCCGCTGCCGCCGGTCGAGCATGCTGCGGAATTCGATGCGATGGCGAACCGCCATCCGCGCCGCCGGATCGGCGATCTGTTTGGGCCCGCTTATCTGAAGCGCACGCTGGCGGTGGCGATGCTGTGGGTGACGTGCGGATTTATCCAGTACGGTCTGTCCACCTGGCTGCCGACTATCTATCGCACGGTCTATCACGCGCCGTTGCAACTGGCGTTGAATCTGGCGGTGGCGGCATCGGTGCTTGGCGTGATCGGCTCGTTGACCTGCGCGCTGCTGGTCGACAAGGTGGGGCGTAAGCCGATCATCAATTTGTCGTTCGTGCTGTGCGCGGTGTCGTTGGCGCTGGCCGGCGTGTTCCACAACTCGTCGGTGTATGTGGTCGCGACATGCTGCGCGTTCGCGCTGGGCTTCCTTGCCTGCGGGTTTATCACAGCGTATGTGTACACGCCGGAGTTGTATCCGACCAGCATTCGCGCGTTCGGCTGCGGCGTGGGCGGCGCGTGGCTGAAGGTGGCGGCCATCTTCGCGCCGGCGATCGTGTCGAAGACCATGGTGGGCGGCCATCTCGACATCGCGTTTTATATCCTCGCGGCGGTGCCGTTCCTCGCGGCCTTGACCGTGCATTTCCTTGGCATCGAGACGAAGGACAAGGTGCTGGAGCAGTTGGAGGCTTAATCTCTACAGCGCCTTTCGGTACACTACAAAACCCGAACGGTCCGCGATGCGGTCATAGAGTTTCATCGCGGTCTGATTCGTCTCATGGGTTTGCCAATACACGCGGCTCGAACCGGCCGCTTTCGCCTGCTCGTAGACGGCTTCGATCAGCGCCCGCCCGACGCCTTTGCCGCGCTCGCTCGCCAGCGTGTAGAGATCCTGCAGATAGCAGATCGGGCCGGCCATCGTCGTGTGTCGATGGTAGAGATAGTGGACGAGGCCGAGCA
This sequence comes from Paraburkholderia sp. GAS38, assembly GCF_050434965.1. NCBI lineage: Bacteria > Pseudomonadati > Pseudomonadota > Betaproteobacteria > Burkholderiales > Burkholderiaceae > Paraburkholderia > Paraburkholderia sp. GAS38. Next base: position 252,375 of record NZ_JBNDJO010000013.1, on the reverse strand, counting down.
GTTGACCGTCGCGTTCCGCGACCATCGCATGCATGGGCTCATAGCCGTCGAAGAAGCGCGTCCACGTCAGCAGCGTGATATCGCGGGGCAGCGCCGTCTCGCCGGATCGTCCGTAGAAAGCGTTGTAGGCGTCCCATAGCGGCAGCCAGGCGGGGAAATCGGCAGTGGTCACGGGGCGGATCTGGATCGGTTGTGTCACGAGCGGGGCTCCTTGTTTGGGTATCGTTGAAAGTGATGTCGTGGATGGCGTTGGTCGCGTCGTCAGGGTTGGGTCGAACAGGCGAGCAGCGTTTCACTGAGCCTCTGTTCGCGGTCGTACCTCTCGCCGGATTGTGCGGATTGTGAGGATTGTGAGGATTGTGCGGATTGCCCGGTTTGCGGGTTTGCCGCCGCCGCGCTTCGCGACTCATCATAGGCAGCAACACACGCGTCCATCCGCGCACGCGCGTTTGTCACCGGCTCCAATGCGTCATAGCCCAGCGCGAGGAGAACAAAAGCCAGCACCCAAGCCGCCCGCTTCATCAGCGCGCCGCGCCTGCGCACCGGCGCTTCAGCTTCACCATGAGTGGACCGGCCGAGAGCGGAGGTATCCATGTCAACGACCCTTATCGTTAAGTGCCTCGTACCCTTCCACGCTGCAACCGGCACTGCGGCTCGCGGCACGACCATACCGTCAGCTTAAGAAATTTGTGGCACCATTGTTAGCTCCACGCACCCGCAATTATCTGGAGCCACGCATTTGGACTACGGCCTGTTGATGTCGAACTTCGCGAAGCAACTGGGCGGCCGCAAGCTCACGCAGCAGAACCTGCTCTACGAAAGTTTGCGCCGGGCCATTCTCGATGGCGACATCCGGCACGGCAGTCAGCTCATTCCCACCCGCTCGCTTGCCGAACAACTCGGGATTGCACGTAACTCGGTGCTGTATGCGTACGAGCGACTGACCGAGGAGGGTTTCGTCAGCACCAGCCGTCACGGCTCCGTGGTGTGCATGGTGAGCCGCGCGGCGGCGCCGCCCGCGGCGCAAGTCGATAGCGCGGGTGTGCCGGTCAGCCGTCTGTCGCGCCGCGTGGCCGACCTGCCGCGCGAACGCACGCGCGCGAACGACCCCACACCATTTCGTCCCGGCGTGCCCGCGTTGAACGAATTCCCGATGGCCCAGTGGCGCAGTTCCATGGAACGCGCGTGGCGTTCGATCGACCCGCGTGAACTCGACTATCGCAACAACGCGGGACATCCCGCCTTGCGCCGCGCGATTGCGGAATATGTACGCGTGTCGCGCGGCGTGCGCTGTTCGGCCGAGCAGGTATTTATCACCTCTGGCACACAGGCGAGTCTCGATCTATGCGCCTGCATGCTGGCCGATCCGGGCGAGCGCGTCTGGATGGAAGACCCCGGCTATCACGGGGCGAAGGCGGCGTTTCAGGCGGCAGGACTGAGCCTTCAGCCTATCCCCGTGGATGCCGCCGGGATCGCGCCGACCGAAGAACACTGGCAGCGCACGCCGCCGCATCTGATCTACATCACGCCATCGCATCAGTACCCGCTCGGCAGCGTGTTGAGCCTCGAGCGCCGTTGGTCGATCATCGAACATGCGATCGAGCGCGGGGCATGGATTATCGAGGACGATTACGATAGCGAACTGCGTCACAACGGGCCACCGTTGCCGTCTATCCAGGGGCTGACGGAGAACGCGCCGGTGATCTATCTGGGCACCTTCAGCAAGACGATCTTTCCGGCTTTGCGGATGGGGTTCATGATCGTGCCGGCCCATGTGGTGCAGGAGGTGCACGCTGCGCACAGCGAGATCGCGCGTCAGGGGCGCGTGGCCGAACAGATGGCGTTGGCCGATTTCATCGAGAGCGGCAAATACGCCCGTCACCTGCGACGCATGCGACGGATCTACCAGCAACGCCGCGCCGCGCTCGTGGCCGCGCTGGAGCGGCACATGGGCGATCTCGTCACCGTGTCGTCCGATAGCGGCGGCATGCATCTGACGGTTCGTCTCGATGCGCCGCTGGTCGATGCGGACGTGACCGTGGCCACGCGCGCGCATGGCCTGACGATCGCGCCGCTCAGCACCTACTGCGATCCCGCAACAGATAGCACGAAGTACAACGGCTTCATGCTGGGATACGCCGGTATCGCGCCGGAAGCCGCGGACGCGCTAGTGGCGAGGCTTGCGCAGATTGTGCGGTCGCTGGTGAGCGAGCGCGTGTGACCGCGCGGTGGCCGCCGCGCTAGTTCTTTCGGCTTGTGGAATGCCGCAACGTGTCGCGCACTTTTTTCGCCACGAGGAGCGGCATGTAATCGAACACGCGGGCATCAGTCTTGTAGTTAGCCAAAGTGTCGGCGTAGATCTTCGAGACCGTTTCCGTGGGGGTATTGGTTTCCGCGGCAATGGCCTGTACAACTTCGTCAACGTTGGTCTGGGGCTGAGCCATGAGGTTCTCCGGGTTTGGCAGGGGGCAAACTGCAAACAACAGGAGTTTCATTACAGGATGCGGACGGCCATCATGCCAATTGAATTGGCCTATGAGGTATCTGCTTCAGACATGTTTTTGCTTGCAATAGCGAAAGGGAACGATCGCAGGGTGCGATCCTGACGCGCCGCCGCATCCGTTGCCTGCCTGTCTGCGTATAAGCTGCATCGCTCCTGGATGAGGATGTCATGCCGCCTGTCGCCGTCGCCGTGATTGCACTGGTTGGGCTCGTGCTTGTGTTCGGCGCCGTCTGGGCGTGGCAAGTGAAATCGGAAAATGCGGGCATGATCGATCCGGTGTGGGCGTATTCGCTCGGCGCCGTGGCGGTGTTGTACGCGGTGCTCGGCACGGGCGATTCGCCCACCCGCGCGCTCGCCGCGCTCGGCGGCCTGATCTGGGGCGCGCGCCTTGGCACGCATTTGTGGCGGCGCAATTTCGGCCAGCCGGAAGACGCCCGCTACCGACGCTTTCGCGAGGAGTGGGGCGATGCCGCGCCGCGTCGGATGTTCTGGTTTTTCCAGTTGCAGGTCGTGATTTCGATGCTGCTCTCCGTGGCGTTTCTGGCGCCGTCCTATCGTTCGAGCGAACCGGCCACCGGCTGGATTCTGCTGGCGGTAGCGATCTGGATCGTCTCGGTGGGGGGTGAAGGTCTCGCGGACCGTCAGTTGCGCCGCTTCAAAAACGATCCGTCCAACCACGGCAAGGTCTGTCGCGAGGGGCTATGGCGTTACTCGCGGCATCCGAACTACTTTTTCGAATGCGTGCACTGGGTATCGTATATCGCGCTGTCGATCGGCTCGCCGTGGATCTGGCTGACGTTCTTGCCGCCCGTGCTGATGGCGTGGCTGTTGCTGAAGCTCTCGGGTATTCCGTTGCTCGAAGCGAGTCTCGCGAAGACACGAGCCGGTTACGCCGAATACATGCGCACCACCAACGCCTTGATTCCGTGGCCGCCGGCCGCGCCCGGCGACGGCTGGCTGATTCGCTGCTGCGAGCGCGGCTGGTTGCCCGACCCGCTGATCCGCCTCGGCATGCGTCAATTGATGGGCCAGCGTCTGCGCGACGAGGCCATCCACAACGGCGAGCTCCGCGCACAACGCCTCAACCGTTTGCTCGACGACCTGCGTTCAAGTCCGATCGCCATCGAAACGCAGGCCGCGAATACGCAGCACTACGAGGTACCCGCAGCGTTCTTTCATACGCATCTTGGACCGCATCTGAAGTACTCGTGCTGCCTGTATCCGGAAGGCAAAGAGACGCTCGCCCAGGCCGAAACCGCGATGCTCGAACTGTATGCCGCCCGTGCTGAACTGGCCGACGGTCAGCGCGTGCTCGATCTCGGCTGCGGCTGGGGTTCGTTGTCGCTGTGGCTGGCGGCACGCTATCCGAATTCGCGGATCGTCGCGCTATCGAACTCGCACGGCCAGCGTGCGTTCATCGAGGCTTGCGCGGCCGAGCGCGGGCTGACGAACCTGAAGGTCGTCACCGGCAATATCGTCGATTTCGAATTCTCCGAGGCCCAGCTCGCGGGCGGCTTCGACCGGGTGGTGTCGATCGAGATGTTCGAGCATATGAAAAACTACGGACTCCTGCTCGCGAAGATCGCGCGCTGGATGCGCGACGACGCGAAGCTATTCGTGCATATCTTCGTGCACCGCACGCTCGCCTATCACTTCCAGGTGGAGGACGGCAGCGACTGGATGTCGAAGTACTTTTTCACCGGCGGCACGATGCCGTCGGAGAATCTGCTTCTCCACTTTCAGGACGATCTGCGCATGGAGCGGCAGTGGTGGGTCAGCGGCACGCATTACGAGCGCACGGCGAACCAGTGGCTGGCCGCGCTCGACGCCGCCAAAGACCGCGTGATGCCGCTGCTCGTCGACACCTACGGCGCACGCGATGCGGCCATCTGGTTACAACGCTGGCGCATGTTCTATATGGCCGTGGCCGAACTGTTCGGCTACGCGAACGGCAACGAATGGGGCGTCGGGCACTATCGCTTCGAGAAGCGCTGAGCCGCGGCGTCGAGGCCGCGGCCGCGCTAGACCTGCCGCGCCCGCGCGAATTCGAGCATCGTCTGCGCAAAGCGCACGGCGGCCGGGTTGCCGGCATCGCGCCGCGTGACCAGATGCAACGGGGCCGTGATGGCCTCGTCGCTATCCATCGGGCAATACACCACGCTTTCCTGCTGATAACGCTGCATCGAGGCGGGCACGATCGTCACGCCTGTCCCGGCCGCGACGAGATTGATGGCGCTCAGCATGCGCGGCACTTCGGTGGCGACGCGCGGCGTAAAGCCCGCCGCTTCGCAGGCGTCGATGAAGTCCGCGTACATGCCGCGCGCGCCAGGACGGCGCACGAAGATAAACGCTTCGTCAGCCAGCGCGTCGAGTGCAATTGGCCGTATCCGGCCGGACTTGCCGCGCCCCTGCAGCAGACGATGCCCCACCGGCAGCACGAGGACCATGCTCTCTTCCAGCAGCAGATCGAAGCGCAGTTCTTCCGGCGTGTCGCTCGGCTTGCGCAGGATGGCCGCGTCGACGCGGCCGCTCACCATCCGCTCGATAATCTCCGCAGCATTGATTTCGTTGAGATCGATGGCGATGTCCGGGCAGGCCTCGCGAAACGCGCGAATCGCAGCGGGCGCGAGTGGGTGGAATGCCGATGAGCTGGTCAGCGCGATCCGCACCGAGCCGATCCGGCCGTCCGCAATGCCTTTACCCTTGGTCACCGCCTGATCGAGCGCCTGCAGCACAGCGCGCGCATCGTCGGCGAAGGAGGCGCCCGCCGAGGTGAGTTCGACCCCGCGCGCCACCCGCGTGAACAGCGCAAAACCGATCTCGCTCTCCAGCGCCTGGATCTGCTGCGACAACGGCGGTTGCTGGATGTGCAGTCTTGCGGCGGCACGGGTGAACTGCCGCTCGTCGGCGACCGCCAGGAAGTAACGCAGATGTCGCAATTCCATCGCAATGCCTCATATATATGAAACGTATGGCAGGGTCATTCGATCGGTATTTTACATTTACCGCGATCATCCGTACGCTTGAGGGATAGAGAAAAAAGGCTTAAGGAGACTTATGGACTCGATGCTTTCCGCCGCGGCGTCTTCCGCGCATCCCGTTCCCGTGCCGGCAGCTTCGCAGGTGCGGCGTGCCGTGATCGCCTCGGTGATCGGCAACGGCCTCGAGTGGTTCGATTTTCTGATCTACGGGTACTTCGCGAAGACCATCTCGCACGTGTTCTTTCCGGTCGGCAATGCGTTCCTGTCGACGGTGCTGACGCTGGCCACCTTCGCGATCGGCTTCATCGTCAGGCCGGTGGGCGGCATTGTGCTGGGTGCCTACGCGGACCGCGTGGGGCGCCGCCGCACCTTGTCGCTGCTGATCCTGCTGATGGCGGCCAGCACGCTGCTGATGGGCCTGACGCCGGGCTATAGCAGCATCGGCATTGCCGCGCCTTTGCTGGTGTTGCTCTCGCGCGTGCTGCAGGGTTTGTCGGTGGGGGGCGAGTTCGCCACGGCCGCGGCGATGTTGTCGGAGTACGCGCCGCGCGGCAAAAAGATGTTCTATGGCAGCTTCCAGATGACGTCGCAGGCGTTCGCGCTGCTGCTCTCGTCCGCGTGCGGCTATTTGCTGACCACGCATCTGGACCGCGCCTCGCTCGAAGCCTGGGGCTGGCGCGTGCCGTTCCTGCTCGGCGCGCTGATCGGGCCGATCGGCTTTTACATCCGCCACAAGGTGGCGGAATCGCCGGAGTTTGTCGAGATGCGCGAGCGCCTTGGGCATGCGCCACAGCAATCGATGCGGCAGTTTCTGCGTGAACGCAGCGATGCCTGCCTGTGTGCGATGGGCGTGATCATCGTCGGCGCGGCGACCAATTATCTGTGGCACTCGTTTTTGCCGTTGTACGTGGAGCGGCAGTTGCATTTGCCGCTGAAGAACGCGTTGTTCGGCACGGCCGTGTCGGGTCTGATCAGCATCGTCGCGTATCCGCTGGCGGGTAAGCTCGCCGATCGCGTCGGCGCATGGCGCGTGTTCTTTCCCGTGGTGGTGATCTGGGCGGTGATCGCGTATCCGCTGTTCGCGTGGGTGGTGGCGCAACCCACGGCCGAGCGCCTGTTCACTGCGCAGATGATCGCCACGCTGGTCTTGAGCATCATGTCCGGCCCGCATCCGGGGATGCTGACGCAGTTGTTCCCCACCGCGACGCGTTCCACCGGCGTCGCACTGTCGTACAACGTCGCGGTCACGCTGTTCGGCGGGCTGGCGCCGTTGACCGTGACGACCTTGATCAGCTTCACCGGCTCGAATCTGGTGCCGGCGTATTACCTGATTTTTGCGGCGATCGTCTCGCTGCTGCTGGTTGGCCTGAGCCGGTCCGGGCGGCGCTTGTTGCGCGACCCTGATGCCGTGCCGCACGACTAACCCCATTTTTTCGACGTTGATTTGACCATGACCGATTTCAGTCCCCGCGAGCGGGCCCGTCCGCGCAACGAGTATCCGGTGCGCGTGGTCGGCAGCGAGCGGTTTCGCGTCAGCACGGCGCGCGGGTCCGGCTGGGTGCCGGTGTACCGCTCGGCGGGCGAGGCGCTCGATCATCGCGTGAGCCGTGTCGTCATCGTGCTGCACGGCCGGCTGCGCGACGCGGATGCGTATCTGTTGTCCGCGCAACGTGCTTTGGCCGCGGCCGATGTCGACCCTGACGACACCTTGCTGCTCGTGCCGCAGTTTCTCGCCAGCGCCGATATCGCTGCGCACGACCTGGATGCAGATGCGCTGCATTGGGACTGGACCAGCTGGATGGGCGGCGACGATGCGCTCGGTCCCGCGCCGCTTAGTTCGTTCGATGTCCTTGATAGTGTGATCGAAGCCGTCGCGGACCGCTCGCGCTTTGCCGCCTTGCGCGAAGTGGTGATTGCCGGTCACTCGGGCGGTGCGCAGGTGGCGCATCGTTACGCGGTGGTGGGGCGCGCGGCGGCCCTGCTTGAACAGCAGGGCGTGCCTTGCCGTTATGTGATCGCCAATCCTTCGTCGTATGTGTATTTCGACAAGCTGAGGCCCGATGGACAGGGCGGCTTCAGTCCGGTGGACGAACGCGACTGCGTCGGGGTCGATACCTGGAAGTACGGCATTCACGAGCCGCCGCGTTACGCGAGTAGCGCGGCGTTTGCGACGCTCGAGCAACGCTACGTCAGCAGCGACGTCATCTATCTGCTTGGCGGGGCCGACTGCGATCCGCAGCATCAGGCGCTCGACCGCTCTTGCGCCGCCAACGCGCAAGGCCCGCACCGGCTGGCGCGTGGTCTGGCTTATGTGGCGTACCTGCGCACCCGGCATCCGCAACTCGGGCACCGCTGCTGGGAGGTGCCCGGCGTGGGGCACAACGGCGAGGGCATGTTCAATTCGGCTGAGGGTCTGCTGGCGCTGTTCGATGCAAAGGCGCGGGCGGATTGGGTGGACGCGGGCGGACTGGCGTCGCAAGCGCAATCGGATCCGAGCGAGGGCGGCGCGACGGAGTGACTCGCGGCGCGAACTGGGGTACGCCCGCGCCGTAGTGCGCGTCTCGACAGCACACGCCGCACGGCGTCATACTTTGCGGGCTGCGCGGCGCTTCACGTCCCGTTATCGCGCGGCTTCGACGGAACCGCCTATGACGACGCCTATCCCGTTCATCCCTGATCGCTTCAAAAGCAATGCCGCTCACTATCTGAGCGGCCGCCCCGCTTATTCGCCGCGTCTGATCCGCCGCGTGGCCGAATCGTGCACGCTCGACGGCACCCAACGATTGCTCGACGTCGGTTGTGGGCCGGGGCAACTGTCGCTGGCGTTTTCGTCATGGGTGGGCACAGGCGTCGCGCTCGACCCCGAGCCGGAAATGCTGCGCATCGCGGCTGACCTTGGGCTAGGCATCGCGCCGAACATCGAATACCGGCTGGGGAGTTCATACGATCTGTCGGCGGAGTGGGGCCGTTTCCAGCTTGCCGTGATCGGCCGTGCGTTTCACTGGATGGACCGCCCCGACACGCTGGCACGACTCGATCAACTGCTCGATCCCGCGGGCGCTGTGGTGCTGTTCGCGACCTCGCATGCCGACGATGCATCGACGCCCTGGCACGCGCCGTATCGGGCGCTCCTCGATGAGTATGCGCAAACCGATCCGGCGCGCGAGCAGCGCAAGTCCGATAGTTGGGAGAGTCACGAGACCGTGTTGCTGAAGTCTGCGTTCAACGCGCTGGAGCGTGTGTCGATCATCGAAAAGCGGCGCGTGGCGCTGGACTCGCTGTTCGCGCGGGTGCTGTCGATGTCGAGCCTCTCGCGCGAGCGGCTTGGCTCAAGGCTCGATGAACTGTTGGCACGCGCGCGGCAGTTGCTCGAAGCGCATGCGGTGGATGGCTCGCTCGACGAGCGGGTGGAATCGATCGCGCTGATCGCGCGACGTTGAGAGCGGTGCGGTGGACGTCATGCACAGCCTCATGGCGACCACCTCGGCGCAAACATTTGCCACCGGATGGTGAACGGATGCGCCAGCGTGTTGATGCATCATGCCGATGCTGGCGCACCCTCCACGTTTATCTAGCCGCCCGAGGGTGACGTGTGGCCAAGCACGCCGGCCACGACCAGGATAGCCACCATCGCCACGGCCTCAACCGCCAGCAACCGGTCGAAGCTGCGCTGCGCATCGCGATACGCGGGGCCGCCGTCAGCCGCAGTGTGTTGGAGGCGCGGCAGATAGATCATCCGGTTGTAGCCCCCTAGCAGCACCGCCAGCGTGACCAGCACCAGCTTGAGCGCCAGCACGCGCCCATACAGTACGCCTAGCAACGGCGCGGTGAGGTGCGCGGTGTCCTGCGTGGCGTTATAGATGCCGGTCACGATCACCACAGCGAGCGCGACGGTTGCCAGATGCGACAACTGCGCGCAGAACGCTACGCGGTTTGCGGGCCCGGCGGAGGCTACCGTGGTTGCCTCCGTGGATACCGCCGCGTTCGAGTTCCACCTCCACAGCACCGGCGCAGCAACAATCACGCTACCTGCCCACAAAGCCGTCGCACTCAGATGCAGGACATGGATGCCTTCGCGTAGCGTGAAATCGCCGGCATCGGCCGCGTGACTGGCGGCAGCCTTGCCCGCCACGTAGACGATCATGCCCGCCGTCGCCACCCACCCTGCTGTGCGGCCGCGACGCGCGCCGCCGAAGCAGGCGAGCACCGCACCGGCGCATCCCACCGACCAGGCAATCCCAAAGTGCGATTGCGTCAACACCGCACTCACGACGGGTCCCGCCTCGCTTAACGGCGTCCCGCCCATCACGGCGGCTTGCAGCCACAGATACAGGCCGCAGGCGAGTACCAGCAGCACAAGCGCAGCGAGTCTCGAACGGCCAAGCGCAGCCGAAGCGGCCGGGCAAGCGGACGGTTGCCGCTCGAGCATCGCACTGCACGCGAGCGCCCCAACCGCGAGCGCCAACACCATGTCTTGCGCGGCCGCGACGAGGATCTGCACGACGACGAGCGGATCCACCGTCACTTCACCGTGAAGCTGTAGTGGCCCTGCGTACGGTGCCCGTCTTCCGCCACCGCGACCCATGCGACCGAGTAGTCCCCAGGTGTCAGCGGGTTCAGCGTCACCGACATGTGCTTGTTGTTCGACGGATCGACCACAGCCTTGCCGCTCGTCACCGGCTTGCCTTGCGCATCGGTCACGGTGATCGAGCTGAAGGCCGGTTCGAGGCCGTCGTCGAAATCGATCGCCACGTCCTTTTGCGAGGTGGACACGGTGGCGCCGGCGGACGGCGCCTGGTGAGTCGGATAGGCATGAGCGTGCGCGAGTTGCGCGACCGTCAGCGTCAGCGCGGCGACCAGGCCGCGCGCGAGGGATGAGTTCACGAGAGCGTTTTTCATTTAGTTGAAGAGCGGCTTGCCAAGAGAGTTAGGGAAGATGTCGTCAAAATACAGGTGCGCGTCGAACAGCACGCCAACGTGATTGCCGCTCAGGTGATTGACCGGAATCTGCGCTTCGATGCCGAACTGGCCGTAGCGGTTAAGCCAGAGAAACCCCGGGTTGATCGTGCCCGTGGTTTGCCCGGCGCACGCGCCCTCCGTACAGGTGCTCATCGGCGCCTCTACGACCAGGACCATGTCTTTGAACGGTTGCGGAATTCCGAGGTCCTTCACCTGGTCTTGCAGGTAAGGAATGCTGTACTGCAAGGTGAAGCCCCAGCCGAAGGAATTCGGACCGTTGTCCGACGAAGCCGTCGTCAGGTTGGGACCCAGTTCGCCGGTGATCGCGAACGGCCGCAGGTAGCTGAGCGACGCGGGCAGATCGCCGAAGCCCTTGCCGAAATAGAAGGCCGGTGTGAAGGTCGAAAACGAGTTTGCAATCGATTTCGCACCCGTGCCGCCGATTTCCGTTTCGAGCCCGATCGACATCATGAATTCATGCCGCGCGTTGGCGTAGAGCAGATATTTGGCGCCGACGGTGACGTTGTCCCAGCCCTTTGTGGATCCGCCGTTCGGGTCGTTCTGGCTGACGTAATCGCTCGATACGCTGAAGGCGAGATTCTTCGTGATCAGCTTGTCCCACTCATACGAGACCGTGTTGACGCTCATGTCGTTGCCGCTGTCGTCCGGGGTTTTGATGTGGCCGAACTGGGTATCGAACTCGTCTCCTACGCCGGGGTCGTCGACCGTCAGCGTGGCAGGGAAGACGCGGTCGCCCACTACCGCATGGGCTGAAGCACCAGGCGAGCTGGCAAGACACGCGGCGCCGGCCGCCGCCATGAAGGCGGCGCGTGCGGGTGCCGCGTGCCGTTTGAAAAACGTACGCATGATCTGATTGTTCTCCGATCGTGTTGATCAGTCGCCGTACAGATAGATGCGCGGCGACATTCCGCGCCTGCTCGCGCAGCGCGGGTACGGTTCGTGTACGGATCGAATCAGGAGAGGGGAGGCGCACGCGGCTGGGCCGCGGTATAGACGAGCGGGACGTGGACGGTCTCGTGCGTGACGGCGATCGTTGCGCGTGCAACCGATAGCTCGGCGACGAACGCGGCGGCCGTGCCCGGCAGCACCGGCACATGGGCGAGCATGCCGCAATACGCGCACGCTTGCCAATGGAATGCGGAAGAATGGGATGATTTGCTGTCGTGCGCGAGCGGGCTGTTGGCCGGGTCCGCAGAGCAGTAGGTGGACAGCGCCTCGCCCAGGCGGTCGTGTGCTGCGAGCGCCTGCGAAACCGTCGGCGCAAGCGTACTCATCAGGATTGCAAGCAATCCCAACAAGCTGCCGATTTTCTGGAGGCGCAGACGTAGCATGCTGTGCGTCGAGCACGAGAAGAAGCGATGATTGGCGCAGATTATGCCACGCAGGCCGCGATGAATATACGCAAGAACCGCATGCCGGGCATCTTCAGTCGATGCGTTACCAAGGGCAGCGGTAACGTAGGCAGGGGTGTTCGGGCCACCGGCGTACGCGCAAGGCCGTTTCATAGGAAGATTGTGTATTTCGTGCGCGCGGCAGGGAATAAATCGCTGCGGCGCGGCGTTTGCATAATTGGCTGCTGTCACGCTATGCACCAACGCCGACGTTTCGCTGCTTCATTGCCGGTTTAATTTCAAACAGCTTTCGCATTCGCGCACAATTTCGGACGGAATTACCGATGAGCACTCAGGCCAACTCCCCCCTCGCCGACACGACCAGCGTGCAGGCGGTTGCCCGCTACACCCGCACGGCCATGGTGCTGCACTGGATCATCGCGATCCTGATCATCTGCAACGTGGTGCTGGGGTTGAGCGCCGATTCGCTGCCCGACGACTGGGTGCGTCCGGTGATCGACACGCATAAGTCGATCGGCATCACCGTGCTCGGTCTCGTGCTGCTGCGCCTTCTGTGGCGCGTCTCGCATCGGCCGCCGCCGCTGCCGGCGGCGTTTCCCACATGGGAGCGGATTGCCGCGCACGTTGCGCACTTCCTGCTGTATTTGCTGATGATCGGCCTGCCGCTGTCCGGCTGGTTGCACGACTCGGCCTGGAAGGATGCGGCGACGCATCCCATGCATCTGTTCAACCTGGTTCCATGGCCGCGGATCGGCTATGTGATGAACCTCGACCCGACGCTCAAGGAAACCTTGCATGACCGCTTCGGCGCCTTGCACACCTGGCTGGGTTACGCGCTCTACGCGCTGCTGGCCATGCACGTGGGCGGTGCGCTGAAACACGAGTGGATCGATCGCAAGTCCGTGTTGAAGCGCATGATTCCCTGAGGACGGCGATTCCGTCCCGCATGCTTCTTCGCGCGCGGGTTGCGGCAGCAGGTCCGCACCCGCAGGCGCCATCCGCAGGTCCCACCCGCGGTTCCCATGATTAACCCCGCAGTATCGACGGATTCAGCAGCTATTTTGAAGAGAACTCTGGAACAAGCCTTGGCGCTCGCCTCGCCCCGTATCGTGCCGCGCCCCACTACGCTGTTGAGCACGTTCATTCACCTCAGCGTGGTGGTGCTGTGGTTGCTGCTGTTCGCGCGCGCGTTTTTCCTGCAAGGCGTGGTGGCGTGGTCGACCGGGATTGCTTACGTGGTCTACGACACCTTGCTGCTCGTGTTCGTCACGATCAAGACACTGCCGCTGATACGACCGCTGCCGTCGCTCGATCCGGCCTCGGACCGGCGCGGCTTGCCGAGCATGGGCGTGATCGTCGCCTCGCATAACGAAGCGGCGGTGTTGCCGGTCACGCTCGCCGCGCTGCTGCGGCAAACGCACGGCCCCGCGCAGATCGTGATTGCCGACGACGGCTCGACCGATGGCACTGCCGCGCTGCTGACCGGGCGCTTCGGCCTGACCGCTGCGCCGGACGGCGAACTGAGCGCGCCAAGCGCGCTCCACCCGAACCTGTACTGGCTGCGCGTGCCGCACGGCGGCAAGGCGCGCGCGCTGAACGCGGCCATCACGGAGATGACCACGGATACGGTGATGACCGTCGACGCCGACACCCTGCTCGACGACGACGCCACCTACGCGATGCGAGCGGCCTTCGCAGACCAGCCGAAACTCGTGGCGGCGGCCGGCATCCTCGTGCCGGTCTGCGGCAAGACCGTCTCGGGGCGCGTGTTCCAGTGGTTCCAGACGTATGAGTACATGCGCAACTTCATCGCCCGCTTTGCTTGGATGCGCGCCGACAGCCTGCTGCTGATCTCGGGCGCGTTCGCTTCGTTCAAGCGCTCGGCGCTCGTCGAAGTGGGCGGCTTCGACCCGCAGTGCCTGGTGGAAGACTACGAGTTGATTCATCGGCTGCGGCGCTATTCGGTCGATCATGGGCTCGGTTGGGACGTGCGCGTGGTGGGCGATGCGCAGGGACGTACCGACGCGCCCGGCACGCTCGGCAGTTTTCTGCGGCAGCGGCGCCGCTGGTTTGCGGGCTTTTTGCAGACGCAGTACTGGAATCGCGACATGACGGGCAATCCGCGCTATGGCACGCTCGGCATGCTGATGCTGCCGGTCAAGGCCATCGACACGATGCAGCCGATCTACGGCCTGACCGCCTTCGCGCTGCTGCTCGCCTTTCTGTTCGGCGGGCATGGGACGCTCGTGCTGTCGATTTTTGGCGTGATCGGCGCCAAGATCGCTATCGATCTGGCCTTCTACGTGTGGTGCATCCATCTGTACCGACGCTGGACCGGTCAGCGTGTCGGCTCCAACCTGGGGCTGGCCCTGGTGGCGGCGATTGTCGAACCCTTCACGTTCCAGTTGCTGCGCCATACCGGAGCCCTGATGGGCTGGCTGCACTTTTTACGGGGTGGCCGCGTGTGGGGCGCGCAGCGCCGCTCGGGGCTGGTGGCGCACGATGAGGGCTGACCGGGGCCGGGGCTGACAGGGACGGACTGGCGGGAAACCCTACATATTGTCAAAAACATCGATCACGCACCTTCTAGTAGACTGAGTCCTTATGTTGGCCGCCCGTGCAAGTTACGGGCCCACCCAGATCTCAGACTGCAAGGAGGCGTTGCCCATGCATGTAGTTCCTTCGCTGGACAGCAGCACTATCGATGCGCCTACCGAGGCACCGGCCGAAGCCGCCGATGACACATCCACTGAGTCACTCAGTGGCGCGCCCGTGCGCGATCTGCGCCGCGTCCCCATCCACCCCGATTACTGGTACCCACTGGCGTGGTCGCGCGAGCTGAAGCGCGGCAAGGCGCACGGCGTCACCTTCGCGGGCGAGCCGATCGTGCTCGTGCGCACCGAGTCGGGCAAGGCGTTCGCGCTGGAAGACCGCTGTGCGCACCGGCAGGTGCCGCTGCACGGCGGCGTGGTGGATGGCGAAACGATTCGCTGCTGTTACCACGGCTGGACCTACGATTGCAGCGGCCGCTGCGTCGACATTCCGTATCTGGGCCGCGAGCGTTTGCCCAACGGCGTGCGCTCGTATCCGTGTCGCGAGGAGCAGGGGCTGATCTTCGTGTTTCCCGGCAATCCCGCGCTGGCTGAGGAACGTCCGTTGCCGCCGCTCGCTTCGGTGGGCGACAAGGCCTACAAGACGCGCCGCCTGGGCCGCGAAGTGAAGTGCCATTACTCGTTCATGCACGAAAACCTGATGGACATGAACCATCAGTTCCTGCACCGCAAGCAGATGGGGCAGATGCGCGCGCGTTCGCTGGGACGCCGGCGTGGCGACGACTGGGTCGAGGTGGATTACACGTTTGCGCGGATGGCCGGCGAACAGCCTATCGGCGAGGCGCTGGTGTTCGGACAGAGCCGCAAGGGGACGCAAGGCGCGGACAAGGACGTGATGACCATCCGCACCCAGTATCCGTATCAGACGCTGCAGATCCGCACCTCGGATTCGACGCTGGTGATGAACCTGTGGATCGTTTATGTGCCGCTCGATGCCGAACAGCGCACTAACCGCACCTTCGGCCTGCTGTCTATCCGCAAGCCGGGCATTCCGGTCCTGCTCGATATCGCGTGGCCCTTGCTGGTCTGGTTCACCGAACGCATTTTCAAGGAAGACCGCTGGATCGTCGAACGCGAGCAGGAAGCGCACGACAGGCAAGGCGCGGACTGGAATCACGAGGTGTTCCCGGTCATCAACGAACTGCGCGCGCTGCTGCGCGAGTGCGGTGCGCCGCCGTCAGCCGGCCATTTCAAGGGCGTGCGGATTGGGCCCGCCGAGGCGACGACATAACGCGCGCTCCGCTCGCGTTCATTCGCTCTCGCGGATGCCGGCTTCGGACAGGCCGGCTCCGCTCGCGAGGCCGGCCGTGCGCCTGTTCTGCAGCCACGGCCCGGCGATCGAAGCCACCGCGCCGATCGCTCCCATTGTCAGCGACAACAGCACGATCAACAGGCCGGTATGCCCACGTCCGGCGAATAGGCCCACCAGCAAGCCCGCGAGCGGCTGGGTCAGGTTGTTCAGCAGGATGATGACGCCCGTCGTTTTACCGTAGTCCTTTGGCGGAATGATCTTTTGCCGGGCGCTGCGGATATAGACGTTGAACATCTTGTCGAAACCGATAATCAGCACGAAGCCCACCGCGTAGCCCCACGGACTGGCACTCGCGCCGGCGATCACGCCGCCGAGGCAGATCGCCAGAAACGCCAGCAGCCCTAGCGTTTTCCTGGAAAACGAGGCGCGGGCGATGGTCAGCAGGATCAGCACGGTGGCGATGGCGCCGATGGTTTGCAGTACCGCGTAAAAGCGTCCCGATTGATGATGGATGCCGGTGACCATAGCCGCGGAGGTGGCGAGCGTCACGCCGATCACGAGATTCTCGGCGGCGGCCAGCAGGATGACTTTCTTCAGGCCGGGCAGACGCATGACATGCTCTACGGCGGTGCGCAGCGGCTGCGTCCAGTGACCCTGAGGCGGTTCAGCCGCCGTGGCCTGAAATCCGCTCACGCGCTGCCACAGCACGAATGCGGCGTCGGCGATCAGGAACAGCGCGCCGGTCGCGGCCACCACGAATTCCCAGCGCCACCAGCCGAGCAACAACGCGGCGGCCATTGGGCCGAGCACCACGCCGAGCTGGTCGGCCAACTGCGAGACGGCCAGCACGCGCTCGAACTTATGAGCCTTGAAGATCTGCGGGAGCATGACCTCACGCGCGACGAAGCCTTGGCTCGTGAGGATGCCGCAGCAAGCGGATAAAGCAATCAGCCAGCCGATGCCACCGCACAGCGCATAGCCCACCACCCCCGCGATACATACGACGGCCCGGTACGTTTGACTGATACGCATCAGCTTGAGCGGCGAGAAGCGATCGCTGAGCGCGCCGAACAGTGGGAAGAACAGATAGCGCGGCAGCGCCTCGACAAAGAAGGCGATGCCCGACCACGACACCTTCTGGGTCGTCTGGAACACGACCAGCGGGACCAGGAAGAGCAGAATCTGGTCCGCCAGCCGCGCAAAGAAAAGCGAGCAGAAAAAAGCCTGATGGTTGACGCGCACGGTTTGATCGCCTGTTGTTCGCTGCGTGACGACTGGGCAGCCGCACACTTGCGGACAGACTGAAGGATACCGCGGGAGACGCTTAACGTATGGTTTGTGCCCTATACCGCTGTCCGCGCAGGCGCCGCGGTGGCGGAGGTGATTGAGATATCTTTCGCGGCTTTTGCGGTTCTATGCGTCAAGCACATTTGACGAGCGTATGCTGGAGGAAGCCGGTTGCTCTGCCAGATCGGCGAGCCGGCGTCTGCATGCTAGCGTGCAAATCATCCGAAAAGCACTCCCTAATGTCCGTTCCCGGCGACTGAAATTGGCTTAACTACGGATGGGCGCAATTCACGTTCCCGAGTCTTACATTTGACGTTCCATTTCCGGGCTTGGCGAAGAGCCCTTCACCAGTTCTTGAAATAATCAACGGCAAGGATCGCGGAAATGAAACGCTTACTCTCGATGCTCGTCCCTATGGCTGGGGCAATGTGTAGTACTGCTAATGCTCAAGGCAACCTGACGATCAACGGAACGACCTATACCTATTGCGCGGCGGAGAACCAGCAGTGCTCGTTCACGGGTAGTGCGCTCGTGGTGTTCGGCACGACGAGTCCCTCGCTGATGTACGACATTAATGGACCGTTTACGAACGGCGTGGATTGTGCGAATGGTGTGGTATCCGCGACCGATCCGGCCTACGGTTATGCGAAGAGTTGCTGGTATGGTCCGACGGGGACGCCCACTTCTACGCCCGCCCCGACTCCGACTCCCGCCGGGACGTTGACGAAGTGCGCGTCCGAGAATGCGGCCTGCGCGTTTACGGGGACGAAGCCCGTCACGTATGGAGGCAGTACGACCGCCAACAATGTGACCAAAACGTTCACTAACGGTGTGACGTGTTCCAACACGGCTTTCGGAATGGATCCCGATCCAGGTGTGTTGAAGGCCTGCTGGATTCCGGCGATTGTGACGCCGACGCCGACACCGACACCGACACCGACGCCGACGCCGACGCCGACGCCCACACCGACGCCCACACCGACGCCCACACCGACGCCCACGCCCACACCCACGCCCACGCCCACGCCCACACCCACACCCACACCCACACCCACACCCACACCCACACCCACACCCACACCCACACCCACACCCACACCCACACCCACACCCACACCCACACCAACGCCCACACCAACGGGCACCATCGCCTGCGCCAAGCCCACCACCACCGCGGGCGGCACGCCAATCGGCCTCATCACAGCCGACACGCCAACCGCCAACGGCACCCGCCTGTTCGCCGAAGCCACCGCGTTTCAGGTGTCGTTCATCACGGCGGCGCCTTCGGCAGACACCGTCGTATGGTCGATGCAGGACCAGTTAGGCAACATCAAAGGCAGCGGCTCGTTTGCGGTCCCGAGCGGCACGCAGACCAGCACGATGTCGTGCAACGCGGCCGTCTCCGGTTACTTCGCCATCACGGCAACGCTGTCCGCAGCGGGTGGTACCTTACCCCGGGCCGGCACGCGGCCCACGGGAATCACAACCTTCGGTATCCTGCCTAATTTGTCCGCCACGATCCCGGTTGTGAGCTATGCGCATCAGGAGCAGCATCGCTTCGGCATGCAGGGCTTCAACGACAACGGCGCCATGCTGGCGGACCTCGGGGTTTCGCAGACGATCGACAACCGTCAGCTCTCCACGATGGAACCGACCGCCGCGAACACGTGGACCCCGGCTCTATCCGACCTCGATCCGTTCTATACGAATGGGAAGATCATGCGGCTGATCCGTCTGGACGGCATCCCGGCATGGGCCAGTCCGACCGGCGCTTACCAGGACGACACCAATGCGCCCACGAGCGAGACCTATTACCAGAACTATATGGCGCGCGTCGGCACCGATTCGGTGGCGATTCGCCAGGCCTATTTCCCGAATCAGCAATACGACTACTACCAGGTGACGTGGGAACCGCAATGGGCCGATTCCACCGCCAACTTCGTGGCCATGTATGCGGCGGTTTACAAGGGCCTGCACTCCACCGACGCCAATGCGGTGGTGATGGGCACCACCAACCCCTTCCCTGGGAATTGCGTGACGCAGTGCACGCAAGGTTATCTGCAGACCTACGTTCCGCTCGGGCTGGGGAGTTACATCGACGGTGTGACCACGCATGGCTACTACAACGCCGGGACGTATCCGGCGCATCCGCCCGAACAGTACGACACGGACCCGAACCCCGCGAACGTCGCAAATGCACTGGATCAGCAGATGCGCTCGCTACGCGCCGAAATGCAGACGTTCAAGCCGAACATGCGCTTGTGGTCCACGGAGCTGGGCATCAGCTACGACGCGGGCGCGGCGTACGGTTCAAGCTATCCGCCCGCCAACGAACTGTACGGGCAAGCGGCGGTCGCGATACGTGCGCATCTCATCATCCTCGGTGAGGGGGCGCAGGTGACCTACTTCTTCTATGGCTCGGACTTTCCCGCGGAGGTCGGCGACGGCACGTTCTTCGACATCGTGGACGCGCAGGGTCAATACGGCGCCACCAATCTGAGCCCGAAACCCGAGGCGATGGCGATGGCGGCGCTGACTCGCGTGATCGACGGCACGCAGACACTCGGGCATCTCAACGGCTTGCCGTCGATGGTCTACGGCTATGCCTTCCAGCAGCTTAACGGCGGCTCTGTGATCACCGCGCTGTGGACGCACAACAATGCGGACTGGCCGACCTCGGCGGGCACCTATAGCTCGACCTACAGTACGACGTATGCGCTGAGCGTGGACTCGGCGGGGACGAGCGGCCATGTGACGGTGATCGACATGATGGGCAATCCGTCCTCGGTGGCGTATAGCAACGGCGTGGTGAACCTGACGCTGACGGAATCGCCGATTTACGTGGTGTCCTCCAATGCGACGGTGATGAAGAGCAATGTGACCGCGCCGGTGGGGTATACCGGACAGTAGCGATGGATGAGCGCGCGGTGAGTGTGCGATGGGACGCCGCGCCTTGAGGTAAGCTGCGAACGTTCCGTTACCCGCTTGCCAAAGCATCCAGATGAATCCAACGCCCGAGAGTCTTGTCGAAACGCTGTCGCAACGAGGCATCCAGGTTCCGGAGGGCCGACTCCGAATCGTCGGATTCGGCGATTCCGAGGCGCTCTCGGCCGAACTCATCGCGCTGATCCGCGAGGGGACCAAGCGCGGCACCTGCAGCATGCTGTGGTCGTGGGAGTTTGAGGGCGAGGACATTCCCGCGGTGGGCGACATCGGGATCGTGCTCGATTATGCCGATCGTCCGGTGATGATTCACCGCATCACGCGTGTCGAGATCGTGCCGTTCAACGAAGTGTCCGCCGAATTCGCCGCCAGTGAAGGCGAGGGCGATCGCTCGCTTGCGTATTGGCGCAAGGCGCACTGGGATTTCTTCTTGCGCGAGTGCGCGCAGATTGGCCGCACGATCGACGAAACCATGCCGCTTGTCTGCGAGACCTTTGAGGTGGTGGAGACGTGGGCGTGAGTTATCATATGGGCCTGCGCGACTGGCGAGAAAAGATGGATCACCATCGGGAAGCGTAGAGGCCGCACCGCCGTTCGCCTGGGCATCTTGATCGTTCTCTATGGAGACTTCCAATGACTGCCCTGATTGCTACTCTGACCGTTCCGCCAGCTTTTACATTCCCCTCTGCTGTACCTCTGTCGCGGGCATTCCCTCCTCCGCAGGGACTCGTACTTGCCCACCTTCGTTTTGATCTACTGCAACGTAGCGGCTTTGACACCGCAACGGCCGGGAGCTGAGCGATGAACCACCCTCTGACATGCCTGATCCTGGACGGCAAAGCGGTTGCAGCCCAGGGCGAACACGACCTGTCCGCACGCGTCGCCGCGCTCAAGGCAATCAACGGCGCACGCACGCCGATCCTGGCCACCATTCTGGTCGGCGACGATCCCGCTTCGGCCACTTATGTGCGGATGAAGGGCAACGCGTGCCGGCGCGTCGGCATGGACTCGCGCCTCGTCGCTTTGCCTGCCGGCAGCACCACGGACGAAGTCCTCGCCGAGATCGGCCGGCTCAACGCCGACCCAGACGTTCATGGGATCTTGTTGCAACACCCGGTGCCGGCTCAGGTCGACGAGCGCCGCTGCTTCGATCACATCTCGACCCTCAAGGATGTGGACGGCGTGACGAGTCACGGCTTTGGCCGGATGGCGCTCGGCGAGCCGGCGTTCGGCCCCGCCACGCCCACCGGCATCATGCGGCTACTGGCTCACTATGGGATCGAGCTTGCCGGCAAACGTGCGGTGGTGGTCGGGCGCAGCGCCATTCTGGGCAAGCCGATGGCGCTGATGCTGTCGAATGCAAACGCGACCGTCACCTTGTGTCATTCGAAGACCGTGAATCTCGAAGCGGAGGTGCGGCGCGCGGAAATTGTCGTGGGCGCAGTGGGCAAGCCGAAGTTCATTCCGAACCACTGGATCAGAGATGGCGCGGTCGTGATCGACGCCGGCTACCATCCAGGCGGCGTCGGCGATATTGATCTCGACGGACTGGCAAGCCGTTGCGCGGCGGTGACGCCCGTGCCCGGCGGCGTCGGACCGATGACGATTGCGACGCTTATCGCGCAGACCGTCGATGCCGCCGAGCAGGTTGCCCACCCCACCGGCCAAACCGATTGACCAAAAAATTAACGCGCGTTAGCATCGTCCCATGACCTTCGCTACCCGCTCACTCGTCTGCTTCATGCCTGCATGCTGTCAAAGCCTGCCAGCGGGAGCTTGCGTCTAGCGCGTCGCGTTACGTCACGTCCGAGCAAGTCCCGATGGCCACCTGTTGAAAAACCGGTGGCCTTTTTGTTTTTTGGGCATCCCTAACCCCCAACACTCAACCCACGGAAATGCCGATGTCTCTCGCCTTGTACGACACCTGGTCGCGCGCGCTGCGCCCGTTCACTGCTTTGCAACCCAGCCACGTGGGTCTGTACTGCTGCGGACCGACGGTGTACGACCATGCGCATATCGGCAATCTGCGCACCTACGTGTTCGAAGACGTGCTGCGGCGTGCGCTCGCGCTAAACGGCTACGAGGTGCGGCATGTCGTGAACATCACCGATGTCGGTCATCTCGTCTCCGATGCCGATGAAGGCGAAGACAAGATGGAGAAGGGCAGCCGACGCACGGGCGCATCGGCCTGGGAGATTGCCGAACGCTATACCCGCGCATTCATGAGCGACTGGCAAGCACTCAACCTGCTGGAACCCACCGTGTGGTGCCGCGCGACGGACCATATTGCGGAGCAGATCACCTTCATCGCCGAGCTGGAACGCAACGGCTACACATATCAGACCAACGACGGCGTGTACTTCGACACCAGTCGCCAGGACGACTACGGTTATCTGGCGCGCCTCGATCATGCGGGCTTGCAGGCCGGCAAGCGGGTGGCCGTCGGCGAGAAGCGGCGCGCGACCGACTTTGCGCTGTGGAAATTCAGCCCGCCCGACTCGACGCGGCAAATGGAATGGGACAGCCCATGGGGACGCGGTTTTCCGGGCTGGCATATCGAGTGCTCGGCGATGTCGGCCAAATACCTGAGTCCGTGGTTCGACATCCACTGCGGCGGCGAGGACCACATCGCCGTGCATCACAGCAACGAGATCGCACAGACGCAGGCTTGCCACGGCACGCGGCTTGCCAACTTCTGGATGCACGGTCATTTTCTGACGCTCGATGCCGCCAAGATGTCCAAGTCGGATGGCGACTTTCTGCGCCTGCAGAGTTTGACCGAGCGTGGGATCGATCCGCTGGCGTACCGCTATCTTTGCTTGAGCGCGCATTACCGGAGCAAGCTGCGTTTCAATCATGAGGCGCTCGATGCCGCGCAAGCTGCATTGGACAGACTGCGCAAAGCGTATGCGAGCTGGCCTGCGGGCGGTACGGTGGACGCGGGATTCGTTGCGCGCTTCAATGCCGAGGTCAATCAGGATCTGAATTTGCCGCGTGCGCTGGCGGTCGTGTGGGAGGTGGTGAGAAGCGATCTGCCGGTGGAGACGCGTCGGGCGACGGTCGAAGCCTTCGAACCGGTGCTTGGATTGCGGCTCGCCGATTGGCATGCAGAGGCGTTCGAGATTCCGGCGGATGTGGCCGTGCTGGCTCAACAGCGTGAGAGGGCTCGCGCTGCTAAGGACTGGGCCGAGTCAGACCGGCTGCGTGAGACGTTGAAGGCAGCGGGTTGGCAGGTTGAGGATGGTGTGGGCGGACAACGCTTGAGTCCGCTGGCCGGGACTGGGATCCAGGAGCGGAGTTGAAGCGATGCTCTACCGAGGCGCGGCTCAAGCTCACGCTCACGCTCACGCCTAGCCGCGCCCCTCTGCGCAACAACGCGGCAGCGGGTGTGCGCTAACGCTTACGCTAGGGAAGGTCAACGAGACCGGGTATCTCATCGACGCTCTCGAGTAGACGCAGTGGCGACTGATCCGCCAATTCCTTGCGCGAACCGTATCCCCATAGCACGCCGACTGAACCGATGCCATTCGCATGAGCGGCCAGCAGATCCACAGAGCGATCGCCGATCATCCTCGCCTGCGGATCGACAGCACCGTCGCTTAGCAAACGCGCGATTTGCTGTTGCTTCGTCACGCCGATATCGCCACCGCTAATAAAGCGAAAATGGTCGCGTATGCCGAACCGGTGCAAGATCTTGTCCGCGAAGTTTGCGAGCTTCGACGTGCAGATGCCCATGGGGATGCCCTGTTGCGCCAGCGCATCGAGTGCGGTGTCGATGCCAGGGTAGAGCGTATTTTCTGCGAAGCCGGTTTCGGCATAACGTTCGCGATACAGCAAGATCAACTGGCGGACCTCAGCTTCGGGCGCGCCGGTGACAACCCGGAATGTGTCGTCGAGCGGAGGTCCCACATACTGCGCGACCTCCGACTCGGGAAGCGCCGTATATGCAGACTGCGCTACGATCATTGCTATCGCTGCGCGTTCTCTCGCCGTCCTCCCAAGCAGCATAAACGACACCTCCAACCCTACCCGCATATGAAAAGCGCTCGCGCCTTTTTCGACCGACTCAATCAAGACTATCTGACGATTCATCAAAAGGAATGCGAGCTCTTCTGGCTAACACACACCGGCCAGAGCGACGACCACGACGCGCAGGGCGCGGCTGGTCTCGCACGCAGAACCTTCCTCGCAGACGCGCAACGCCTGGCGCAAAGCCGCGACCATCTCGCGAGGATTGAGGCCACGGCGCAGTGTGACGAGCGCGATGGGCTCGTGACCGGCCTGCGCGGCTGGGTCGCGGCCTTCGAAGGCAACGCGATGGGTAGCGAGCGCGCCAACGTGTTGCTGACCGAGCTGATCAAGATGGACGCCGAGCTGTTCGCGTGCCGCCAGGCGTACAAGATGCATCATGTCGGCGCGTCGGGGCTTACCGAAGAGGCCTCACCTGCCACGCTACGCTCGAACCTGGCATCGAACCCGGACGACGCGTCACGCAAAAGCTCGCACGAAGCGCTGCATGGACTCGAACGCTGGGTGCTGGACAACGGTTTCCTCGAGATTGTGGCGAGGCGCAATGCATTGGCGCGTGAACTCGGCTATCGCGACTTCTTCGACTACCGGCTGCGCACCGGCAGCGGCATGAGCCCCGAGCAACTCTTTGCGATCTTCGACGAGTTCGAGCGGAGTACACGCGAGGCGCATTTCGCCTCGTTGAACCGCCTCGTCATGGAGCACGGCGACGCGGCCTTGCAGCCGCACAATTTACCCTACCGGATGCGCGGCGGCGCGGCGCAAAAGGTGGACGCCTACTTTCCGTTTAGCAAGGCGCTGGAGCGTTGGGCGGAATCGTTCCGGCGACTTGGCGTGTCGTATCGCGGCGCGCGGATCGAAATCGATTTGCTGGACCGGCCCGGCAAGTTTCCGACGGGCTTTTGCATCGCGCCCACGCCGAGCTATCGCGACGACAGCACCGGCTGGGTGTCGGCGGATGTCCGCTTCACCTCGACGGCACGCCCGCAGCAAGCGGGTGCAGGACTGCAGGGGCTCAACGTGCTATTCCACGAGGCTGGACACGCTGCGCATTTTTCTAACGTGGCGCGCAATTCGCCCTGCTTCTCGCACATCTACGCCCCTAGCTCGCCTGCGTACCTTGAAACGCAGGCGAAGTTCTTCGATGCATTGCCGGGCGATCCCTGCTGGATCAGACGGTATGCGCGCAACGCAACCGGCGAGCCGATGCCCGACGACATGCTGCGCTCGCGTGTCGAGTCGAACCAGGCGTTCCTCGCTCACGCCGAACGCCGCGATCTGGTGCCGACGTATTTCGAACGGGCGCTCTATGCCATGGACGATGCCGAGCGCACCATGGAGTCGGTGCTCGAACTGGCGCGTTCGCTGACGCTGCGCATCCTTGGTGTGCCTCATCACACGGGCTATGTGCTGAGCATGCCCCATCCTATCTATCACGACATCGCGGTCTACTATCACGGCTACCTGCTGGCTAAGATGGCGGCGTCGCAGACGCGTGCCTATCTGACGCGCTCGCTTGGTTATATCGTCGATAACCCCGCCGTCGGGCCGCTGCTTGCGAAACACTACTGGACGTCGGGCAACAGTCTGACGCTCGATCAAACCTTGCGGAACATGACGGGGGAGAGTTTGACTTCGGCCTATCTGGCGACGGAGTGCAATCGTTCGCCGCAGGAAGCGTGGGCACTCGCACAGGAAGCCTTCGAGCGGGCCGATCGTGTCGCGCCGCTTATGGCCACGGGCGAGGGAGATCTTGATGCGTCGATCTCGATCGTTCATGGCGCACAACGCATTGCGACCAACGAGGCGTCGCTACCGGCAATGTACGCGGAGTTTGAGGCGTGGATTGAGCGGTCGGCGCAGGTCGCATAGCGAGTTGAGGCGGCACAAGGTTGAGCGAAAGCGGCATGGTGCGCGAGTGCGCCCTCGACATTCCGCTTTCCGTTTTCCGCTTTCGGTAGCGGACCTCACATAACACTTGTGCCAATTTCAATGATCGTTTATAAAAACATATCTCGATCACAAGTCGAGATAACACCTATCTAACGTTCACTCGCGGAGGATGCTATGTCACCGTTAAACGTAATGCCGCACTGATTTTCCCACTCTCCACGCAGCACGCGCCGCCTTTCATTGGCCGGCACTTCTCGCTTCGCGCATTTCCTCGTATCCGTTTCCCTCGCTCGTTTCACTTCGCTTCCGCGCGTCGCGCGACAACTCGAATTCACCATTTGATAGCGAAGCAGAAATGAAACCGCAACCTACCTTGACTGGCACAAAGCGTTGCCATCCAACCCGACGCCGCGCTGCCGCGAGCGTGCCCGATCGCCCCAGCCTCGACGCGCTCGAAGCGCAGTGGACCGAGTATTGGCAAGCGCAGCACACCTACCGCTTCGACCGCAACGCCGAGCGCGACGAAGTCTTTTCGATCGACACTCCGCCGCCTACCGTCTCGGGTTCCTTGCACATGGGTCATGTGTTCAGCTACACACACGCGGACATCATCGCCCGCTATCGGCGTATGACGGGCAAGAGCGTTTTCTATCCGATGGGATGGGACGACAACGGCCTGCCGACGGAGCGGCGCGTCGAGAACTTCTACGGCGTCATCTGCGACCCGGATGCGGCCTACGACCCGCACTATCGCGAACCTGCGGCACCGGCTGCGCGTCGCGCGGAATTTGCGCGGATCAGTAGGCGCAACTTTATCGAGCTGTGCCATAAGCTGACCGCCATCGACGAACGCGCCTTCAGGGCACTGTTCGTGCGTCTTGGCATCTCGGTGGATTGGAGTCTCACCTACGCTACCATCGACGACCGGTCGCAGCGCGCCAGCCAGTTGGCATTCCTGCTGAATCTGGAGAGAGGAGAGTTGTACAGCCAGGACGCACCGTGTCTGTGGGACGTGACGTTTCAGACCGCGGTCGCGCAGGCGGAGCTTGAAGATCGGGAGCTTGCTGGGGCGTATCACGATCTGCGCTTTGTCGATCATGGCGGCAACCCGATCGTGATCTCCACGACGCGCCCGGAACTGTTGCCGGCTTGCGTGGCCCTGGTGGCTCACCCCGACGATGGGCGTTATCGCCATCTGCTGGAAACGACAGTGCGCTCACCGCTCTTCGGGATCGATGTGCCGGTCATGGCGCATCCGCTTGCGGATCCCGCGAAGGGCACGGGTCTCGCGATGGTTTGTACCTTCGGCGATGTCACCGATGTGATCTGGTGGCGCGAGCTCAGCCTGCCGACGCGCAGCGTGATTGGCAAGGACGGCCGTCTGCAGGACGAGGTGCCGCAGTGGCTCGCGTCGCCGCGTGCCCAGCAGGCTTATGCGCGGCTCGCCGGTGCGTCTGTCGCGCAAGCGCGCAACCGTATTGTCGAGATGTTGACCGAAAGCGGTGACCTGTCCGCGCCGCCGCGGCCGCTGACACACAGCGTCAAATACTTCGAAAAGGGCGATCGCCCGCTCGAAATCGTGGCCACACGGCAATGGTATCTGCGCAGCGGAGGACGCGATGACGCATTGCGCGCGCAATTGCTGGAACGAGGCACGCAACTGAGCTGGCATCCCGAGTACATGGCTGCGCGCTACGATCACTGGGTGGCGGGCCTGAACAGCGACTGGCTCATCAGCCGCCAGCGCATTTTCGGCGTGCCGATCCCGCTGTGGTATCCGCTCGACGCAGCCGCCGAGCCGGACTACAGCAAACCGATACGCCCCGACACGTCTGCATTGCCGGTGGATCCACGTTCGCACGTGCCGCCCGGTTATACCGAGGCGCAACGAGGCCAACCCGATGGCTTCGTGGGCGAAGCCGACATCATGGACACGTGGGCCACCAGTTCGCTGACGCCGCAAATTGCAGGCGGCTGGCAGGACCCGGACGGGTGTTTTGCGAGAGTCTTCCCGATGGACCTGCGTCCGCAGGCACACGACATCATCCGCACGTGGCTGTTC
This sequence comes from Paraburkholderia sp. GAS38, assembly GCF_050434965.1. Lineage (NCBI taxonomy): Bacteria > Pseudomonadati > Pseudomonadota > Betaproteobacteria > Burkholderiales > Burkholderiaceae > Paraburkholderia > Paraburkholderia sp. GAS38. The sequence goes on along the minus strand of NZ_JBNDJO010000013.1, from coordinate 224,481 downwards.
TATACGGTGGTGCGCGCTGGCTTCGAAGCGCAGAGCGCGCCCTGGAAACACGCGATGCTCTCCGGTTGGATTCTCGATCCGGATCGCAAGAAGATGTCGAAGTCGAAGGGCAACGTCGTCACACCGATGGCGCTGTTGGACACCTACGGCTCCGACGGCGTGCGCTATTGGGCCGCGATGGGCGGGCCGGGCACGGATACCGTCTTCGAAGAAAAGCAGATGAAGGTGGGCCGCAGGCTTGCGCTCAAGCTGCTGAACGTGTCGAAGTTTGCATTGGGCTTCGATGGGGATCCGGATGGATGCCCGACCGAGGCCCTCGACCACGCCATGATGCGGCGTCTGGCCGCTGTGGTTGCGGATGCAACGGTCGCGCTGGAGGCGTTCGAGTACAACCGGGCCATCGAATGCACGGAAGCTTTCTTCTGGTGGTATTGCGACGACTACGTCGAACTCGTGAAGGGACGCGCCTATGGCAACGGCGCGCCGGCGGAGTCGGCCCGCCACGCGCTGGCCGCTTCGCTCTCGGTGCTGCAGCGGTTGTTCGCGCCGTTTTTGCCGTTTGTTGCGGAGGAGTGCTGGTCCTGGTGGATGGAGGGAGCGGTGCATACCGCGCAGTGGCCGACGCTTGAGGCGTTCGAAGCAGCGACCGGAAGCGATGACGGTTCGTCGTCTGCGGTGTTCATCGCGGCCGTCTCTGACGTGCTGGGCGAGATTCGTAAAGCCAAATCCGAAGCCAGCTTGTCGATGAAGGCCGAGGTGAAGCAAGTAGTGGTCGAAGACGCGCCAGGCCGGCTGGAACTGCTCAAGCTCGCACAGGATGACTTATGCGAGGCAGGACAGGTCAAGCGGTTGGAAATGCGTGCCGCTGATGGGTTCCGTGTGCGAGTGGAGTTGTCCTAGCGCAGCCGCTCAACCCCATGCCGCGTTTTGCAACACGACGCGGTAACCATCGGGGTCTTCGAACGTCACGCCCTGGCGGTCCCAATAGGGATTCTCGGACCGGCAGGGCGCAATGCCCAGCGCCTGCATTCTCGCGACCGCTGCGTCCCACGCCTCGCGCTCCGGCAGATACAGCACCAGCAAGTGCTCCGCCGTGGGCGCGTTGGCGACGGTCACGCCGTGCTGATGCGTGAACTCGATGTGCCACGGATAGTCCCGCCGTCCCAGGATAATCCCGTCAAAACCTTCATGGTCTTCGAAGTGGGCCAGCACCTCGAAACCTAATCCCTCCGTGTAAAAGCGGGCGACTCTGCCGATGTCGTTCGTTGGCCGTGCGACGCGCAAAATGGGCGGGGGCATCTCATCGCTCTCCATAGGGGTGGGCTCGCAATTTCGATGCACAGCATAGCGTGCGCTTCGGGACTGCGCCGAATGCCCGTGGGACGAACGGGTTATTCCGCGCTGCCGTTCCCTGTGGCCACCATTGCGCGCGTTCATCGCGGCATGTATCTTGGCGATGAACCTGCCGACACGTCTGCGCCACGAACGCGATCGTGCGAATCGTGCGTCGCGATGGCTCGGCACTCACACTCTGGAATCGCTCATGTACCCATCAATTGAACCCTACAAGCACGGATTTCTCGACACCGGCGACGGACACCAGGTCTACTGGGAGTTGTGCGGCAATCCCAATGGCAAGCCGGCGGTGTTTCTGCACGGCGGCCCTGGCGGCGGCTGCAGCCCGGAGCACCGGCGTCTGTTCGACCCGGCGCGCTACAACGTGCTGCTGTTCGATCAGCGCGGCTGCGGCCGCTCCAAGCCGCACGCCAGTCTCGACCACAACACCACGTGGGATCTGGTAGCCGATATTGAACGGCTGCGCGAGATGATCGGCGTCGAACAATGGGTGGTGTTCGGCGGCTCGTGGGGCAGTGCGCTCGGCCTCGCCTATTCGGAGACGCATCCGCAACGCGTCACGGCGTTGATCGTGCGCGGCATCTTCACCATGCGCCGTGCCGAACTGCTCTGGTACTACCAGGAAGGCGCGTCGTGGCTGTTCCCCGATCTTTGGGAGGGCTTCCTCGCGCCGATCCCTGTCGAAGAGCGTGGCGATCTGATGGCGGCCTATCGCCGCCGTCTGACCGGCGACGATGAAGCTGTGAAGCGACAAGCTGCGCGCGCGTGGAGCCTGTGGGAGGGGCGCACGATCACCCTGCTGCCCAGCCCCGAACTCGAACAACACTTCGGCGACGACGAATACGCGCTTGCTTTTGCGCGGATCGAAAACCACTACTTCGTCAATGACGGGTTCGTCGAGGAAGGACAACTGCTGCGGGACGCGCATCGCCTCGCGGACATTCCCGGCGTGATCGTGCAAGGTCGTTACGATGTGGCTACGCCGGCACGCACCGCGTGGGATCTGTCGAAGGCGTGGCCCAAGGCGAGTTTCCAGATCGTGCCGGACGCCGGCCACGCTTATAACGAGCCTGGCATCCTGCAGGCGTTGATTGCGGCGACGGATCGGTTCGCGAGCTAGGCGAGCAAAGCGTGCGTTGCTGCCTTAGGTAAGCGATGTCCGCAGAGGGATAAGCGGACATCGCAGTACCCTGCCTCGATTGATCAAGGCTTCGCTTGCGCGCGGACCAACCGAATGCCCCAGCCCGTGCGGATGGTCCCGTCACTTTGCTGCAAGCCTGATAGCGCGTGAATCACATCTTCACGCAGCCGCGCTTTGGCCGGTGCGGAGAGCCGGTCGATATCGTAGGTTTTGGTCAGCGAGTCCCACAGCTCGTGGGGAAGCGGTTCCCAATCGACATCCAGGTCTTCGAACTGCACGTTTTCGAAGTCGTGCTTGAGCAGTTCGGTCCATCCTTCGTTGCTCCGAGTCCGGGCGTCGCCGAACGGGAGCGATCCTGCATCTTCCTTGAGAACGGGCAGGAGAACGTCGCGCAAAACCTTGTTCGCTTCGCCGAGCAAAAAGCTGCGTCCCACCACCGTGGCGAATTGCCCTTGCGGACGCAGCACGCGCCGGATTTCCTTGATCACCGCTTCGATATCGTCCATCAGCATGACGGCCATGTGCGACAGCAGGCAGTCGACGCTGCCCGTTTCGACGGACAGTTCCTGCGCGCGTTCCTTCAACAGCGCGACGGAGTCCGGAAGCGTGGCCCGCGCGACGTCCAGTTCGCCTTGGCTCATGTCGACGCCAATCAGCTTCAGCGACGGCCCCGGTCGGTCTGAGAGCAGCTTGAGCAGATGTCCGTCGCCGCAGGCAAGATCGAGGACCGTCAGCGGCGCCTTCGACGCCGGGACGCATGCGACAAGGGCGTCATAGGTCGAGGCGTAGTCGGCCGCGCAGGAGTGGGCACGAAGGTGCGCGAACGCGGCGCTCGTGGCGCCGGGCTCACGCTGATGGAAGTCTTGCAGATACGTCTCGACAGGGGACAGTGCTTTCATGCGTGGCGACTCCGGACAAGATATGCGTGACGCGTCGTTGACGAAAACGTTTCGGCCGAGCGGGGGGCGATTATCCGTCGCCGAAGCGGCCTTGGCAATTCACCTGGAGCGCGCTGCCTGGACGCGCTGAGCGTCTTTCGATCACCTGTCATGGGCCGGCGCGCGACGCTTGACGCAAACGCCGCGAACCTGGAATATGGGCGGGCGTGCGATAACCGACGTTGTCCCTTTCATACGAGAGGTGCGAGATGGCTTTCGAACAATCTTCTTTCTTCGAAGGCGGCTGTACCTGCCGCGCGGTGCGTTACCGCATGACGAGCAAGCCGCTGTTCGTTCACTGCTGTCACTGCCGCTGGTGTCAGCGCGAAACCGGCACCGCCTTTGCGCTCAACGCCTTGATCGAGGCGGACCGCGTCGAACTGCTGCAAGGGGAGATTGAACTTGTCGATACGCCGTCGCTAAGCGGTAAGGGGCAAAGAATTGCCCGCTGTCCGACATGTCATGTGGCGGTGTGGAGCCACTATGCAGGAGGGGGCAATGCGGTTTGTTTTATTCGGGTGGGGACGCTCGATGAGCCTGATCGTTTCCCACCGGACATTCATATTTTCACCGCGTCTAAACAACCTTGGGTCGTGCTGCCGGAAGGCACGTTTGCGGTTGAAGAGTTTTACAAGGCTTCCATTTATTGGCCGCAGGAGAGTCTTGAGCGGCGTGCCGCGCTTGCGGCTCGGAAGTAGCTTAAGGTAGCTCGCGGTATCAAACGCAGTGGTTGCCTGTCACACGCCTCAATACCCAGGTAGAGATCTTGACGCGCACTCAACAAGAAGAAGCGATCGCAGTGGACCCATTCGAAATCTACCGGACTTCGTTTTATAAGCTGAGCCAGGCGTATAGCTTCCATGTGCCTGGTTATCTGATTCTCGAAACGCTTTCGCCTGCTCGGCGCTTCTCTGATATTCCCAGCGAGGCCGATGCCGATCTGGTGTCGTGCTTTCGCGTCGCAGAGCGGCTGCTCGATAGCTTGCTAAACCCTGAGCGGATCTACTTTCTTCGTTTTGGCGAGAGCACGGAGAATATCCACTTCCACATCGTGCCGCGCACCAGTGCGATAGCGGACATGTATGGACGGCCAGCTCCTGGTGAAGACGCACTGAACGGCGCGGGCGTCGTCAGTTGGTTGTGGGCGAATCATCAGCGTCTGGGGTACGCGGAGTCGGACGTTCGCGTGTTCATCCAGGCCGCGCGGCAGAGTCTCTTACCCTAATCACTGCCCCTCCAGCCCTTTGGGCAACTCTCCCAACTGACGAAACACCGAAAGCCAATCCTCAAGATGCCATGTCTTCGCAATCAGATTCCCGCGCATCTGATGGAACGAGTGAATCGCGAACTGGATGTGTTTAGAGCTTGCAGCAATCCCAAGCAGTTCGCCGGATTGCGTGCCGCTCACCTCCGCGCGAACGCCCACCCGGTCGCCATGCACCAGCACGTCGAGAATGGTGATCCGCATATCGGGAAGCGCTGTTGCGAGGTTGTCGAAGATGGGGATCATCTGGTCGGGCCCCAGCGTCGCTCCGGCGGGCTCCGGGACATATTCCCAATCGGGGGTGACGACCGCTCGTAGCAAGGTCACGCTTTTCTTCTCGACGGCCTCGTAGAACGCCTTAATCGTTGCCTGCGCCACCTGTTCGCTGGTGCTTTCGGTCATGATCGGTTTCTCCTGAAGAATGCTCCACGGATGCTTCGTAAGCATGCACTCCACGTTCGCGATCAGGCAAGCGGTTTGCAAAGAACCGTATTCAACCGCCGACCAGCGACATCCGCACGGTGGGATAAACCTTTGCCGATCCCGGCCTGCGCGGCGCCGAACGGAGTTCGGAATAGCGGTCGTCGCGCTGGATCCACCGGCCGCGCACCGCCGTTGCCAGTTGCTCGACGGAGGCGTTGTCAGCGAGCCAGGGTCTGAGGTCCGTGCCCTGGGTGGCGAACAGACACGTATAAAGTTGACCGTCGGCCGATACGCGGGCGCGCGTGCACGTCCCGCAGAACGGTTGCGAGACGCTCGCGATGAACCCGACGTCGCCCTCACCATCCGCATGGCGATAGTTGACGGCCGTACCCATCTGCTCAGGACTGACGATGGGGATCAACGGGAACTCGGCTTCGACGATTTGCCGCGTTTCGCGCGCCGTGATCACCTTCGTGTTCGACCAGCCGCCCGCACCGCCGACGTCCATGTATTCGATAAAGCGCACGGCCACGCCGCTGCCCTTGAACTGCCGGACCAGCGGCAGGATCTGGCTGTCATTGACGCCCCGCTCGACCACCGCGTTGACCTTGATCGGCGCGAGTCCGACCGCGCGTGCTGTTTCGATACCGTCCAGGATCCGCGACACAGGCATGTCGACGTCGCTCATACGGCGGAATACGGCATCGTCCACCGCGTCGAGGCTGACCGTCACGCGATTGAGGCCGGCGTCGCGCAGCGAGCGTGCCTTCGCGGCGAGCAGGGAGCCGTTTGTCGTGAGTGCGAGCTCCATCGGCTTGCCGCTGGCGGTGGTCAGCTTCGCGAGCTGTTCAATCAGCGCTTCGAGCCCACGGCGCAGGAGCGGCTCGCCGCCGGTGATGCGGATCTTCTCCACGCCGAGCAGAGCGAACGCTTTCGCGAGCTTGACCATCTGTTCGAACGACAGGCGTTGCGCAGACGGCAGGAAGGGATAGTCCGGGCCGAAGGTGTCGCGCGGCATGCAGTACGTGCAGCGAAAATTGCACTGATCGATGACGGACAGACGCAGATCGCGCAGCGGCCGATTGAGTTTGTCGAGGGGGGGCGAGGCATCGCTGACGGATACGCGATGGCGGTATTCCGTTTCTGCGGCGATGGGCGCGTCGATGATGTTCACGAACTATCCGAAAGTGGGCAGCGTGCGGCGGGGACCGAGCAACGCTACGGCCCTTAATGACATGCTGTCAGGATAGTGTTTCCCTCCCGCGTATGGGACGCACAGTCTGTGGAGGATTTAAGGAGTACAGTTTTGTGCACCGCATGGTCATCGGACCGCGCAACCTTTACCGCATCGCGCAGGCATTCGGAAACCATCATGTATTCGTTTCGCGCCTGCTCTCTTCTTCGACGGTAAAGATTGCCTCGGGAACGGCTTCGAGGCGGGCCTTCGGTATCGGGTCGCCACTGGCGTCGGAGAAGCCGTAGGTGCCGTCCGCAATCTTCTGCAGCGCCCGCTGGATGTTTTGAATGCGACGGTCGTTCGCATTACGTAGCGCCTGATTGACTTCATCCTGAGCCATGCCCTGTGCGTCGTCTTCGAACTCCTCGGCTTCCTCGCCGTGCTCCTGCTCGTCTGCACGGCCACGCGCGATCGTATTTTCTTCTCCGCCCAGCACTTCCCGGCGCAGCGCTTCGAGACGCGTACGTTGCTGCGCAATGAACTCCGTGCTCAATGGGGTGGGTTGCGCCGGCATGGTTTTCTCCTCTGTCATGGCTATCGTGTGGTTCGACGCGTCAGCACGCCGTCGCGGCAGCACGTAGTGATCCGCCCTGGATTTAGCATAGTTGAAGTTCGTGGAAGTCCCAATGCTATCTGGTGGACTACCGTCAGGTAAACGACAGCACGATAAGTATTACTGAGTTAATCGTGAACGCCGGTCGATAGCCTTGTGGATTCCCAGATTGGCACTACACTGGTGGACGGGCTCTCATGCGCCAATCGTGCACCCTTCGCGGCTAGACACGGAGAAAACAATGCAGACACACACTGTTTCGTACGGCGAATTCGAAATCGTCGTGCGGCCCGAGCGAAACGCGCGCGGTGCTTGGATCGCAGACGTGAGTGTGAGTCGCGGCGCGCAAACCATTGTCGATACGCGACCGTCTACTGTTCAGCCGGAATGGTTGAACGAGGAGGAAGCGATCAGAGACGGGATCGAATGGGGCCGCCGGTTTATCGACCGTGAGTTCAACACGCACGAATCCGGCTCCTGGGTTGCGGCCCGTTCGCGTGCGGAACGCTGGTTCCGCGACGCCGAGGAATCGTAGATCGCCGGTGCTGCACGTGCGCCTGAATGTCTCGCGTGTTGTCGGCTGTAAAATAAAAGGATTGGTAAAGGGGACTGTCATGAGCGACCTGCCTTCACGCCCGTCGTTGGGCGCCGCGGTGTACTACGACGATGCGTTTGCCGCGCTGGACTGGCTCGAGAAGGCCTTTGGCTTCGAGCGTCAGTTCGTCGTCACGGACGAAGACGGACAACTTGCCCATTCGGAAATGCGTTTCGGCGATAGCTATGTAATGGTCTGCCGCGCATGGAACGAGGACATGGCGAGCCCTCAGACGTTGGGCGGCAAGAACACGCAGTCGGTGCATGTGCAACTGCGCGATGGCATTGACGCCCATTGCGCCCGGGCGCGCGCAGCCGGCGCGGTGATCACGCGCGAACCGGAGGATCAGTTCTACGGCGATCGCGTCTATGCGGCGCGCGACCCGGAAGGCCACGTCTGGAGTTTCGGCCAGACGTTGCGCCAGGTGTCGCGCGAAGAGGCCGAACAGGCCACTGGCCTGAAAATAGACGGCTGGGTGTGAACCGGCGGCTTGGGTCGCGCTTCCTGCCGGATTCTCCAGCCCTTTAGCTACCCGCAGGAAACAGTGCATCTCCCTGGCGTAGCTAATGCGCCGTCCACCTGAGGCGATAATTGTGGTCCGCCACGCGGGCTGCGAATTCGTCGCGGCGACCGCACGGATAGGCTCCTTGAGAATGCGACGCGCTAGCCGCGTGCGCTAACGGAGCCTGCCTCATTCAATCGTACGCAGGCTGGCGACGATCGCCAGCCGCCAGGAAACTGTTTGCATGTATAAAAAGGGCGTGGCCTTAGAAATTCAGTTTGCCCCTGAGCGACTCAACGATGGGGCCGGCGATCCGTACTGGATCGATCTGACGCTGACGGAAGCGCAGAGTCTGCTTCAGACGCTACAGACGCAGTTAGCCGCGAACAGCGCGGGGACCGCCGCGCCGCTGGTCGTGAGCCTCGATGACGCGCAAGCTTCGCGCGAAGCGCAGTCCGCCGATTTGTCTGTATCCGTCGACGTGCAGGAGGTGTCGGCCAGCAGCGAGTTCAAGCAGTGGGTGTGCGTGATCTGCGGCTGGATCTACGACGAAGCGGCTGGCGTGCCGGAAGAGGGCATTGCCCCCGGCACGCGCTGGGCCGATGTGCCCGTTGATTGGCGCTGCCCGCTGTGCGACGTGGGCAAGGAAGATTTCGCGCTGGTCGAGTTCTAGCCGAGGTGGAATTCATGCGAGGCCGGCTCGGGAACCGGCGCGGCCCGCGCCTAGCTCGATCGCGGCCAGGTTTATTTGGCCATGATCCGTTGGCGTTCAAACGTTACGGCCGAGGCCTCGCCAAAGCGGCCACTCAGAGAAGCGTACAGCACACTGATCCAGAGAATCGCACCGGTTGCAAACTCTCCGGCTGGGTAGTTCGAATCGGCGCCTGCCATCCACGGGTAGGCCAGTGCGACGACGATCAGCGCGAGGCCGGTGACGTAGTGTCGAGGCGCGCGGAACAACCGCGCCAGGGGAAGCAGGTGTAGACCGACGATCAGGATGACTGCAGGTGCGGTCCAGCCGGGACGCCCGACGGCATTCAGGACGATATTCGCTACGACGACCGCGAGCCACTGCACCGCGTTGATCCATCGAAAAGCGCGTGCACGCGCTTTCTGCGCCGCGGGTTCCGCTTTCGGGTCGACGTATGGCCGAAACGCGCGATAGTCGCACCACGCCCACAAAAACAAGGTGCTGCCGGCCATCAATATCAATCCGAGCATCGGCCAATCCCAGCCATGCAGGTGCAGGCACCAGGCTGTCATCCAGAGCGTGCCGAATCCGGCGAAGAACATCTGCCCAACGGCTGAACCGGCTTTACGAGCATACATGGCGTGTTCCACGAATCTCTCCCGAGAAAGGCTTTCACAGAGGTTGATCAAGGGCTTGCAGTTCTGCTGCGGTGCTTGAGTCCTGAATCCGTACGACGATGCATGGCGCGGCTTGGGCGATACCGCTTACCGCAACGCGTCACCGGGGTGCATCAAGGCGTACCGTCGAGAATGCCGCGCAGGTAATCGACGTAGCGCTCGAACGCGCGCCGGCCCGCTGTGGTCAGCGCTACGCGCGTGCGCGGTTTCTTGCCGACAAAGTCTTTAGTGATCTCGATGTAGCCGCACTTTTCCAGTGTGGCGAGATGCGCGCCGAGATTGCCTTCAGTGGCGTCGACGATGGTGCGCAGCCGGACAAATTCGATGGGCTCGCGGTTGGGCAACGCCTTGAGCGCTGCCATGATCTTGAGCCGAACCGGCTGGTGGATGGTTTCGTCTAGCTGATCCATTTACGCGGTCCTCAGCCACAGACCGGCCAACATTAGCGCGCCGCCGCCTACCACCGCCATCCAGAGGAAAAAGTAGGCGGGAAACAGGTAAAAGCCGACGACGGTGAATGCCGCCATGGCGATACCGGTGATCGCCAACCGGACCCCGATCCATATACCGCCCAGCACGTAAAACAACGCGACGATCAGAGCCATCAGCGCCGCGGATTGTTGCCCCGAGAACGGCTGAAAAATGTTAAGGATGACGATGTAAAACACGAGAATGGCGGCGATAGAACCCAGCCAGCGCCACGCGATGCTATTCGATGCTTCCTGCTTGCCTTTCCCGCCGAGGTACATGCATCCGGCTATGCCGATCACGTCGAGCGCGATCCACAGCCGCGAGGCGAGGGTGGGGAAGAAATGCGTCATGGCAAAACCGATCAGCCAGATGACGCCCCAAAGCACCAGCATGGGCGCGAACCGCTGGTACTGATAGAGCTGGCCGCTGCGGTGGCTAACCGCCTCGACTTCGCGCAGGGCCTGCGATGCTTGCTCAGAGGAGAGTGTCATGATGACTCCATCAGTGTCGTTTCAGAGTACTCTATACGGCAGAGTGAAAAAGTGCAAGGACTCTGTTTTGTGCGATTTTGGGGTTGGGGCGCCGCCTGTTGCTGGTTCAGGGTCAGCAGGTGCGCGCGCCAGGACCATTTGGTAGAGTGGCGGCGTCACCGCAAACCAAAATCAAGAACGAGATGAACGACACAAAACAACCCTACCCGACTGTTGTTCAAACCCGGCGATTCGTCCTCTCGCCACTTAGGGCGACTCATGCCGAACGGATGTTCGAGGGACTCAGTGACGAACGAGGCTACGACTTCATTCCCGAGATGCCGCCTGCCAACGTGGGTGCATTGGCGGACCGATACACACGCCTGGAAGGTCAAGTCTCGCGTGACGGTCAGGAAGTCTGGTTGAATTGGGTGATCGGTTCGGCGAGCGAGCCGACGCTATACGGCTACGTGCAGTTCACGATCAGACCGGCCGAGCAGCGCGCGTTCGTTGCCTATTTCGTTTTTCCGCGCTATCAGCGGCAGGGGATCGCGTCGGAGACGGTGGCCGCCGCCTTGTCGAGCGTGGCAGCGACATTTCAGGTCACCCAGATCGACGCGGAGATCGATACGCGAAACGCAGCATCGATCGCGCTGGTGGAGTCGTTGGGCTTCGTTCGCACTCGCGTGGTCGAGCATGCCGATGAATTCAAGGGCGCCGTCAGCGATGAATACCACTATTCGTTCCACGTGTCCGGCAAGCGCTAGGCTGACCGGCTGTCCAGAAGACCCACAGTCGCGTGTGCAAAGCGCCCCTTTATACAAAGCAAAGGAGTTTGCCGAGTGAGCCATGATCCCGCATCAACTGTCACCCTGGCGCCGCAGAACATTTACGACGATACGACCTTCTTCGAAGGCTATAAAGCGCTTCGCGACAACGACACAGGCCTGAACGGCGTATTGGAAATTCCCGCCCTGCATCGCCTGTTGCCTGATCTCTCGAACCTGCAGGTGCTCGATCTGGGCTGCGGCTTCGGCGAGTTCGCGCGTTTTGCGCGAACGCAAGGCGCGGCCTCCGTGACCGGTGTCGATATCTCGAAGCGAATGCTCGAGGAAGCCGCCACACGGACAAGCGATGCGTCGGTGATGTATCTGCATTGCCCGATCGAGCACTACCAGCCGGCACCGGATGCCTTCGACCTCGTCGTATCCTCGCTTGCGCTGCATTACATCGAAGACTATGCGGCGCTGGTCGAGCGCGTGTTTCAATGCCTGAAGCCGGGTGGTCGCTTTCTGTTCTCGGTGGAGCATCCGGTGTGCACCGCGTATCCGGCGGGCTGGGCTCGCGATAACGAGGGTCGCAAACGACACTGGCCGGTCGATCACTACCGTCAGGAAGGCAAACGGGACACGCGCTGGTTTGTCGATGGCGTGATCAAGTATCACCGCACCGTTGAAACCTACATCAACACGCTGATCCAGGCGGGCTTCCGGCTCGAGCATCTCGGCGAACCGGCGCCTTCCGCAGAGGCCTTGAAGGTTCGTCCCACGCTCGAGGACGATTGCCGTCGGCCGCCGTTTCTGTTTTTACGCGCTTTGCGGCCAGTGGGTTAGGCGCGCGGATGGCCTTCGCTACAAGCAAGCATGTCATTCTCTGAACCGCGGCCACTTTCAGGCGTGTCATCGTTTTCACCCGCCACATTTCCCCTGCCTTAAGCATTTCGTAGTCATTCGGCATAATTGCAAATGAGAATCGTTTGCAATTATGCCGAAACTGTCCCATTATTAAGCGTGCCTCAACGTGGTGATTTTCCTGCGCATGCTTTTACTCGTCCTACCTGTTCAAACTGACTTGACCGTCCTCGGCGAAGCGCATCACTGCGCGCGTCTGGCATTGCGATCGTCCAGGGCTGCCGGCCACCGGCCACTCCTTAAACCGGAGGTTCCATGAATTTCCATAGCTCATCCGCAGTGATGCATTCACTGCTGGAGGATCCATCCAGCTCGCACGCCGACGAAGCCGAGCAGACGGTCCTGAACGCGGTTCGCACCTGGTTGCGTCCGCGCTGCGATGCACAGGGCCGCAACGGCGACTGGCGCGACGTGCTGTCCGACGCCGGCGTGACCGTCGACGGTCTCGGCTATTTCGACCTCCTGATGGGTCTGCTGCGACGCTTTGCCTATCGACGCATCGACACGCGCTGCCGTTGCGCGAGCGACCTCGCGAAAGACGAAGCGTCGCTGCTGCAGACCATCGCGTTGCTGCAGCGGGTGCGCAGCGATGCCGCCGTCGAGTTGCTCAACGACTGGCTGCCCGAGCCTGCGGTCAGCGGTGCGCTTAAGATCGTGCGCTGGTTCGCGATTGCGTTGCTCGATGCAGGACTCGTGATTCAGGTGCGCACGCGCCGCGTCACTTATATGCACTGATTGAGCGGACGAGTCTTTGCATGTCGGTTAACTCTTCAATCGCAATTGCGGCAATCGCGGACGAAACACCGGTACCGTCCCACCCATCCAGTCCCGCCCGAATCGACGGTGCCGACGTTGCCGTTGTGCCGGAACTCGAATTTGTGCCTTGTAGCCTCGCGTACCGGCACGCCGCCGGCATGGTTCATCCGAAAGACGGAGAGTTGCTGCTATGGCGCTTTCGTCCGGAATGGCATCTGGTGTCGAAGGATGAGGCCTACGCGCGTCTTTCGAAGGCCGAACTGGCGCGCGTCAGGAGTCATCCCAATCCCGCGCTCGGCAAGCGCTTTGCCGTGGGCCGTGCGGTGATGCGCGAGATTCTGGCCCACATGGTCGGCTGCGCGCCCGGCGACGTCGAACTGACGGAGGATGAGCGCGGTCAACTGCGTCTTGCGAACGCCGACCCGCGTGAACCCATCGAAATCGCTATCGCTTATGCGGGGATCTGGATCGTGATCGGCGTGAGCACGAGTCCGCTCGGACTCGCGACCCGTGTACCGACGCTGCCGGACAATGCCGCTAGCGGTCACCCGGAAGCCACGACGCGGTCGCGTCGAACCAAGGCGAGCCGGTCGATCGAAACACGAAGCGGCGTGCGCCACGACAGCCTCACGATCGCAGCAGGGACGCCCGTGCTGAATGCCGACGCGCACGTATTGCGGCAGGATTCGGCGAGCTTCGTGATCGATACGCCCGGCGCCATGCGCTGGCACATTCTCGACCTGCCGATGCCCGGCATCATCAGCGCGGCAGCCGCGGTCGCTCAACCGTTGACGCGCGTGCTTGCGTTCGGTTGGGCGGGGCGCGACGGCCGGACTATCGCACGCTAGCGCGACGCCCCATTCAACGAAGCCGGTGCCGTCAGCACTTGAGCGGCCGCTGCCGCATCGCGCGCAATCGCTGCGTCGCTGAACGGCACGCGCAACCAGCGTTGCTTCGCGTACTCGCGCGTGCCGTCGGCGTAGTGCGGAGAAGCGGGATCATCCGATTCCGATGAGGCGAGCATCGTGTCCGCCACGACCTCGCCCTGCTCGAACCGCACTATCTGCAGATAGCTGTTGCCGTCCGGATTGACGTCCATCGAATACGCGCGCTGGTCGAAAGGATGCTGGGCGCACGCGGCAGTGATATAACCGCCCTCGCTGCAGCCGCCGAACAGCGGAATGCGCTCGTCATTGCGTTGTACGTAGAGCGCCTGGCTGCGCGGGGCGTCGATAGGGATGCCGGCGCTCTGCAAGGCCGCGAGTGCCGCGCGCATCACTGTCGCGAGTTTGGCGCGGTCGACCGCGATGCCGGACGGCGTCGTCAACGGCCGTTGCGGATCGAACGGCACGGCGTATAACTGCGAAGCGGGAAGATCGTCGAGGCGTCGCCAGAATTCGTCCCACAGTGTCGCGCCGCGTGCATCGACCGCGCCCGTATCGTTCCATGCTGCCAGAACCGTGCATGCCTGCTGCAGATCGCCGGCGTTAGCGGACCCTCGTGAGCTATCCGCGAGCGGCGCGGACGCCGGTGCTGACGTCGTGGTTGCCGAATCAGTCGTGCACAAGCGATCGAGCACAGGCTGCTTGAAGAGGATCGCCGACATCGAGCGGCTGTCCAACGCCACACGCTGCAGCGCGCCGGCCGACACACCCGCCGGATCGGCCTGCAGTTGCGCGGCGATGGTGTGGCCAAGGCGGGTACGCAGGGACTGCGCGGTGTCGCTTGCGCCGATCACGCGCGCATAGCCCGTCAGCGGTTCGGCCGGATTGGCGAGCCAGAAGCTGCCGTTGAAATTGCCGACATAGTCGCGCCGCAGCAGGCTCGGCATGTGGGCGACCGGCAACGCTTGCGGCTGCACGGAGTCGCGCTCGACCTGCCAGTCGCATGCGCTGTGTGCGCCGTCGAGGAACGGCACGCCAGGCATGAAGCGAGCGAACGCCTTGCCGATCGCCGTCGTGCAGCTTTGCGCGAGACGATCGGGAACATCGGGTACGGCGCCGATGTCCGCGTACCACACGCGCGGATCGTCGCGGCCGATCGCGAGCGTATTGACCCACGGCATCGCCGCATTGCGCTTCTGGATGCGGATGAAGTCATCGAGCGAGCGCGCCTGATTCCACTCAAGGAAGTTTTCGAAGACGCGGAAGTTGTCGGCGTTGATATCGCGCAGCGCGAACGCCTGCTGTGCATTCCACGCAAGCGCTGGCGATTTCGAACTCAGGTTGACCAGCGGACCGAAGCGCGAGCGGTATAGCGTTCGCGTGACTGGATGCAGGGCGCCATCGGCCGCACGGACCTGGACCGTCACGCGCGTGGGGGTCATCGTTTCCACGTGTCCATCGTATTGATAGGACGTGGGCGACCCCGCCACGAGGCTTAACTGAAACAGACCGAAACGCGCTGCGGTGGAGACTGTATGGGTCCACGCGACATCACGGTTAAAGCCGATCATCGTTACGGGGACGCCGAGAAGCGACACACCGCTGACGTCGAGCTTACCGGGAATCGTCAGTTGTGCCTGGTAGAACCGGTCCGGTCCGCTCCAGAACCAATGCGGATTGCCGAACAGGAGGGCGCTGTCGTTGTGCGTCGCATCCGCACCGAACGCGAGTCCGTTGCTGCCCACGCCTTCATGGCCGCCGAAATGCGCGAGCGGCGCGGTGGCGGCCACGCTAAGCGAGGCCGGCGAACCTTGCGGCGTGGCTGGTGAGCGCAGTGGTGTGGCCGAGGCGGCCTGATGCGGTTGCGATTCCGTGACCGCGCCGGGCGGCTGAGCCGTTGCAATGGCGGACGCGAAGCGCGCCGCGCCGCCCGCGAGATTCAACGCATAGAGACGCCGGTAGATGTCCGCCGAGCTGATCTTGCCCACCCACGGCGCCGAGCGGCAGGCCGCATGCGCGCCGGCAGATTCACCGTGGGCGAGCTCGTCCACATAGCGGTTGTAACCGCTCGCGAAACCGTCGACCAGCGCGCGCATCGGTTCGCTCTGGGCGTTGCGGTAGCGCGTCACGGCCGCATCGTCGTCGATGAAGCGGAAGAAGAAGTCCGCGTCGAGATTGGTCGGTTGACCGAAGGTGGCCTCGCTTGCGGGCTTGGCATCGGCGCCGAAGTAGCGTGAACGCTCGCCCCGGAAGGTCACGAAGGCATCGGCCATCGTGCACAGGTTGTCCTGCGCCTCCACGTAGCCATACCCGTAGCCAAGGCTACCCCAATCGTCCGCCTTCAGATGCGGAATGCCCAGCGCAGTGCGGCGGATCTCGACCCGGTAAGCCGGCGTGCCGGTGTCGGCGTGCTGCTGGACGTCTGAGGAAGGTGCAGTGCAACTGAGTAGGGCAAGCGCGATAGGGACAGCGAGCAGCAGACGCGCGCTGCGGATCAGCAAAGGTATCAGACGCATGGAGTGGTGGGCCGTGCAGGGGTTTCGGAAGGCGCTAGCCGGGAGCGCAGCCGCATGGGAGGTCCGCAGCTGACGGACTTCTTCGACGCTTGGGGTTGCCCCACGTCAGGCCCATACTAATGCGAATGATTCGCAATTACAAGCAAGCGCAACCTTCGCGGTTCTTTCATTGCGTTACGAACCCGGCGGCCCGCTCAGCTTCCCAACGCGGCCAGTTGCCTCAGGCGCCGCGCCAGCGCCTTCGATACGACCTGCGATTTCGCGCCGTTGCCGATGCCGCGCGCGGCTTCGCTCTCGCGCAGGAACGCGGCGGTCTCGCTGGCCACGATTTCGCGTTCGTTGTCCGACGTGATCATGTGATACGAGTCGTCGAGGTAGATCGTGCGCAGGAACGGCGAGGCAATCTTCGCTGCGACGTAGTGCGCGTTGCGAGGATTCGCGGTCTCATCGTCGATGGCATGGATGATCAGGCAGTCGGTGGCGATATCCGCGAGCTTTGCACGCACGCGTGTCGCAAGCCGGCTGGCCTCGCGTAGCGCGGGCAGTGAAATGGTCGACGGTCCGACTTCGCTGATGCCGTTGCGCTGCATGGCGCGAGCGATCTTGGCGCGCAGCGCTTCGTTGCGTAGTCCGAACGGCGACGCCTCGCGATATCGCCAACGGCTGCGCAGCGGCGTGTAGTACGCCCAGCCAAGCAGAAAGCGGTACCACGGGATCGCCCAACCGTCGTACGAGAGCGTGACCGACAGCAGCACGACCGCATGCGCCGTCGGCCGCTGGTTGACGACCGCCAGCGCCAGCGCGGCGCCCACCGACAAGCCGCATACCGAGACGCGGGCATAGCGCTTGGCGAGTTTGTCGAACTCGTGCACGGCGGCGTCGACCCATGCCTGCATGTCGCGTTCGCTCGTCCCCGCGCTGTAGCCGTCCAGCACTGGCGCAAAAGCGGTGAAGCCCTCGTTGTTCAGATGACGCGCGAGAAAGCGCATTTCGAGCGGTGAACTCGACAGGCCGTGCAGCATGAGTACGGCGTGCTCGCCGCCTTCCTGGAGGATATGTTTGGCTCGGTCCAATGCTTAATCCTCGATGCGCAGGACCAGGAAATCGCCGGCGTGTGTCGTAAATCGCTCGCCGACGCAATCGACAGGCTTGTAGTGGTGCTCGCCGCTCTTGACGCGCAAGCGATGACTGCCGGGCGAAAGCGTGTTTTGCAGACGTGCGATATCGGCCGGATGGACCGAGGAAAAACGGCTGCCCGGCGCACTGGTATGCGGCAGCGTGCTGGCGCTGCCGGCGGTGTGCTCGGCATCTGGACGCAACGACGCTTTCCGGTCGAGCGCCTGAATCAGAATAATGGTGTCGTGGTAGTGAGGCAGATGGCGCAGCAGGCGATGCGTTTCGTCGATCGTACGAAGTCGCAGCGCACGGTTATTGTCCGCGCGCAGCAGCATTTCATAGCGCGATTTCGCCACTGACGCGAATAGCTCGGCACGGAACTGCATGCGCCGCAGCCGTTCGATCAGGGCAATGATGAAGATCGTCAAGGTTGGATACGAAAGCAGCAGCCTGACGTCGTGGTAATCGAATACCGAGAAATCCGCATAAGGGGGAACAAACAGATAGTCGGCAATCACGAGTCCGACCAACATCACGGTCAAAGCCGGCCCCAGCCCGAAAAAATATTCGATGAGGGTGGCGGCGACGCAGAAGAATGCGCCCGGCATGGCCGGACCGACGAATGGATTGAGTAAAAGGCGTACCCCGCTCGCCACCGCCAAAGCCAGGCACGCGGCAAGCCAGGCCCGGGAACCGCGTGGCGCCCACCGTTTGGCGTTTTGAATTTTCACAGCACCGCGTGCTTCGTAGCACGCTTAATTTAGAGATTGGGCGCCAATGGTATCGCATTCGCTGGCCGGCGACATCGATTTTGCTAGCACTAATGTGAAGAAAACGCTACAGGGTCTCCGTTTCCGTATGTTTCGGTTGCTTACACAATCGACAGGTTTGGGTGTACTCACTAATCGGCACGCGAGGCGAGCCGTTAGAACGTGTACG
Organism: Paraburkholderia sp. GAS38; assembly: GCF_050434965.1. NCBI lineage: Bacteria > Pseudomonadati > Pseudomonadota > Betaproteobacteria > Burkholderiales > Burkholderiaceae > Paraburkholderia > Paraburkholderia sp. GAS38. The sequence continues at coordinate 206,261 of NZ_JBNDJO010000013.1, read as the reverse complement.
TCAGTGCGAGCGTGTCCGTGTTTTGCTGAACCCGCCGTGTAATCGGACTGGAAGCAGAGTTGCCATACAGACGGGCAAATTTCAGCTCGACGGTGGCGATCAGCGATTTGGTGATCAGATAATCCGCTTCGACCGTGACGTAGCCCGTCGCCGCGCCGCCGTGCGCGTCGTAGACAGGCAAACCGGACGCTGCGCTCTGGCTCGGCGTCACGCCGAAAAACGTTTGCTGGTAGGTCCCGTTCGTCCACGTGACGCCCGGCCCCGCGGTTAGATACAGCTTTTTGCCGACCGGCAGCGTGAGGGTGGTGTTGGTGTCCACCACCAGCCCTTCGCGGTTGCCGGCAATGTCCTGGGCCGCCGAGGTCGAGAACGTGAAAGCCGATTGCGTGTAGGTGAGGAAGGCCTTGGCGCGCGGCGTGGCGGGCACGTTCTGCAGGCCGCGCAGCCGTGCGTCTTCGCTGGTCTCGCGCTCGGTGAAGTCGTATTGGAGCGCGAGGCCCGCGCTCCAGTTGGCGTTGTTGACGAAATACACCCCGAACAGCATGTCTTCTTTGGCGAAGAAGCGATTCTTGTATTCGATGTCGAACGCTGGAAACGGTCTGAGCCGCATGAAGTTCGCGCCCGGATACGCGGGTTCCCATTGCGCTTCGGCGCCGACGGTCACGGTCCAGTCCGGCGCCGGCGCGGCGGTGGTGGCGTTGGCCGGGGCCTGTTGCGCAAACGCCGCGACAGGCGCCAGCAGGCCGGCAAGCGCCATCAGGCCGGCGCCGAGTTGGGGTGACGAAAGCATAGTGCTCGTTCGGAGAGGAGGAAGATCTCTGAGGCGGGACTGTGCGGTTTAAACGCTTCGGTCCTCTATTTAAGCCTCATTGTGAAGCCCGGAAGATTCAGGGCGCGCGTGATTATGAGGGATGCAGCGCAAACCTGCACGCCTTGTCAAAAGCAAAGCGCTGTACAGATGGGGGACACGAGGGGAGATTGGACCGTTGACGCATGCCTCGGCGGGAGGCGTGCAGCGGGCCGCGCGCAGCAGGCGCGGCCCGTGTGGTTCAAGTGTGGAGGCGTCGAACCGTGGCGCAGATTAGAACTGGTGACGCAGGCCGACCGTCACCGCAACCTGGGTACCCGTCGACGAAGGCGACAACGTATTGATCGTGGCATCGCCGAGTACCGAGCCGGTCCCTGCGCCATGGACGTGTTGATACACGCCTTCGACGTAGACATCGGTCCGCTTGCTCAGCGAGTAATCGGTTTGCAGCGTGAACTGATTCCACTCCGGCGATGCGCTGGCGCCACCGTTGCCGTACGAGCCGTCCGTGAAGGTGTACGCACCGGCGAGGCTCAGGCTCGGCGTCAGCGAGTAGCGTGCATTCACTTCGTAGTTGTCGAGGCGCAGGCCGCCACCCAGAGCGGTGTAACCGTCGCCGCCGGCAAACACGCTCGAGAGGTTGTCGATCTGCGAGTGGGTCCATAGCAGGCCCACGGTAGCCGGACCGAACGCATAGTTGCCGCCTGCGCCCCAGATGCGTTGACGTTGCGCGACGAAGTCGGCGCTGCCGTCGTCGAGCGCGACGGCGCCGTTCGGATTCGTGTCGCTTACGCCGCCGCCGGCGTTGTTGAGCTGCAGGTAGCCGGCCGCCAGGTTCAGGGGGCCATGCGCATACGTGGCGCCAAAGCCATAGGCGCGGTTGTTCGAGAAGCCGCCGGCCTTGTTGCTGAACGCGTACATGCCTTCAACCGTGAAGCCGCCGTAGGTGTTGCTGGTGTACTTCACCGCGTTGTTGATGCTCATCGAGTCCGCAGCGAGGTTATCGTTGTTGAACGGATGCGCGGAGAGGTTGCCGCCGTAGCTGCCGCCGGCTGAGGAGATCGGGCCGAGCACGTCGTTGACGGTGTCGAACTGGCGGCCGAGCAGCAAGGTGCCGAACTGATCTGTTTGCAGCCCGACGTAGGCCTGCTCGCCGAACGCGTCGCCCGCGTTGTAGAGGCTGCCGTTGTTCAGGTTGAAACCGTTTTCCAGTTTGAAGATGGCGTGCAGGCCGCCACCCAGGTCTTCCGAACCCTTGAGGCCATACACGGTGTTTTCCGTGGCGGCGCTGGTTTCTTGCCAGCTGTTATGGCCACCCTGATTATTCGCAAACACGAGACCCGTATCGATAACGCCATACAGGGTGACGCTGCTTTGCGCGTGCGCGGACAATGCGAATACGCCTGACAGCGCGAGTGCCAGCAAAGACTTCTTCATGCTTTTAAGCTCCATGATGTAGCGGGGACTGCGAGAGTCAATCGCCCTAAGCGGTCATACCGTCGTACGGCTTGTCCATGCAGGCCGTACCGCCGCGTCGGGAATCCTGCGGGGTCGTAATGAACGAGAACCGCGATGCTACGGGTTCGGAAATAAAAACGTTGTATAAAGTGACGGCGCTAATCGCGCCAAAAAAGTAAAGGCGAGCCGGCCATTTACGTCGCTGGAACAACAATCTGTTCTCTTTCAATGCGCTATTCACGGTGCATGTCCGCTCATAGAATCGCTTCCTCAGCCTGTTCGTCTGCGTCGTGGACGAACTGCCCTCAAGACGCCAGCAAAGTTGACGATGACGACAGTTCTGCCGCTTAAGCAGCGATATAGCGCAACCGCAATGGGCCTTCACTGGCTTATCGCGTTGCTGATCGTGGCCGGTTTTTATCTCGGCTGGATCATGACCGATATCCCCGGTTTCACGCCCACCAAGCTCAAGTACTTTTCCTGGCACAAGTGGATTGGCGTGACCGTGTTCGTGCTTGCCGTGATTCGCCTCGCCTGGCGCCTGACGCACCGCGCCCCGGAGATGCCGCCCGGCATGGCGCCGCTGCAGAAGCTCGCAGCGGAAGCCGCGCACGTGTTTCTGTACGTGCTGATGCTGGTGATTCCGGTCACGGGCTATCTGTACAGCTCGGCAGCTGGGATTCAGGTGGTCTATCTGGGCATCGTGCCGTTGCCGACGCTGATCGGGCCGGACGCCGCGCTGAAGGTCATGCTGAGAATCGTCCACATCTGGTTGAACTACACCTTGCTCGCGCTGGTGATTGTTCACGTGCTGGCGGCCCTGAAGCATCACTTCATCGATCGCGACGGCTTGCTGGCGCGCATGATCCCTTTTCTTAAGTAGCTCTCAAATAGCCTCACGCTCAAGGCAGATATGAAAACTCCTTTCCTTCGCTGGATCCTGGCCGCGACCGCGCTGACCTCGCTGTGCCTCGGCGTGGCGCATGCGCAGGTCGATACGTCGAAAAGCACGGTGACCGCCACGTCAAAGCAGATGAACGTGCCCGTCGACGGGACGTTCAAGAAGTTCACGGCACAGCTCAACTTCGATCCGGCCAAGCCGGCCGCGGGCAGCGCCAAGCTGAGCATCGATACCGCGAGCTACGACCTCGGCGACGAAAGCTACAACCAGCAGGTGCGCGGCAAGGAATGGTTCGACGCCGCGCAGTTTCCGAATGCGACGTTCGTCTCGAGCGCGATTGCGCCGGCGGGCGGTAACCAGTTCAAGGTCAGCGGCACGCTGACCATCAAGGGCAAGTCCGAAAACGTCACGGTGCCGGTCACCGTGGCGCAGCAAGGTACGACTCAAAGCTTCGACGGCGCATTGCCGATCAAACGCAGCCAGTTCGATATCGGCACGGGCGAATGGAAGGACACGTCGGTTGTCGCCGACGAAGTCGTCATCAAGTTTCACATCGTGGCAGCCAAGAAATAAGCCGCACAACCCACCTGGAGAATGATTTTGAAAAAGCAACTTTTGGCTGTAGCCATCGCCGCAGTGGCAGCAGGCGCATCGTTTGGCGCAATGGCCGCTGACGTGACCTATACGCTCGATCCGACCCACACCTACCCGAGCTTCGAAGCCGACCACTTCGGCGGCGTCTCGATCTGGCGCGGCAAGTTCAACAAGAGCAGCGGCTCGGTGACGATCGATCGCGAAGCGAAGACGGGCACGCTGGAAGCGACCATCGACATGACCTCGGTGGATATCGGCAACGGTACGCTGGATACGGAGTTGAAGAGCCCGAAGTTCTTCGACGCCACGCAATTCCCGACGGCCGTCTATAAGGGCACGTCGATGAAGTTCAACGGCGATGTGCCGGTCGAAGTGATCGGCGAGTTGACCTTCCACGGCGTGACGAAGCCGCTGAACCTGAAGATCGAGTCGTTCAAGTGCTTCCAGAACCCGATGCTCAAGCGCGAAGTGTGCGGCACGGAATCGACGGCGACGTTCGACCGTTCTGACTTCGGCGTTGACTTCGGCAAGACGTATGGCTTCAAGATGGCCACCGTTCTGCACATCCAGGCGGAAGGCGTGAAGCAGTAAGCGAGGATGAGCCCGCTACGCGATGGCGGGTTGCCTTGATGGACGCCCCGGTCTGAGATGACCGGGGCGTTTTTGCATGGGGCGTTGGTGCTGCGCTCGCGTGAAGGCGCGTGTCGGCCCGTATCGGCCCGTTAAGCCTTGCTGCCGGACGGCTTGCCGTCATGCGGACCCATCGGACGCACGGGCCAATCCACCCAGCGGTCCTCGCGGGTGGCTTCGTGAGCCTCGTTCATCGGATAGCGAATCCGGTTTTCCTTCTTTTCGGTCTCGCCGATGACCAGCAGCCGCACGTCGTGATCCGTGTTGTTCATGAAGGTATGGCAAATCCCGGTGCCCGCCGGAAACGCGACCGAGTCGCCCGGCTTCAGCGGATGCAGATGGCCGTCGATCCACACATCCGGCGTGCCTTCGATCACAAACACGAATTCTTCTTCCGCACTTTCGGCATGCGGGTACGAGCTCCGGCGGCCGGGCGGCAGGCGCATGTGGTGAATGCCGATGCGCTGCAGGCCCAGTTTCCTCGCGAGCGGCGCGCCGATACCGAGCAGTTCGGTACTGCCCTTGTAGTGGGCGTCGTCCGCACTCTCCAGCTCGGTCCAGTGGCGGATGAACTCGGGTCGTTCCATCAATGTCTCCTTGTATGGGCGTTCCTTGCGGGTCCGCCGTGCACGGGACGGCCGCACCCGTTTTGATGGCGCGCCGCGTGCGACGATCTTACTGCAGCCAGGGAAGACTTCGTACCGCTACAAAATTCTCCGTGCGTTGCGCCGCAAGCGCGTTGCCGCCTTAGCGGCGCAACGCGCGCAGATGCTCGAGCAGCCTGTCGATTTCCGCCTCGGTGGTCAGATAGCTCACGGATGCGCGAGCAATCGTGTCGAGACCCCGGGCAGTCATATCGAGCGGCGTGTAGGCCACGCCGTTGCTGCCGATCGATATGCCCTGCGCGGCCAGCGCGCGTTGCACCGCGGCCGGCTTGTGGCCCGCCAGGTTGAACGCCACCAGCCCCGAGCGTTCGCGGCCCTGATCGAGGACGGTCACGCCATCGATCTGCGCCAGCTCGGCGCGCAACGTCTGTGCAATGGTGTCGATGCGTGCGCGGATGTGGTCGAGGCCGATATCCAGCGCCTCCTGCAGCGCATTGGCCAGTCCGCAGCGCAGCGCCGGCGCCAGTTCCGACGGTTCGAGGCGCGCGGCGTCGGCCCGCAGGATGGGCTCGCCGCTGGCATCGAGCGGTGCCGAATGGGTGTCGACGAACGCCGGCGTGAGCTGTGGCAGAAAGTCCTGCCGCACATACAGCAGGCCGGTGCCGCGGGGACCGCGCAAGGCTTTGCGACCCACGGTGGTCAGGACATCGCAGCCGATCTGCTGCACGTCGATGGGCAACTGTCCCACGCTTTGCGCGCCATCGATGAAGTACGCAATGCCATGGCGACGCGCAATCTGGCCGATGGCCGCCGCAGGATTGATGAGGCCGCCGTTGGCCGGCATCCACGTCAGCGCGATCAGGCGCACACGCTCGTCGAGCATTGCCTCAAGCGCTTGCGGATCGACGGCGCCGCTGTCGTCGGAGGGAATCGTTTCGATCGAGGCGCCGGCCCGTTGCGCTGTCAGGCGCATGGTTGCGAGATTGCCGCCCCATTCGTGGCGCGCCACGAGGATACGGTCGCCCGGCCGCCACGCGCCCAGCGCGGCGAATGCGCCGCCCCAGGCCGACGAGTTGCCGGTCGTCACGGCGATCTCCGACGGCTGCGCGTTGAGCAGTCGAGCCGCGAGTGTGCGGGCCTGTTCCGTTTGCTGACGCGCTGTCACACCTGCTTCCATGGGACCCTGGGTCGCTTCGCGCCAGAGGTGCTCGCGGATCGCTTCCAGCGTAGCCGTTGACGGCAATGACGAACCGGCGTGGTTGAAGTGCGTGATGTGCTGCGTACCCGGCGTCTGGGCGCGCAGCGCTTCCACGGCGGCAACGGTAAGAGGGGCTGGCATGCTTGGGGTGCTCCAGTGGGGCGGGCAGGGTTTAGGGCTGCGGTTTGCAGGCTGCGCTTCAGGGCTGTGAATCACGGTTGTGACTCACGGCTGTGAATCACGGCTATGACTCAGACCCTGCGTACGAGGGCCACGTTTCAGGATTGCGTGAGCGAGACGACGGCCTCGACTTCCACGGCCACCCCGGAAGGCAACGACGCGACACCCACCGCGCTGCGCGCATGCCGGCCGGCGTCGCCGAACACCTGCACCATCAGATCCGACGCGCCGTTGCCAATCGCGCTCTGACGATTGAACTCCGGCGTACTGGCGACAAACACGCCAAGGCGCACGATGCGCGCCACGCGGTCGAGCCGGTCGCCGGTAGCGGCGGCAATCTGCGAGAGGATGCCGAGCGCGGCGAGACGCGCCGCCGCGATGCCGTCTTCGTCCGTGACATTGTCGCCGAGACGGCCCAGGTATGCAGCCTGGCCGTTCTTGCGCGAGATCTGCCCGGAAATGAACAGCAGTTGACCGTCCTGCACGAACGGCACGTAGTTCGCGGCCGGCGCGGCGGCGGATTCCAGGGTGAGGCCGAGTTCAGCGACGCGAGCGGTGAGGGAGAGGCTCATGGTGGGTGTCTCAATGGAATGAATGAACGACCATCCTATGGTGGCCGCCGCCCGCTGACCAATGAATTCTTGCCGGCGACACGTGAGCCAAACTCATGCGTTCAGTCTGGCGAATCTTGCGCGGCCATCTGCATCAACCATTCGCGGAAGGCCGTCGCGGCTTCGCTCTCGCCTGTCGCCGTGCGCGGCGTGACGAGCCACCAGCCGATGCGCGGATCGTCCAGCACCGCGTCGGGCGCCGGCTGGATCAGCGCGCCGCTTGCCAGTTGCGCGGCGATGAGGCGGTGGCGGCCCATTGCGATGCCTTGTCCGGCGAGTGCCGCTTCGACGACGATGTTGTAGTCGTGCAGATGCACCGTCGTTGCATGACTGAGATCGACGCCGAAACGCGTGGCCCAGGCTTGCCATTCGAAGGGCATTTTGGCGTGCGAGGCGAGCAGCGGATAGCGCAGCAGGTCTTGCGGCGTGCGAGGCCGCCGTGCGCCGGCGAGCAGCGCGGGTGCACACACCAGCGAGAGGCGCTCGGACATGAGCTTGCGGGCGCGTACGCCGGGCCAGCCGCCGCGGCCATAGCGAATCGACAGATCCACTTCGCCGCCGGACACGTCCGCTAGCGCGATATCGGGCCGCAGTTGCAAGTCGATACCGGGATGCGCGGTGGAAAACGCCGGCAAGCGGGGCGCGAGCCAGCGTGTGGCGAACGAAGCCAACAGACCCACGCTGAGCTTCATCCGCGCAGCAGCGGGAGCACGCGTTTCCTCGGTGCCTGCGCGCAGCAGTTCGAAGGCGGCATGTACCTTGGCATAGTAGGTGTGTCCGGCAGCGGTCAGTGCGACCGCCCGCGTGCGCCGTTCAAACAGCGGCACGCCCAGTTCGCTCTCCAGCTTCTGGATATGGTGGCTGACAGCGCTTTGCGTGACGAAGAGTTCCTGAGCCGCCTGACTGAAGCTGAGGTGTCGTGCGGCCGCTTCGAAAGCGCGCAGAGCAACGAGTGGCGGCAACGGACGCATGGAACGCATGGGGCTGGAGCGAAGACCTGAGTGAGTGCGTCATGCTACCCGTTGTTGCCGGACAGCGCGTGTTTTGCGGTGGCGGGTAATCTGATTATGATGTGTGTCTCCGCCCGACATTCCCGTCAGGCGCACGATCACCGCGTGCCTTCCAGGCGCTGCCCGTAGCGATGTCACTTATGAACTCTACCCCCGATGCTGTTCCGCGTCCCGCCATGCGTCCTCTGACGCCAGTCGAGGCGCGCGTGCTCGGTGTGCTGGTCGAAAAGCAGCACACGGTGCCGGACACCTACCCGCTTTCGCTCAACTCGCTGACCTCCGGCTGCAATCAGAAGACGGCGCGCGCGCCGGTGATGAACGTCACGGATGCCGAAGTGCTCACTGCTATCGACGGCCTGAAGCGTCTCAGTCTGGTGCTGGAAGGCAGCAGCAGCCGTGTGCCGCGTTTCGAGCACAACCTGAATCGCGTGCTGGGCATTCCCAGTCAGTCGGGTGCGTTGCTCACGGTGTTGATCCTGCGCGGTCCGCAGACCGCGGCGGAATTGCGCCTGAATACCTCGCGCCTGCATGACTTCGCTGATATTTCGTCGGTCGAAGTGTTTCTGGATGAACTGGCGGCGCACGAACCGCCGCGCGTGGTGAAGTTGCCGCGCACGCCAGGTGAGCGCGAGAATCGCTGGGTGCATCTGCTGTGCGGCGAAGTCAGCGTGAGCGAAGCGTCTTCGCGTGGCGTCGTGGAAGACGCTACGCCCTCTGCCGAGGTCGAGACGCTCAGCGCGGAAGTGAAGCGTCAGGGTGAGGAACTGCTGCGCCTTCAGACACTGGTCGAACACATGGCCGCCGAACTGGGTATCAACCTCGACAAGTTTGCGCGCGAGCCGTAAAGCGCATTCGCCGACCGGTCAGTCTCCGGGAAAATCCGCGAACGGGTTACCCGTGTCTTTCGTTTCGGTGCTCAGGTTGTATTCAGCGCGTACGGCCTTGAGCACTGCGGCGATGTCGCGATCGAAACCGGCGGCATTGCCGAAGTGCTTCATGTCCCAGTTGCAGCCGCTTGCGTCGGGCTCCTGAAGCTGCGGCCGCGGCACGCGAATCCTCACGCCGTCTTCGACGATTTCATGCAGTCGATGCAGCCGCCGGTTCACCTCCTGCTGCAACTGCGATGCGTTGAGCGTTTTGCGTATCATCGAAATCTCCTTTGGATTGCCCTTGCGAGTGTATCTGGTGTCGCGCTGCTGCCCACCGCGCGTGCTACGCTCCGGGAAAATCCAATCAGATCAACCATGCGCTCATTATCTTCTCGTTGTTGGCTCGGGGCTGCGCTCCTTGTTGCGGTACTGTCAGGCGCTTGTGGTGGCGGGGGCGGTGGGGGCGGCGGCAGTGGCCAGGCATCGAGCGGGACGTCCGGCAGTTCCACCAGTTCCGCCAGCAGCAGCACCAGCACGGTCGTGCCTTCGGGGTCAACCAATGTGACGATCGCGGCGGCTCGCAATCTGCCGGCGTCGCCGGTCTGGGCCGTCTACTACGGCACGGCTGCGCAAACCGATATCAATCAGCTCGCCTCGAGTTTCAACGTGATCGTGATCGACGCCGATCCGGGCACCGGCACCCCCAACTTCACGCCCGCGCAGATCACCGCGCTGAAGGCGCATGGCGCGAAAGTGCTCAGCTATCTGAATGTCGGCGCCTGCGAGACCTGGCGAACCTATTGGACGACGGTGCCCACCGGCTTCGTCTCCTGCGGCGCGAACCAGGCGGCGCAACTGGGCCAGTACAGCGGCTACTCCAACGAGTACTGGATGAACGTCGGCAACGCGGACTATCAGAACCTGATCGTCAACTACGTCGCGCCGCGCCTGGCGGCGACCGGCGTCGACGGCTTCATGCTGGATAACTTCGAGATCGTCGGCCACGACGCGAACGCCGCACAAGGTCCGTGCGACGCGAGTTGCAAGCAAGGCGGTCTCGATCTGGTCGCGCAGTTGCGCACGGAGTTTCCGAACGCGCCGATCGTTCTGAACGCGGCACCGACCTCGGCGCTCAACGGATCGAGTGGCGGACTCTCGTTTCCGATGCTGGTGGACGGCAACTTTGCCGAACAGGTATTCCTGCCCTCGCTCGACAGCTCGCTGCTGCAAACGCTGCAGACGTGGAAGAGTACCGAGGCGCAATTGCCGCGCAGTACGTTCTTCACGGGATCGCTCGACTATGTGAGTAGTTGCTCGGCGATATCGACCGCACAAAGCGGCTGGAATGCCAGCATTGCCGCAGGGCTGAGTCCGTCGATTGCGACCTCGGCGCTCAATCAGGTGTGCTGGTGGCCGTTTTTGCCGGCGCTGGCGTCGAACTGAGCCAGTGTATCGGGGAGGCGAGCGGGCAGAGGGCGCGCTGCTCCGGCTTATCCTTCGCTGTGTTCGATCTGGCTGTTAGCCGCGCGGATCTTTGCGCGCGCCGCCTTGGTTGCGTTATCTGCCGGCCAGAAATACAACACCCGGCCTTTGTCGCCTGGCCGCTTGCGGCCGTCGTGCGGCGCTTCGCGCTCCGCCACGTTGAAGTTGGCCGTGGCCAGATCGGGACGGCTGAGCGCTTCAAAGATGCTGGACGCGAGCCACGCAGGAATGAATTCGTCGCGGTTGGCCAGTCCGCAGAGCAGGGCGCTCAACGCCATGAGGGCAAAGGGAGCGCCGGCAAGAACGATCAGGAAGACCGTCAAATCCCAGGCGCTATTGAGCGTGAGTTCGCCCACGTTGATCAGTAGCATGGGAATCATCATTACCCAGAAAAGCAGCTTGCTGACCCACCAGAGATTTTTCATGAGGAGGGCGAAGCCGTATTTGCAGCTCGAATAGATCGACATCGCCGTCTGATCCGGCCGCGCGACTGCCAGCAAAGTCCCTTTCGCATCGACGACTGCGTTCACGTCGTCACCCTCGCTGAAGCAGAGGCCGCTCAGCATGGTGCGGTATTGCGTGCCGGCGATGGTGATATCCATCAGATAGAGAAAATCGGCGAGCGCCGTGAGTTTGACGGTTTGCGAAGCCGCACCGCGGGCCGTCTGATTCAACTGATCATAAATGCCCGATAGATAACGATTCTGCCAATGGTTCATTACCGCCATACCGATTTTTCCGCCTAGCGCGAAAAGAATCGGTGCAAAGATTCGGGCCAGCATGCCGGCCGACGGCTGGCCGGCCGTCTGAAGGCTCACGGGCACACGCTCCATGGAGGTGATTTTCCCATGTATGACGCATAACTGATCGGACATCACTGAAACCTTTTTCGGGGTGTAGTGACAGATTTGGGTTAGCGCTGCCGCGCGTGGTAGCCCTTTGCGAACCGGAAGTTTATCCGAAAGACCGTTTGTTTATATAACGGTATGTAAGGGAGATTCATTAAACGCGAATTTAAGCGAATTGAATTTATGCAGGATAGGAACGCCAGGTAATAGAGAGTAATAAATCCGGCTGTCTATTTCGCTCTACATTCCACTCGACCCGAGAGCGGAATGTAGAGATGGATTGATGACCGCGACGTTTGATCGGGTTGCGTAGTCAACGAACCTGCGGCACCAGTTCAAGCCGATGCATGGCTGCCCCCGGCAAGAACGGCGTGGCGTCGCCATGGACCCACGCTTCATGTCCCGCGAGGAAGTACGGCGACAACGGGTGACCGGATTGACCGCCCGGCATTTCAAAGAAGCCGTCCTGTTCGCGCCCCGGCGAGACGACGATCCGCTCGGAGGCCCCGAACGAAGGCGCTTGCACGCGCGGCATGTTGATGTCGCCCGGCAGCGGATCGTGCGGCGCGCCTAGGGAGGCGCGCAGCCATGGCAGCCACGCCGGCACGATCCGCGCGAACGGATGATCGATCGCCGCGCGATTGCGATCGCCCCAGCGCGCATCTTCGAGTTTCACGCCCGGTGGCAACTGCGTGATGGCATGGTCGATCCGGTCGAGCATGAACGCGCGCCAGTCGGCGCTGCCGTCCGGCACCCATGCGTGATGCGCTGCGAGCGCTTCCATGACCGCGTCATAGCGCGAACTCGCCCCGCGAAAGCCGAGCGGCGGCGTGTCCGGTCCGCTGCCGAAATGGGTTGCGAGGTCCTTGTCGAGCGGGCCGAACCAGGCGTCGTAGAGCGAGAAGTAGAACGCGCGCACGAGACGATAGCCGACTGCGTCCGCATCGGCGCGGCCGTTCCATCCAAGCACGAGGCGCTGGAATTCGGCGCGCTGCGGATGGTCGCGCAATGCGTCGGCGTCGAGCACTGAGAGTGCGAGACGCCGCCAACGATCGATCCATAGCGCGCGGTCGTCGGTCTGGATGGCGAGCATGTCACGCTCGTTGGCGCGCGGCAGCGCTAGCAGGTCGTCGCGGATCTGCGAGGCGCGCGCGCCGACGTCGGCGCCTGCGTCGCCGAGCAGCGCGGCTTCGGAAGCCGGCAAGGTGTGGTTGTTCGCCGTCCACAAACGCCCGAGCGGCGGGTCGATTCGCGACGGGTACGCATCCGGTGCGAGGTAGCCTTGCCAGCCTTGATAGGTAGCCGAATCAAAGGGCAGGTCGTCGACCGGGTTGTCCTTCGATGCAACCGCGGCGGGGTTCCAGCGCGGCAGCGGTCCCGCCAGCGTCCAGCCGATCTTGCCGTGCGAATCGGCCACCATGAAGTTCTGCGTCGGAATCCCGCTGGTCTGCGCCACGTGCAACGCGTCCGCGACGCTCGTGCTGTCTTCGAGCCGCTGCAGGTTGACGTTGACCGCCTGGGGATCGTGAGCGACCCAGTGCAGCGCATAGGCGTGTGAACCGACCACCCTCTCCGGGCCCCATTGCGTGTCCGCGACGGGCAGATCGACCGGCGTGCCGCCCTTGACGTCAATGCGTTCGTGGTGGACCACCGCACGTTGCCACGCGCCGCCGGGAGCGCGGTATTGCAGCGGATCGGCGGGATTGCGGTGCAGTTCGATCAGGTCAATGAAGTGGCCGTAGCTGTTAGTGAACCCCCATGCAACCTGGCCATTGCTGCCGGCGATGACGAGGGGTCCACCGGGCAGGCTGACGCCGGTAATGTGCCGTGGCCGACCGTCCGCGCCAGGCCATGTCAGCGAAAGCCGGTACCAGATGTTAGGCAGCGACAGGCCGAGGTGCATGTCGCTTGCGAGCAGTGCGCTACCTTGCGCGCTGTGGGCGCCGTCGACGGCCCAGCCGTTGCTGCCGATCATCGAATCGTCGGTGCTCGGGTTGCGGTCCGCGAGTTCGGTTCCGGGCAACGCGATGCTCGCGGACTTCGCGGCGTGCAACCAGTCGGGACGCGTGGCGGGCGGTGTGGCGAGTTCGACAGCGGGTGGCGTCGCGAGATCGAACGGTGCGTCCCAGTGACTCGCGGTGGGTAGCAGGAAGGCGAACAGATCGGCGGGGACGCGCTCGCGAAGGGCCGCGCGCGAAAGGATCCGGCTGACCTCGTGGGACTGGAGGTCGAAGTACATGGCGTAGATGACGAGCAGCGTGTCCTCGGGGCGCCACGCTGCCGGGTGCGTGCGCAATACCCAGTACTCGAAGGGGCGCGATGCGAGCGAAGCGAGTCCGTCGTTGACGCCGGCTGCGTAGCGCTCGACCAGCAGCCGCTGGTCGGCGGGCATCGCGTTGAGTACGATCTCGGCGCGCTCGCGGAACCGGCTCGGGCGATTGCTGCGATCGAGGTCGAGCGCGGCCGGCCCGATTAGCGCGGCCATCTCGCCGGCCGCGACGCGGCGCAACAGGTCCATCTGGAAGAAGCGGTCCTGCGCGTGCACGAAGCCCGTCGCGTAGGCCACGTCCGCGCGTGAGTTGCCGTGCAATGTGGGGACGCCGAGCGCGTCGCGTTCGATCGTGACTGGGGCGGAGAGTGTAGGCGCGGTGTGCGTGCCGTCGAGTTGCGGGAGGCTGGCGCGCAAGGTCATCCAGCTTGCAAGTGCAATCGCGACGAGGATCAGGACGAGCGCGTAGAACGCGCGGATCAACCAGGTCGCGCGCGGACGTTTGGAGGCGGCAGGTGTTGGGCGAATCATCGCGGATCACGGAGGTCGTGGTTTCAGCCTGGTGCGGCATGCCATGTCGGCGAGATGGCGTATGACCATAGCACGGGTGCCGTGTCGGGCATCGGAGGCGACGTTGTTTGATAGACGCAACGGCGTATTCGCGCGCCTCGATGATTTTCCGGCCGGTAAACAGCGAAACTTTATGCGTAAGGCCTTGATGTAGGCGAGATGTAAAACCGCGTGACTCGTTTGGCTCATCGAACCGTTAAAAGCGCGCTATATCCAGAACAATTCTGGACACCCACATCCGCATCGGATACTTTTGCCGCTGGGAAAAATTATTTAATGAATCGAGGCCATCCCACCTCGAAGAGGGCGACTGGCTATATCCATTCCGATAGCGTCCCGCCCTCTTAAGAAAATCAAAACGCATAAATACAGGTTAACGGGCAATCAAAATGAAAGATATCAAGCGGGCGGGGTTTGCCATCGCAATGGGCTTGTCGGCGTTACTCGCCGGCTGCGGCGGTGGAGGTGGAGGTTCCAGTTCATCATCAACGGCTAATCAGTCTTCATTGAGTGCAGATCAGCAGGCGTTTGAACAGTTCGCACTGGCGCCTAATGCCGTCTATAACCTGAGTTGGTTGTTGCCGCTTTCAGGTACACCCGCACCGAGTACACAATATTTCGTTGAGTCGCATGCATCGATGGCGGCCTCGCCGTCTACCGCAGGGACGCAGGCGCTTAACGGATCCACGCCCACCTCGATTGCGAATACGCTGAGTGTGCCGAGCACCACGTCCGTCTCGCGCTATGTGATCAACGGCGCCATTGTAGTGGGATCGGGTTCGCAGGACAGCGTGAGTTATCAAGGCACCGGTGTCAAAGTCAACGCGCTTGCCGCTGACGGCGTGACCGTTGTGGACAGCGTGATACGCAGCGGCTTCTCCGTGGTCCCATTGAGCGGCACCGTCGCGTCTGCTCCGACCGATCTCGCGCATTGGTTGAACTCGCTTTATTTCAATACGGCGCTGCTCAGCACGACGGCCACATGGAACTCGGGCGCCGCTTACGTGAAATACACGTCAACCGAAGTTGCCGACACCTACACGGTTGTCGACTACGACTCTACCGCAACGGCCACCGCAACCAGCACCACAACAGGCACCACCCCGGGTCCTGTTCCGGGCGGGACGACGATCGCCGGGTTGATGGCGAACGGTGGCATTTTCCTGGTCGACGACAACACGACTTACACGCTCAGCAACGGTAGCGTGTCGTCGATCAACGGTGTGACGACTTATGTCGCATCCGCCGTGCGGCCGAATCTGACGACGCCAACCTACCGGACCTTTTACGAGCTCAACGGCAACGTCTATGTCGGCAGCCTCGTCAAGGCGGGAACCGTTATCGGCGGCAACGCCTATCCGGTTGCGGTGTCCGGCGGAGGTTCGACGCCCAATTATTCGGAGCAGTATCAGATTCGCTTTAACGCCGCCGCTGTTGCGAGCTTGCACGCGGCAGTGACGTTCTAAAGCATCTGCACGCGCGGCCCACGCCGGTTCGAACGATTGGCGTGGGCTTGCACATGAACCGGCAAGTTGCATCAGACTGAAGCAGACCTAAGCGAGTCCCCAATGCACCCGAGCATGATCGTTGTTCGCAAGGCCAGCGCGGAGGAGCGTCTGCCGCTCTATCGCATGCTGGAGCTGTACCAGCACGACCTTTCCGACATCTGGGACCAGGACCTCGATGTTCATGGCGAGTACGGCTATTCCATCGCCTAGGCCACTCGTTGAAGCAACTTTCGCGGCAGAGCCGGTCTGAGCAAGCTGGCTAGCGAACCCCGAGACTTCCGCTCTCGCTATACTTCATCCACCATGCTCGATGAGGCTTCAGTCAATGCAGGTAACTTCGACTCACGGGGCAGTCCTTCTTTTAATCGACCTGCAACGGGCTATCGACCACCCCGACTGGGGTATTAGGAACAACCTCTCGGCGGAGCAGGAAATCTGCCGATTGCTGACCCGTTGGCGTGCTGAAAAATGGCCCGTCTGGCATGTGCGGCACGATTCTCTCGAGCCGGCGTCGCACTATCGTCCCGGGCAGCCTGGGAATGATTTCAAGCCGGAGGTTGCTCCGGTACCCGGCGAGCCGATCGTTCCAAAGCACACGAACAACGCTTTCATTGGCACGGGGCTCGAAGATCGCCTGCGTGGAGGCGGGCATACAACGCTCGTGGTGGTAGGCGTGATCACGAATAACTCCATCGAGGCGACGGTGCGAATGGCCGGGAATCTCGGCTTCGATACCTATCTCGTTCAGGACGGCTGCTTTACTTTCAACCGCATGGATTGGGATGGTCGAATGCGCAGTGCCGAAGAAGTCCATGCCATGTCGTTAGCGAACCTGGATGGGGAATATTGCACGGTGGTCTCAGCAAAGGAATTGTTGGGCGATGCGGAGTAGTGCCGGACCAGCAGCGAAGCCCGAATTCGTTTGTTGTGTTGTGCTTATGGCCAAGCTGCTGGCCGAGGCGTCCTACGAAGCGAAAAACATATCCATCGTGGGTTTTTTTTGACCTTCCCTAAAGATTTGCGTGCTAATGACGATACTGAGTAAGGTACGCTTGCATTGAGTGGACGCGAATCCGGACAGTGATCCACCCGGATGAAGTGCCTTCGCAATCCACGCGTCAGACCACCACGCAGTCGTCAAAAACTCAAACAATGTCCGCTCGTCACGCGCTTAACAGGCTTCCTGGCTTTCTGAAGATCGTCGTCATCGCCGCCTTCAGTGCGGTCTTGATCGATTACGCCGCGGCCGCGGGATCAACGGGCTTCGCGGTTGACGAGTTGCGTGTTCCAGACCATATCAGCGACGCCGTACTGAACGGCGAGAAGAGCGCCTACGAGCATGCGCTGGACGCCTATCGCGAGGCATTGCTTCAGCACCCCGCTGATGCGTCGCTCGCCCTGGCAGAATGCAAGTTCATCGAACGCTTCGCGTCCGCGGAGGATCTGGCCTGGAGTGATGCGGCGGGCAAAGACTTCGATGCCTGTGAGACGACGCTCGATAAACAGTTTTCGTCCGACCCTGAAGCAGCGCTATTTGTGCTCGAGCATCGCTTTGGTGCGCAAGCCGTTGCATACGGCGAGCCATTGGTCAAAGTTTCGAACAACTGGTCGACGGCGCAACGCGTCCGTTTGCACGCAGCGCTATCGCACGGCTACGAATTCGCCAAGAACGATACGCGAGCCGGCCAGGAGGCCTTAATCACGGTGCAGCTCGACCCGGGCAACGAACGCGTGATTGCTGCGATGCGCTATCTCGTGCAGACCAAGCGCGTCCGGGACGCGAGCAAGCTGCTTGCTGCCGCACCCGTCGCATCGAACTTCTGGCAGGAAACAGCCCGAATCAAGGCCGCAACGGAATTGTTGCCCGGCACCGAAGCGAGGGACGAGTTACGTCGCGCTCAACACGCCGGATTGAAGATCGACGCGTACACGACGGCGCGTGCTCTTCAGCATGTCGGCGATTCGGCGGGCGCCGAGGCCGTATTGAGCGCCGACGCCGCGTCGCGCAAATTCGAGTCCCCACAGAATCAGCAACTTCGTCTCGACGTGGCGTTCGACGCAGGCAACGCGAAGGCCGCCGCTGACGTCATTCACGACCAGTACACGAAGACACAAAATGCGACAGCACTGACCGGAGCGTATGCGCGCCTCCTGGATCTCGACCCAGCCATGATCGGCCGAACGGACTTGCGTCCGCTGACCTTTGGCCTGCTGTTCATGCTTGCCTTGACTGCGGCAGCGCCGGGAATGCTGCTGTTTCCAGCGCACTATCGTGGCACCGTCCGGCAACGGATCGGCAAGACGTCGATGCCGCTGTTTGGCCGGATCGGCTTGCGTCACGGGTGGATAGCGCTCTCGATCTATTTTGGCGTACTGTATTTCGTCACGGACTTGCATGCCGGCACGGCGTCGCTTTCGCCAACGGGTAGTGGCGTCTTGCGCATGGATTGGCAGAGCCGACTCGCGACGACCTATTTATGGGCGGTGGTGTTCTGCGCGCTTGGGCTCGCGTGGGCTGCCCGGTTGCTAACCTGGCGCGACTGGTTAGGTGGCGGCCGATGGAAGCGGAAATGGTTTGTGTGGCCGGCAATCCTTCTCGGCTTTGCTCTGCTCCATCCCGCCGTGAGCCTGCGCGGCATTACGCCGAAGGTGCCGCCCAGCGGGTGGCCGGTAGCCCTCGTTCACGGCGCCGAATCGGTTGGGGGCATTGCACTGGCGCTCTTCGTGTTGTCCGTGCTGGTCCCGATCGTCGAGGAACTGGTCTTCCGCGGCTGCTTGTTGGGCGGACTGTCGCGCCATATCAGTTTCGGCTGGGCCAATCTGTTGCAGGCCTTGCTGTTCGCGGCAATGCATCGGGACGTCTGGCACTTTGGTTACCTGTTCGCGATGGGCGCGGTGTCAGGGTGGCTGGTGAAGAAGACCAAGGGGCTGTCAATGTCGATCCTGTTGCATGCGCTCAACAATGCGATCTTCGTATTTACGGTCGTGCCATAGGATCGCGACGGTGCCAGGCTTGCCGTTTAACGCCTTGCCTCAGCAACTCTGTTAGATTAATCGCTTCGCGCCTCGCCGACACTTGTGACTCGTTATGTCATTCCAGAACTATTGGCTGTTTCTGCCCGCCTGCTTCGCCATCAACATGGCGCTCGGTCCGAACAACGTGCTTTCCATTTCCAACGGAGCGCGCAACGGCGTGCGGTGTGCCGTTCTGGTGGCGTTTGGACGACTGCTGGCCTTCGCGGTCATGATTGCAATCGCGGGCCTGGGACTCGGAGCGCTGCTGCTCGCCTCCGCGACGCTCTTCACGGCGTTGAAATTCGGTGGGGCGGCTTATCTTGTCTGGATCGGTATCAAACTCTTTCGCTCGGGTCCGACGCTTCTCGCGCGCCCAACCCAGGAGACGGCGGATGGCCGTGAGTCGTTCAACTTTCGTCAACTGGCGAAGCAGGAATTCATCGTGGCGGCTGGAAACCCAAAGGCGATTCTGGTTTTCACCGCGTTTTTCCCGCAGTTTGTGGACCGATCCGCATACGCAACCAGTTTCACCGTGCTTGGTTCGACGTTTCTCGTGCTCGAACTGGTGGCCATTTCCGTCTATGCCGTCATCGGAGCGCGCCTCGGAACCTTGGTGAGTAGTTCGCGAGGACTTCGCTGGTTCAACCGCGTGAGCGGCTCGACGATGATTGGCTTTGGCCTGCTCCTGGCATTCCTGCGGCGTCCGGCGACCTGACTGCGGTTGCGTTGACGCGGGATGCTATCGGCAGCCACGCGCCATGAAACCCCGCAGGAATCCGTCTAGGCAGTTGCACGGTCGCGATCGGAGCGCTTGCGATATCCCGGCCGTCGAGAATGACGACATCACTGGTATCCGTCGCACGACGGTAGACACAGACCAGTAGCCAGCCATCGTCTTCAGCGGCGGCATCGGGACGTGCAACGAACACCGGTTCGCTGTTCTGATCGCCTTCGGGAACGCGGTATCGCTGCATCGAAGCGTCTGCGAGATCGTAGCGAACCACACCGCGAATCTCGCGATTGGTCGGCTGCTCCGCCGCATAGGCAAAGCGATACGGTCGACCGGTCCGGCCTTCGTTGATACGAGGCAGTTCGATACCGGCATCGTCAAGCTGCGTTTCCGTCACCGTTCCGCGATCGAGGTCGATCACGTAACGCCACAGCACACCAACCGGGTTGTCCTCGAACGCGGCACCGCGATCCGCCACACGCAAATAGTGCGTATATCGCACGGCATCCAGAACGACCGTCGACGTACCCACGTCGTACGCATTCACCCCATGCTGGATAAAGCATGGCGCGATTTCAAACCAGCGAACCTCGCCGCCATGACGGGGCATGACGCCGATCCGCGCTTGACGCTCGTCATGCCAACGCAGCGGCATGCGATAGCCGCGCGATAGCATCGAGAAGTCATACGCGACGTTCAGGTCCAGCAAGATACTGCGGGTCGCCGTGATAGCCATGTCGTGCATCATCGACGCAGACGGCACGGCGATTTCAACGTCGACGCCTGGCGCACCGTCCGCATCCGTTACCCCGTAGCGCAACCACGGCTTTTGCCAATCGGCCCGAAACGTCATGAGTTCGCCCGTCTCGGGATCGACCTTGGGATGCGCCGTCATCCCGCCCGCGAGTCCTGGGTGACGGCGACTGGCTCCGAGGCTTTCGAGTCCGGCCGTCATCGCGAGTGGAGCGCCGCCTTCGGCAAGCGCCAATATCTCACCGGCGTGATGGAGCACGTTGACGTTCGGATTGGTGTCGAGCAGAGACGCCGCGATATCCGGCGCGTGCACCTCGGCCCATCGCTGTGTGCGAGCCCAGCGGTTGCGGTAGCCGGTGACGCGGCCGTCCTGAAACGAGATGCCGTGCCACATCGCAGCCTCCGGCCACCAGTTCAGCACGTTGTTTCCTTCGAAGCGACCCTGCAGCGGGTTCGGGCCATTGCGTACCAGCACGCCGTTCAGGTCCCGCGGAATCGTGCCCGTCACGCGGAGATCGACCAGGTCGATTTCATCAACGACGGGCGCGGTTGCGCCGGCATTCAGATCTAGTGTGGTCATGTCGGAAGTCATCGAGCTTTGAGTGGGCTCGAATTTATATCCGGGTAAAATTATTGTCAATAATACCCGGATAAAAATACATGACGCATACGTGCGGATAATTGCCCCTCGCTGTCCAACGACTGCATGAAGGGTAAACACCCAGAACATTTCGCCGCGATGGAAAGCAGCCAGAAGGCGTCCGTTTTTTATACTCCACGCAAGCGCTGCATCAGACGACCCGTCGCTATCGGGCGGCTGCTTCGCAACAGCAGCCATCGACAGGAGACACCCTGCTATGCCACCGTTCGCCCGTTTCATGGCGCCCGCCTTCGCCGCCTGCGCGATCCTGTTCTGGACGCCGCATGCCGACGCGGAGAAGCTGACGCTCATGACCGGTGGCGTGACGAAGATCATCTATCTGCCGGTCACACTGGCCGCGCGGCTGGGCTACTTCCGCGATGAAGGGCTGGACGTCGAAATCCTCTCGGAACCCGCCGGCGTCGATACCGCGACCGAACTGATTGCGGGTGCCGTTCAAGGTGCGGTGGGTTTCTACGACCACACGATCGATCTGCAAAGCCGAGGCCTGGAAGTCGAATCCATCCTCGTTCTGGCGCAGTCCGCGGGGCTGGCCGAACTCGCGTCGACCAGGGTCGACACGCCGATGCGGACGATGGCGGATGCCCGCGGCCGAAAACTCGGTGTGACGGGGTTCGGGGCCTCCACGCACTTCCTGACCCGCTATCTCGCCCAGCAAGCGGGCTTGGCCGGGAGCACGTACACGATCGTGCCGATAGGTCCCGACAACGGCTTCGTCGACGCCATGATGAAAGGATCGATCGACGCCGGCATGGTCGAGGAGCCGACCGCATCGCGCCTGCTGGCCGCGAACGCCGCGCAGGTGCTGGTGGACATGCGCAGTATCGAGGGCACACGTGCGGCGCTTGGCGGGCCGTATGCCGGCTCCTGTCTCTATGCGCAGCGCAAGTGGGTCGCGGCGCATCCGGACCAAACCCGGCGCCTCGTGCGCGCCGTTGCGCGCGCGCTTGTTTTTATTTCGACGCACAGTGCCAGCGACATCATGGCTGTGTTGCCGAAGAATTTCGTTGGGGATAACGAAGCGCTTTACCGGCAGGCACTGGCTGACATGATTCCCGCGTTTTCGCGCGACGGCCGGATGCCCGACGGCGCACCGCAGACGGTGCTGGGCGTGCTGGCTGCGGTCGACCCGTCGATCGTGCCACGCCACGTCGATCTGGCGCGGACCTACACCAACCGCTTCGCCGATGAGGCCAACGTGGTGTCGGGCCACTGACGAGGACCGCTGCGCGAGCACAGGCGTGCACACGGTCAAGGCAACAGCATTCCATCAAGCTAGGGGACACGACTTATGAAGGCCATCCGCATCGAGCAATACGGCGGACCGGAAGTACTGCAGCGCGTTGACATTGCCATTCCTTCGCCGGGTTCCGACGACGTGCTGGTCCGCGTGGGTTGCGCCGGCATCAACTTCATGGACATCCATACGCGACAAGGCAAATACAAAGCGTCGCGTACGTACCCGGTGCGGCTGCCCTGCACGCTCGGGATGGAGGGCGCGGGCGAGGTGGTCGAAGTGGGCACGAACGTCACCGCATTGAAGCGCGGCGACCGGGTTGCGTGGTGCATTTCGTGGGGCGCGTATGCCGAGTATGCGGTCGTGCCGGCCGCCCGCGTCGCCCGCATTCCGGCGGCGATTCCGTTTGACCTGGCAGCAGCGGCGATTTTTCAGGGATCGACTGCGCACTATCTGCTTGAGGACGTCGCGCATCTTGACGCAGGCAGCACGTGCCTCGTGCATGCCGCGTCGGGCGGCATCGGCCAGTTGCTGGTCCAGCTCGCCAAACGGCGCGGCGTGACCGTCTACGCGACCACGAGCAGCGAGGCGAAGGCCGAAGTTGCACGCGGACACGGCGCCGATCACGTGATGCTTTACGACGAGGGCCGTTTCGCCGAGCGCGTGCGAGAAGCGACTAACGGCCGTGGCGTCGACGTGGTGTTCGACGCCGTCGGGCGCGCCACCTTGCGAGACAGTTTCCGGGCTACCCGCACGCGCGGTCTGGTGGTGAACTACGGTTCGGTGTCCGGATCGTTGAACGATCTCGACCCGATCGAACTCGGCGAGGCCGGCTCGCTATTTCTCACGCGTCCGCGTCTTGCCGATCATCTCGCGGATGCTGCAACGGTGCAGCGTCGCGCGGATGAAATCTTCGCTGCCCTGCAGGACGGCACGCTGAAGATCGAGATCAGCGGCCGTTACACGCTCGACAACGTTGAAGCCGCGCACGAAGCGCTCGAGTCGCGTCGTCAATTAGGCAAATCCGTGATGACGATCGGCTGATCCATCACGTTCCATCGTATGCGAAGCCGTACCCGGTGGCCTCGATGGCTGCTGAGGACGTGTTCGTCCTTCACTATCGAGGTCATCATGACATCTTCAACTTCAACAAACGGGACGGCGGCTGTCAGCGCACCGTCCGCTTCGAGGGAATCGCGCGCCCGCTCGGTGTTCCGCGTGGTCAGCGGCAACTTCCTCGAAATGTACGACTTCACCGTGTACGGCTACTACGCGGCCGCCATTGCAGCCACGTTCTTCCCGACCGGTAACGAATTCGCCTCGCTCATGCTGGCGCTTTCCGTATTCGGCGCCGGCTTTCTGATGCGTCCGGTGGGTGCCCTGGTGCTGGGCGCGTACATCGACCATCACGGCCGCCGCAAGGGCTTGATCCTGTCGCTGATGTTGATGGCGATCGGCACCGCATGCGTGGCGTTCGTACCGAGCTACGCGTCGATCGGTCTCCTCGCCCCCGCCGTCGTGCTGTTTGGGCGGCTGCTGCAAGGCTTCTCCGCCGGGGTCGAACTGGGCGGCGTGTCCGTCTATCTGTCCGAGATCGCCACCAAAGGCAATCGCGGCTTCTACTGCTCGTGGCAGTCCGCGAGCCAGCAGGTCGCAGTGGTGTTCGCGGCGTCGCTCGGCGTGCTGTTGAACCGCCTTGTGCCGACGTCGGAGATGAACGCGTGGGGCTGGCGGATCCCGTTCATCGTCGGCTGTCTGATCGTGCCGTTCCTGTTCTATGTGCGCCGTTCGCTTCAGGAGACCGAAGAGTTTGCAGCACGCCGTCATCACCCCGGTATGGCCGAGATTGCCAGATCCATGGTGAAGCATGCACGGCTGATTCTCGCCGGCATGGGGCTCGTCATCATGACGACCGCCTCGTTCTACCTGATCACCGCCTACACGCCGACGTTCGGCAAGGTCGTGCTGAAGCTGACGTCGCTGGATTCGCTGCTGGTCACGGTCTGCGTGGGCGTGTCGAACTTCATCTGGCTGCCGATTGCCGGCGCCGTGTCCGATCGCATCGGCCGCCGCCCTGTGCTGATCGCCTGTACCGTGCTCGCGATTCTCACGGCTTATCCGGCGATGCAATGGATGGTTGCGCAACCGTCGTTCGCGCGTCTGCTGCTGGTCGAGCTGTGGCTGTCGTTGCTCTATGCGTGGTACAACGGCGCGATGGTGGTCGCGCTGACGGAATTGATGCCGGCACACGTACGCACCACCGGGTTTTCGATGGCGTACAGTCTCGCCACGGTGGTGGGCGGATTTACGCCGGCGATCTCCACCTGGCTGATTCATACTACGGGTGATAAGGCCTCGCCGGGCGCATGGATGTCGTTTGCGGCCCTGTGCGGCGTAGTTGCGACACTGGTCCTGTACCGTTCCACCCAGTCGCGGGAGCAGTACAGGACGGCATGAACGCTTTGGGGATAGATGCGATGAGGCTACTGCTCGTCGAAGATAATGATCAGCTTGCACACTGGCTCGCGAAAATGCTGCGCGACGACGGCTTCATGCTCGATCGCGTCAGCGACGGTGAAGCGGCCGACGCTGCAGTGCGCACCGTGCCCTACGACGTCGTGCTGCTCGATCTGAATCTGCCGCATCTGTCGGGTAAGAGCGTCTTGCGCCGCATGCGCGAGCGCGGCGACGCGACGCCGGTGTTGATCCTGACGGCAACCGGCGCCGTCGACGAAAAGGTGGTGTGCCTCGGCGCGGGCGCGGACGACTACATCGTGAAGCCGTTCGACGCGCGCGAGCTGGTCGCGCGTGTGAAGGTGCTGGCGCGGCGGCAGTCGCCGTCGCGCTCGAACCGGCTCAAATGCGGCAATCTCACGTATGACATGGACCGTTGCCAGTTCGCGGTGGAAGGCGAGCCGTTGACCTTGACGCCGCGCGAACACGCAGTGCTCGAAGCACTGATCCTGCGCGCCAAGAAGACCGTCGCGAAGACCATGCTGGCGGATTCGCTGAGCAACGCGGACGCGCCGACCAGCGAAGACGCGATTGAAATCTATGTGTCGCGTCTGCGCAAGAAGCTCGAAAAGAGCACCGCCACCATCATCACGCTGCGCGGCCTCGGCTACCTGCTTGAAGACGGCGCCGATGACGAATAGCCTGCGCCTACGGCTGCTGCTGTGGCTGCTGCTGCCCATGACCGTGTATGTGTTCGCGGCGGGACTGATTGCACACGACAACGCGCAGCGGACGGCGAGTCTGTTGCAGGACGAAGCATTATTGTCTTCGGCGCGCGTGATGGCGGGCGATATTCAATGGGAGGGCGGCTATCTGCATGCGGAGATCTCTCCCAGCGCGATCGAAATTCTGAGTTCGCCGTACGGCGACGAAGTCTTTTTCAGCATTCGCGAAGTGGGTGGCGCGACGATTGCGGGGACCTCTGATTTCCCGCTGCGCGTGCCGGGCGAAGGACCGCTCTGGTATGACGCGACCGTGAGCGGACACCCGATTCGCGCGGTGTCGCTGATTCGCCCCATGTACGACTCGGGGGCGGTGAAACAGGTTGTGGTGTCGGTTGGACGGACCTTGCAGCAACGCGATGCCACCGCCACCGAGTTGTGGCGGCCGCAGATGCTGCATTTTGCGGGCATTGTGACGATTGCGGTGGTGCTGGTGTGCGTCGGGCTCACCTTCGAACTGCAGCCGTTGATGAGGCTCGCGAAAGAGATGCTTGGGCGCGCGCCGAACGCGTCACTACGGGTGCGGGCTGACCCATTGCGCAACGAGTTGCGTCCTATCGTCACCGCGTTCAATCAGTGCCTCGATATCATCGAGCGTAAGACGGCCATGCAGCGGCGCTTCATTGCGGATGCGGCTCATCAGTTGCGCACGCCGCTGACGTTGCTCGGCACGCAATTGCAGTACGCGCGCCGTCAGGACGATCTCGCGCAAATCAAAGAGACCTTGCTGGCCATGCATCGCAGCAACCTGTCGCTGGTTGCGCTCACCAACCAGTTGCTGCTGTTGGCTCAGGCGGAAGCAGCGGACTACGCGGACTTCGAAGGCGCGCCGGTGGATCTGCGCGCAGTGGCGACGGGGACGATCGAACAGCTTGCGCTGCTCGCGCAGCGTCGCCGTGTCGAACTGTCCGCGCATCTCGACGAGCCTGCGGAGGTGATGGGCAACGAGCCGCTACTCTCCGTGCTGCTGTTCAATCTGCTCGACAATGCGATTCGTTATACACCCGCTGGCGGACATGTTGCGCTCAGGCTCTCGTCGACGGGCGAGCGGGTGGTGCTGACTATCACGGACGAAGGGACAGGCATTAACGCCGAACTTCGCGATCGCGTGTTCGAGCCGTTCTTTCGCGCGTCCGGCGAAGAGGGCAGTGGGCTTGGGCTGTCGATCGTGCGGGAAATCGCGCGTGCGCATCTGGCCGAAGTCTCATTGGCAGATGGGCCTGGCGGAGCGGGCCTGACCGTTTCGGTGGTCTTTCCGGTTGTGCGGCGATGAGGCTGTCGAGTTTGACGGGTCTGACGAAGCGGCATGCCCAGGAAGAAGCCTGCTAGTTGCGCCGCGCGACACCGTCCCTGCGGCACAAGCGCGCCGCAGGGACGTGCCCCAATCAGCCTTCGAAATAGCGTGGCCGGTCGAGATCGGCAATCAAGCCGGGTTGCGTCGGCTCCCAACCCAGCAGTTCCCGCGTGCGTTGGCTCGAGGCCAGGTTGTCGATCTGGGCGAAATGCGTAAACCAGCCAAAGTGGTCAGCCGCTTCCTCAGGGTCCTTGCTGACAACCGGCAGATTGAGACGCCGGCCGATCACGCCCGCGATGTCCCGGAACGGCACACCCTCTTCAGCGAGGCCGTGATACCGCGCGCCTGCGACACCCTTCTCGACCGCAAGACGGTAGACACGCGCCGCATCGAAGCGATGCACCGCAGGCCAGCGGTTGAGTCCCTCGCCGACATACGCCGACACACCCTTTTCACGCGCCAGCCCGATCAAGAGCGGGACGAAACCGTGATCGCCGTCGCCGTGGACTGACGGCGGCAGGCGCACCACCGACACGTTCACGCCGCGCGCCGCCTCCGCAGCCGCGGCTTCTTCCGACGCCACACGCGGAATCGAGTTTGGACCGGAAGCGGGCACGTCTTCTTCGGTCACGATACGGTTGGACGACAGAAGCCCGGTCCCGGACGTGACGACCAGCGGCCGGTCGGAGCCCGCGAGCGCGGCGCCGAGCGCTTCAATGGCGCGCCGGTCCACCTCGCAGTTCTCCTTGAACTTCGAGAAGTCGTGGATGAAGGCCGTGTGGATCACGCCGTCGCATGCATCGGCGCCGGCAGCGAGGCTCTCGGTGTCCAACAGCTCGCCCCGGTGGACCGTGGCGCCGATTCGCGCCAAAGCGTCGGCGCCGGCGTCGCTGCGTGCCAATCCAAGCACGGAGTGTCCCGCTGCGAGAAGCTCGCGGACGACCGCTTCACCGACAAAGCCGGTGGCTCCCGTTACGAATATACGCATACTGATTGCCTCATGGGTTTAGGAACAGACCAACCCATTCTCTTGCGGACTTGGGAGCAGTAAAAGCCGGGAGCGTATACCGTTATGGGAGTTAACACCCTGCCGGCTGAAGGACGGGGTGTGACGTAGACCTATAAAGCACGCCAGACAGGAGACAGCATGACGAGTACGGTTGCCGCATCCCCGAGACTAAAAATCATCCAGCGCAGCACGTTGGCCATGCTGGTTGTCAGCATTGCCATCAGTACCATCGACCGCGCCGCGTTGGCCGTCGCCAATCCACTGATCCGCCATGATCTGGGACTGTCGATTGCCGAAATGGGGATGCTGCTTTCGGCCTTTTTGTGGGCCTACGCGTTTTCCCAGTTGCCGATTGGCGCGTTGATCGACCGTTACGGTCCGCGCTGGCTGCTCGGTTGCGGACTCGCGGTCTGGTCGAGCGCGCAGTTGTTATGCGGTCTCGTGACGAACACCGCGCAGTTTGCCGCAGCACGCGCACTGCTCGGCATTGGCGAGGCGCCGCAGTTTCCGGCAGCGGCACGCGTCGTCAAGGACTGGTTCGCCGTGCGCGACCGCGGTTCCGCGACGGGCATTTTCATGTGTGCTTCGTATCTCGGCACGGGACTCGCCGCGCCGCTGCTTACGGCCATGATGCTGAGCTTCGGCTGGCGCTGGATGTTCATGACCATGGGCATTCTCGGTCTTGTGATGGCGGCGGTCTGGTTCGCCGTGTATCGCAATCCGTCGCAACTGGCGCTCACGGATGATGAGCGCCGCTACCTCGGACTCGGAGAAGCCACTTCAAGCGGAGAGAAGCGCGGGCTGAGTCTCGTGCAATGGCGCAGTCTGTTCAGATCGAGTACGACCTGGGGTTTGGTCATTGGGTATTTCGGCGTGATCTACGTGAACTGGCTGTTCAATACCTGGTTGCCGGGCTATCTGCACATGGCCCGGCATATGAGCCTCGCGCAGGTCGGATGGACGGCGGCCATTCCCTATACGTTCGCGGTCTTAGGGGCGCTCGTGGCGGGCTATTTGACCGACTGGCTCGCGCGCAAAGGCATGAGCCTGACCCATAGCCGCAAGGTGCCCGCGTGTGCATTTCTGGTCGCGCAGACGCTGTTCGTCGTGGTGGCCGCGCTCGTACCCGACAACAACGTTGCTGTGGCGTGTCTGTCCGGCGCGTTGTTCTGCGGCACGGCGGCGACCACGATCGCCTGGGCCATGATCAGCGTATTCAGTCCGCAGCGGTGTACCGGTTCGCTCGGTGCGCTGCAGAACTTCGGTGGCTATATGGGCGGCTCGCTCGCGCCGATCGTGACCGGACTGATCGTGCAAAAGACGGGGTCCTTTGTGCCGGCGTTATACCTGGGCGCGGGGATGTCGTTGTTCGCGGCGCTGGCGTATCTGGTGTTGATTCGTGGACCGGTCACCTTGCGAGTGAGTGAGGGGGGGGGAGGGCGTGTCGGCCGATCAGGTGTAGAGCGTGGCAAGCTGGAACCCGACCACGATAGCGTTGTAGACAGCGTGAGTCGCCATCGACGCGAGCAGCATTTTCTTGCGCCCGTACACCCATGCCGTTCCGAGACCCAGCACGAACACCGGCAGCATGGAGAAAGGCGGGTGAACGATGGCAAACAAGCCTGCGCTCCCCAAGGCCGACAGCAAGACATTGAGCGAGCGGCGCATGCCGCCGAAGATGAGGCCGCGGAACACGAATTCCTCGAACACCGGCGCTGCGCATACGGTCAAGGCGCAGAGGGCGAGGCGCGCGGACGGTGATAGCAATGTCGGTGGGATAGCGGGTGCAAACCCATAGCGCCTGGTCAGCCACAGGTAGAGCAGGCCCACGCCGCCGCAGAGCACGCCGATTGCAGCGCCGTATGCGACGGCGCGGATCGGTTGAGGGCCAAGAACGTGTGGTATGCCACGGGTTTTCAGGCTCCAGAACGCAGTGCGCATCAACAGATAGGTCACGGCCCCGGCACACACATAGCCAAGCAGCACGCGCGTGAACGCATCGACATGCACTGTTTGCTTCAACACGTAGCCGGCAATGAACTGCAGCACGAAGAACAGCATCGCCGCGATCAGACCGTCGGCCAGCGAGACCTGCGACGGCGGAGTAGCCGTGGGATCGAGCAGATAGGGCAGCCTGTCGCTCGCCTTTTGCCAAAGCGCAAAAGCGAGCGCGCCGCACAGGATGGGTGTGGTGATCTGCTGCCACCAGACGTGGGACGCCAGCGCGTAAATATAGAACCCTGCCAGTGCCATGAAAAGATAGGCATAGCGGATTCCTAGCTGGCGCCTGCCTGTTTCAGCGGGCATCCCGGACAATACGCCTAGCGATAGCGCGATCACGGCGTAGATGGGCAAACCGAGCAAGACCAGCAGGGCGCCTACTGCAAAATGCCAGGGCGCAAGATGGGACAGCGTCATGCAACCGGCGAACAACAGCAGCGGATAAATGAGTGCGATCCCGCAGTAGAACTGCGCTTTTTCCAGCAATACGCCGGCGAGCGAGCGGGGGAATGTATAAAGCAGCCAGAGCCGTTCGCCTTCCGTGATCAACGCCGGCATCACGGTCTGCATGAAGGTGTACGCGCCGATAAAGAATGCGACGCTCGCCGTGAACGCGGGATTCTGCATGACCGTCGCGCCCAGATGGTCGTTGAGCAGGAACTGGCCGAACACCATCATGAGCGGCAGGCCCAGGCATTGGATCAGATGGCGGCGATCGCGCAAAAGCAAAATCAGTTCGCGTCGTTTGACGGGCGATAGCCACACCCTGCCAGCGTTGCGAGTGCGCTCGCGTGTCTGTTCGTCTTCGCGCGACTTGCGGGTATGCCGCGCGGACCGGCCGCTCTCGCGCAGGCCGTGCGTCACAATGCCCGCGCGCAACTGAAAGCGCAGGAACAACACGCTGAGTAGCGCAACCATGCCGGCCTCCACCAGCAAGATGCCGTACAGGCTCAGGGCGTGCAGTTCGAACGGCGCGGACAGTATCTGGATGGCGACGCCGGGCGGCGTCCAGATGGCCCACTGCGGCGTGTGCCCGGCAAGCATCAGTGCATAGTGCCTGGCGGTTGGCGACTGAAGCGACATCACCAGATAAACCACCGGACCCACCACGAGCATGAGGATGGCCTGAAAATTACGCAACGCAGCCGGTAGCAGCATGACATGCAGCCCCAGATCGAGGACGGTCCAGAGCGAAGCGACCAGCAATAGCAAAGGCGGGATGATCAGTAGCGTATAGAGCGGCGTCAACCAGCCTGCATTGGCATACCACGCGGTGATCCCACCGGTAATACCGAACGCGAGCCACGCGGTTGGGTTGATAAGGGCGCGTTCGGCGATTCGCGTGCATAGCAGCGTGGTTCGTGTCATCGGTAGAGTCGCGATCCATTCGAAGTCCCAGTCGGGACCGGATCGCATCGACGACACGAACGGATACAGCAAGGCGAATAGCCCCATCACGCTCATCAACATCGTCATGCCGCGCGTCATGCCGTCGCTGAACGGCGTCATGTGCGCGTACGCGGCAATCCGGGGAGAGAGCATCGAAGATATGCCGCTGCACGCTGCGTTGCCCTGGCAATACAGCGTGAGCAGAAACGCCCGCGTGCTGTTGCCGAATGACGAGGCCATCATCGCGGCCACGCATAGCATCACCAGCCAGCCTATACCCGCCTTGGCCGGTGTGGCTTGCCGATGGTCGCCTTTCGCTACCCCTTTGGACAGCCGCCGCAAGGTGGTGACAGTCATGATGTTGTGCAGCCTGCGCAGGCGCAGGCCGGCGAGCACACGGGTTGCGCGCAGTGCCTCGTGATAGGCCATGTCACGCCACCCTGGAGATTGACTCGCTCGTCGGCGAGACGTCGTTCGTCAGGCTGAGGAAGATCTCTTCGAGCGAACCGTTGGTGGCTGTGGCGGCGCGAATCTGGTCGAGCGTGCCGGTGGCGACCAGCTTGCCGTGGTGGATGATGCCGACCCTGCTGCACAGCCGCTCGGCCATGTCCAGCAAATGGGTTGAGACGAAAATGGTCATGCCTTGCGCTGCGCATTGGAGCAGACGCTCGTTGACCTCGCGCGCGGCGCGCGGATCGAGACCGTTGATCGGCTCGTCCAGAATCAGCACGCGTGGTTCGTGAATCAGCGCGCAGGCAAGGGCAAGTTTCTTTTTCATGCCCATTGAGTAATTGACGGCGAATTCTTCGCTCGCGTCATCGAGGCTGAACTCTTTCAGCAAGCGCTGCGTGCGCTGTTTTGCTTCTGCGCGCGGCAGACCATGCATCTCGCCGACGAACTGGAGAATCTCGTGACCGCGCAGGTAGTCGTAGAAAATCGGATTGTCGGGCAGGTAGCCGATGCGACGTTTGACTTCGGTGTTGTCGGCGTGGCAATCGAGTCCGTCGATCTGGACCGAGCCGCTGCTCGGCACCAGCAAGCCCATCATCATGCGGATGGTGGTGGTTTTACCTGCGCCATTAGGACCCAGGAAGCCGAATAGTTCTCCACTGGAGATTTGCAGATCCAACGGATGCACAGCATCAAAGCTGCCGTACTGTTTGGATAACC
This sequence comes from Paraburkholderia sp. GAS38, assembly GCF_050434965.1. Lineage (NCBI taxonomy): Bacteria > Pseudomonadati > Pseudomonadota > Betaproteobacteria > Burkholderiales > Burkholderiaceae > Paraburkholderia > Paraburkholderia sp. GAS38. Next base: position 174,225 of record NZ_JBNDJO010000013.1, on the reverse strand, counting down.
CCTGGAATTTAATCATTGTTAAGCAGCAGTGCTTGTTATTATCGATGGAGATGGGCCGGTGCCAAGCTTAAAACAAAGATAATCAACGGTGCTAGGAATTTTCTTTCTAAGCTCTTACCGGACCCAAGACCGGCACCACCACAAGCTCAATCGCCTATGCCTGACCTTCCATCATTTGTTGCGTTGCTGATCGTCGCGTTACTGTGTCTCTCGCTGCTGGTTTTTCAGCTCATCACGGGCGTACCGCCTATGCCGTCAAAAGCGTCGGAAGCGGCCGACGTCGTGGCGCTATTGAAACAGGCGAACTTGCCGCAGCAGGCCATCGTGTACGAGCTGGGCAGCGGCTGGGGTTCGCTCGTCATCGCGCTGGCCAAGGCGTTTCCCGAGGCGCGGATACGCGGCATCGAAATGTCGCCGCTGCCCTACTGGGTCGCGCGGTTTCGGACCCGCAAGCTAGCCAATGTTGCTTTGCAGCGAGCCAATTTCTACGCGTGCAATCTGCAGGACGCGCACGCCGTCACCTGCTACCTGATGATCAAGCCGATGCCCAAACTGGCGGCGCTGCTTGATCGTATGCTCAAGCCTGGGACGCCAGTGGTGTCGCTCACGTTCTGGTTCCGTGAGCGCGAAGTTGTGGCGAGCCGGCAAGGCCCCGGATTGCGCGGTGCGGCGGCGTTGTATTTCTGGCCTGCACGCAAAGCTCAAGCGCGGTGACGGGTGACGGGCTTTGCCAAGGCGGAGTCCTCCGCTGTGGAGTCCGAAGAGTGGCACCGGTTGAGGTGGTTTAAGCCGAAGCGAAGACGAGCCAACAGGAGACACCCATGACCGATCGGCAAGATCCGGCACCGGACAGCACAGCCGCACGTGTCGCCTTGTGGCGCGCGCTGCATGTGGAAGCCGACGCGCCGCCGCATGTGCTCGAAGACGAAATCGGCCTCAAGCTGCTGGCCCCGGGCGAGGACTGGCGCCGCCGCGGGGACATGGATCCGCAGTTCACCCGACCATTCCGCGCTTCAATCGTAGCGCGTGCCCGCTTCATCGAGGATCTGGTGGTGGAGCAGGCCGGGCGCGGGCTGAGTCAGTACGTGATCCTCGGCGCCGGCCTGGACAGCTTCGCGCAGCGGCGGCCTGAGATCGCCTCCCGCCTGAAGGTGTTCGAGGTCGACCGGCCGGGTCCTCAGGCATGGAAGCGTCAGCGCCTGATCGAACTCGGCTTTGGCGTGCCGGACTGGCTGCGCTTCGTACCCGTCGATTTCGAAGCCGGCGCCAGTTGGCAGGATGGCCTCGTGACGGCGGGCTTCGATAACAGCCAGCCGGCCATCGTGGTGTCTACAGGTGTCAGCATGTACCTCACCAGGGAAGCGAACGCGGCCACGTTGCGCGAGGTCGCGGCCCTCGCCCCAGGATCGACGCTGGCCATGACGTTCCTGCTCCCGCTGGAGCTGGCGGATCCCGAGGTTCGTCCGGGACTCGAGATGGCGGAGAAAGGGGCACGAGCAAGCGGCACGCCTTTTGTCAGCTTCTTCACCCCGCCGGAGATCCAGGCGCTGGCGCGGGAAGCCGGCTTCCGGGAGGCACGGCACGTTTCGGCGGGCGATCTCACCCAGCGTTACTTCGCAGGCAGGCCGGACGGTCTGCGTCCGCCGGCCAATGCGGAGGAACTGCTGGTGGCGAATACGTAGCTGCCCTCACGATTCGATCCGCATCTCACGCTGGCGTGCAACGGTCATGTAAGGGGTAGTCCGGGGTAGAGAAGTGTCCTAAAGCGGGATAGATTGCTTACTAGAATAAAAGCGTTGTAAATATAGACAGGAGATGCGCGGGACGTCGCAGACGAAGCCCGCGCGGGACTGGAGGGAGCCTGACATGGTGCGCACCGATTTGACGGTACTCGCGGGCGTCGGGATTCTGGCGCTAGCTTGCCTGGTTGCCTGCGGCTTGTACGTGTACTGGTGTAGCGATCGCTATCGCAGCCGAAAACAGCGGCCACAGTGGCCCATGAGCGTTGGGTGGGTGAACCCGCGCACTCACGAAGCGCCAGCGGCCGTTGAGGAAACGGTCGGCACGCAATTAAGCCAACGCTGTAAAACTTCGTTGTACCGGCTGATGTTCGGCCAGGCGCATGACGAATGCATCGTCTTCCTGATGGCCGCCAGCCGCGCCGCCGCGCAAAAGGAGGCGACGGACGCGCTCGCCGCTATCCATTGCATGGCGCCCGACGAGGTGTGTGTCTATAACCTCGCCTCGTTTCGCGAGCTGATCGATAGCGGCGTCAGCGAGGATGAGGATCTGCGCCTGTTCGAGGTGGCCTGGGAAGGCTCGAACGTCAGCGCATGGGCCGACCATCCGCTTTTCCTGACCGACGACTCCAGCTTGCTGGGCAAGTGGGCCGAGTTATATGCGGACCTGGCGCGCGAGCTGGCGACGAGCGCGATCAATCGGGCGCGGGGGTAGCGTACCTCGCGCTGGCTATCATCGGATCTTGACGACGGCCTTCCCCTTTACACGCCCTGTTTCGACGTAGGCCAAGGCCTCTTGGGTTGATGCAAACGGGAAGACCCGATCGATCACAGGCTTGATGACACCTGCGTCGATGAGCGCAGCGATCTGCGCCAACTGGCTCCCATCGGCACGCATGAAAAGAAATGAATAGGTGACGTCATGACGTTTCGCCGCTTTTCTGACGCGATAGCTCAGAAAGCGCATCGCTGTTTTCAGGAACCAGGCGGCGCCGATCTCTTTGGCAAAATCCGGATCGGGCGGACCGGCGATCCCGATCAGCCTGCCACCTGGCTTGAGCACTTGCAGTGATCGCTCGAGGGTCTTTCCGCCCTGTGTGTCCAGCACCACGTCGAAGTCTTTCAGGACGGCGGCAAAGTCATCTTTCCTGTAGTCGATGACGATGTCCGCACCGAGTTGCTTCAGCCATCCGGCATTTCCTGCGCTCGCCGTCGTCGCGACGGTCGCGCCCACATGCTTCGCCAGTTGGATGGCAAAGGTGCCGACGCCGCCCGAGCCGGCATGTATAAGCACCTTCTGCCCTTTCTTCAGTTGTCCTTTTTCAATCAGCGCTTGCCAGGCGGTCAAGCCCACCAGCGGGATTGAAGCCGCTTCTTCCATCGTGAGTGTTTTAGGCTTGAGGGCGACGGCGTCTTCCCTGAGCGCGATGAATTCCGCAAACGTACCGATCCGATCTTTATGCGGACGGGCATAGACCTCATCGCCCGGCTTGAATTGCTGCACACGCGATCCGACGCGGATCACGACGCCGGCCACATCGTTGCCCAAAATCAGCGGCAAACGATAGGGCAAAATGAGTTTGAACTCTCCGTCCCTGATCTTCGCGTCGAGAGGGTTCACGCCCGCGGCGTGGATCTGGATCAACACGTCGTCTTCGCGCGGCTCGGGGACCGGCATATCAGCGGCCCGTATGCCACTCTTGCGTCCATATCGATCGACAACAAATGCCTTCATCATGGTTCCTTATCAGTGTTTTGTTGCGTCAGAAGCAGGGGCAGTCACGCCGTCTTCGACGCACTTGTTGTGCGATTCGATGCGCGATGCTGGATGCAGTTGGGTGTCGTCAGGAAACCGTCGGTTCACGCATGACTGGCCAGGTCAGCACCTGCCAGGGCGCGTTACCGGCAGCGCGAAGGCGCAGCGCCGCCGTTTGCGCGGAAGCCGCGTTATCTTCGACGAAGCCTGCCGTCAAAAGCAGGTCGGTTTCGAAGTCTTGCCAGTCGGCGTAATGCATCGCGACTTCCTGCGCGATTTCTTCGATCCGCGTGCGGGCCTCGGCCTCCGCAACGTAACCTAAGCGACACCCAGCCCGGTAGTAGAGCACCATGCGACTGGCGTCATAGGCGAGGCCGTTCATCCGCCGCCACCGGTCAGGCTGCTCCCGCAACGCACGGAACTGTTGCTCGCGCATGCCTCGCAGCGGGCCGTAGGTATGCGAAAACGCCGATAACCAATCTCCTGTGGAACCCGCATCGTGCGTCTGCTCGCCACGGGCCAATCGCGACATGAGCGCTCTGATCAGGGCGATGTCGCGCCGATGACCTCCTTCGCGTAGCCATCGCAGTCGCATCGTCCACGCCGCCGGGCTGTTGATCTCATGGCGCGAGGCGAAGCGGGCCATGAAACGCGCCGCCTGACGTGCATCAGGCGGCAGAAGATCGAGCCGGTCGTGATAGAACCGCTCGCGCTCGCAATCCAGGGCGGACAACGCGATGGCCCACTGCACCGGGGTATCGGCCGGAGGGCCATGTTGATACAGCCCCTCGCGGACATCGACAAGATTGATGCCACGCGGCGGATCAGTGCTACGTTGTCCTGCTTTTTCTCCACGACGGCCAAAACGCGCATACAGGCGTTGCACGCTTGCGAAAATCGCCCAGCCTGCAAGCAGGCCGACCCACAGCGCCGGATCGAGCAGTAGCGGAATCATCGCGCCAGGTCGGTGAGGTGAATCTTTTGGAGCGCGTTATCCAGCAGCAGTTCGAATTCGTTAGCTTCGCCACGCTCGCGTTCGGAGAGCGGAGCGAGCAATTGCATCTCGTAGAGCGCGGAGACGAACAACCATTGGGGGGCAGGCAGCGCCATCTCCCAGGCGAGCAGTTTCCATGGGCTGTGCGGATCTCGTTGCGCCAGTTCGATGACTTCGCGGGTGGCCTCCTGGGTGGGGATCATGGCGGGGTCACCGCCGGCCCAAAAACCGCGTGCCCGCATGAACTGATCGGCGCAGTCGAGCCAGCTTTTGTAGTCGCGCTGCAGGTAGAGCGAGGGCAGCAGAATGAAGTCACGCGCTTCCCGTTCGTCAATGAGGTCCAGCAACAAGCCGTTCTGGCAAAGCATAATGAATCGCACCATGTCCCAGGCGAGAAAGTTAACCGACTGCACACCATCGCGGTTGTCTCGCGCAGCCTGCATTTGCCATAGGGACTCGCGCCGCGCTTCGTCAGGCAGTTCACGATCCTCGCGCAGCCGTTCGACCTCCTGCTTGAACGCTGCTTCTGGAAAACCGGCGTAGTGGCCGACAAACGGCTGGAGCGCCTGACGATGTCCACCCGTGAATACGCCGTGAAGCTGCTCGAGTAGCGTGGCACGATCGCTAATGCCCCACGATTGACGCAGGGACTGACGGGTTTCGTCGGCGGAAGCGTCCAGACGCAAGCTATCCCAGGCGCATCCGTTGCGCACGTTGAAGACCAATGTGTTGGCCAGCGCCCAATACTGCGGCTCAGGCTGGAAGGTGCTGGGCGATGTTTGCCAGCGTAATGTCAAAGGCTCCGTCTTGCGTGTTTCGGGCTTCTTCTTTTGCCGCTTCCGGCGGGCCGGCAGCGTGGCGAAAACCGCGATCACGAAGAGTGTGCAGGCCACCTCGATGGTCGTATTGTTCATTGCGATACCGTCTCCCATTGCCCCAGAACGTGTGATCGGAACCGTTCTTTGCGAGCGATGCCTTGAATGATCGATTTTCCAAAATGGTCGCGATTATTCTAGGGATTCAGACGTTGCAATGCGAATTTACCCAAGACGCATGGGTCGCGTGAATCAAGCGGCGCGTAGCGGCAAAGCGCGGGCCCGCTCCCGCCTCTACAACGTAAGGACAGGAGCGCGAGACCCGCTTGTTCAATTACGCTCAGAACTTGTACGTCGCACCAATCTGCGCGAAGCGGCCGACATACGTGTACAGCGACGTGTCATAGCCCTGCTGCCACAGCGGACCATCCGCCCATACCGCATCGAACGGCGGCACGCGGTTGAAGATGTTGTCGATGCCGCCGTAGATCGTCCAGTGCTTGAAGCCCGTGTAGGTCACCATCAGATTGAACTGGCTATAGGACCCCACGCTGCCGTTTTGCGGTGTCGGCGTTGGGATATAGGTGAAGGTCTGCGTGTACGGTCCCGTGTACTGCCACGACAGCGCCGTATTCCACTGGTGATACGCCCAGCTCAAGGTGGTGTTGCCCTTCCAGCGCGGGAAGCTGCCGCCGAACGGCTCGTTGAGCGCGAGGTTGTTGCCAGCCGCATTCACCGTCTGACCGCCTAGCTGGAACTTGAACGTATCCACATAAGCCCAGTCGCCCGACAGCGTGAACGTGCCGATCGAGGTCGGCAACGACTGGCGGAAGGTGGTTTCGAAACCGCTCGTATCGAGATTCCCGAGGTTCTCATACTGGAAGGTCTCGTATTCGGGTGTGGTCGAACCGGGGTAATAGACCGTCGACGACGGCTGGTCGATGCCGATCACGTTGCTGATGTGAATGCGGTACCAGTCGAGCCCGACGTCGGTCGTGCGGGTCGGCGACAGCTCGAAGCCAATGTTGTAGTTCTTCGTGCGTTCCGGTTGCAGGTCCGGATTGCCGGAAGTGAGCGATGTGACGGAACCCGACTGATTGATCACGAGCGCCATATTCTGTGAGGTGCTGTCCTCGACAAACGTGGGCGCACGGAAACCGCGATCGTAAGACGCATAGGCAGTCAACGCCTTGACCGGCTGCCAGCGCAAGGCGAAACGCGGCGAGAACGCGCCGCCGACATCGCTGTAGTGGTCGTAGCGGCCCGACTGGCTAAACGTCAGTGTCTTCACGATCGGAATGTCGAACTGGTAGTACACCGCTGCGACGTTGCGCTGGCCTTGCACCTCTTCCTCGTCCGGCGTGAGGACCAGACCTTCCGCATACGCTGCACCTTGACTCAGGGATTCGCTCTGGTGGAAGAACTCGGCGCCGAGACCCAGGCCCACGTCGCCGGTCGGCAAGTGAAACAGCGTCGGGGTGGAAATCGTCGCATCGAGCGTATCGAGCTTCGAGACGGCGATATTGTTTGCGTCCATGTACAGGCCGTTCAGCGCGTTCGGTGTCGCAGACGGATTCGCGAAGTCGTAGGTGCCGTTCTGGTAGATGTTGTTCAGAACGCTGACGTTCAACTGGTTCGAGTATGTATTGGACACGTCGCTTTGCGAGTGCGTGTACGTGGTCGCCCAGTCCCAGTCACCGTTCGGCAGCGTGAGCGTACCCTTGACGCCCGTGGCCGCGCGCCAGTAATTAGCGTCTGTCGTTTCCGCTACGGCGTCAGGGAACGAGTAGACGAGCGGCGTCGCCACCCCGAACGGGTTATATGGGTTGCTCGCCGGCACGGTGTTGTTGAACAGCGAGAACTGCTTCGTCGTAGGGTTGTACACCAGCGACGAATTGGTCCCGCCGACAGTGTTGTTCCACACCCCGCCGCCCTGGACGCTCGTGTTGTTGCTCTCCCACAGATCCACAAATGCCGTGGTCGTGTCGTTGATCTTGAACTGCGCATCCACCTTCGCGCTCAGACGCTGGCTCCACGGCTCGATGGAGAAGCCGTTGCCGGTGTTGAGTCCGCAAACCGTACCGGTGGTCTGGCCGTAGAAGACGGACGTGAAGTTCGTGCTAGCCGGTTTAACCGAACTGCCGTACGGGCACGAGCTCAGCGCCTGCGCATTGCCCGTCGTTGGATTGGTCCAGTATGAAGGCGCGAGCATCGACATGCCGCCAGGCTGGTTCGTGAAGTCCATAGCCGAGGTCGAATCGCGATCGGCCAGCGTGGAGCCGTTGTCCCTGAAGAAGCTCGCAGATGCCGTGACGTTGTAGCCGTCGGAAGTGAGATTGCCGAACCCACCGAGCGCGCTGAACTTCGCCGTACCGTTGCCGCCGCGGCCATCGGTGGAACCGCCATAGCTGCTGTCCAACTGCAGGCCCTGGAAATTGTGCTTGGTGATGATGTTGACCACGCCTGCGATCGCATCCGAACCATACTGCGAGACGGCGCCGGTCTTGACGATTTCGATGCGATCGATCGCACTGAGCGGCAGCGTGTTCAGGTCGAAGAACGTATCCACGCCGTTCGAAAAGAACGCGAACGGCGCGACCCGCTGTCCGTCGATCAACACAAGCGTGTATTTTTCGCTCAGGCCGCGCAACGCCATACCCGATGCGCCTGCCGCAAAGTTGTTGGATTCGGCTTCGCTCCAGCTATCGGCCGAGTTAGCGGTGGTGCTGCGCAGAAAGTCGGAGACGCTGTTGGCGCCGCTGTCCTGGATATCCTTTGCTGTGACGGTCTGGACCTGGTTGAAGCCAACCTTGTCGGCACTGCGAATCAGCGAACCCGTCACCTCGAAGCGCTTCAGCTGGGTGGTTTTTCCGGTTGTCGCGGACGTGGCGCCGTTCTGCGTCGTTGCGGCGGCAGCCGGTGCCGCGGCCGTTGCCGAGCTTGCTGCGGCGGCGGGCGCCGCCGGCGTCGAAGTATCTGCCGTCGCCGCCTGGCTCTGGGCGAATGCGGATGGGCCGAATGCGGCTGACAACGCTATCTCAGCCCAAAGTATCTTTCTGATGGCCGATGCCAAAGTCCTTTGTTTCATGATTTCCCTTCACTCTTGTCAGTAAGCCAAACCCGTTGCGCGACTAACGTGTTGCGCCCGGGCATTTTTTTTTCGACATTAGGCGGTGCGGAATTTTTCAATTCGCCCGCCCTGGTACTTCGGCACAGCAGAAACCCCCACCACTTGCATGCAGATCGATTACATTTAAATTAAGTAGGATTACTAAAATACGGATTGATGCCTGAACCTGAAAGAAACGAATGCCTACCTATTGCCCGTCGGTGGGTTGGGCTGCAAATAGGCAATCGGGAACGCGCCGCCATGGCGTACATGGCTGCAGACCATACGGATGAAGCACTTCGAGACGGGTGATACGCGAAACACTTGCAGCGTGTCGGCGGCGCCAGACCTAATTAGTGGGGACGCCGTTTTTCCACTGCGCCCAGTTCCTGACGATGGCGTTGACCAGCGGCGAACCCGCCAGGTAGAGGTTGTCTACCGCAGGCACGAAGCCGCCTTGCTGCTGGTAGTCCAGCAGGTTGTCCGCGTTCGATACGCCCGGTGGCGGGCGATCGAAGTCCGACCCCGCGCGCAGGGCCGCCACGCGGTTCGTGTCGGCCAGACCTGCGGCTGCGGCGCGTTTGATGACCTCGAACGTGGCGTTGTCTTCCTGTTGGGTGGTGCAGTAGGTGCCCTTGCCGTCGGTCAGCAGTTTGGTCCAGTCGCGCGCGCGTTGTCCCAGGGCCTCGCCAGAGAACCATGTGTCGCTTGCGAGCGTGTCGCACTGGATAACCGCGGGCGGTTGATTGGCCGGTGCGCTTGCGTATTTCGCGCGGTAGGTCTGAGCGGCCGGACTATCGGTGAGCGTGACGTTGCGTGACAGCGCGTAGGCTTTTTGTAGCAGTGCTTCATTCAACTGAAAGACTTCTGTGTGGTAATCCAGCGGCGGCTTTTCGGTTTCGCTGTGGGTGTTGATCCCGAGATAGCCGGACTTCCAGTTGCCGGGAATCTCGCGCGCATCGAGTTCCCACTGAATGCCGAAGTCCACGAGATAGCGAGCCCATGCTGCCGAACCGAGCGTGCCTTGCGCCGGATCGATGCCCGCAATGCCCGAGATCAGGAAATAGGTCTTGCGCAGATCGAACTTGCGCGAATACACCAGCGCAGCCATTGAGGCGGCGGCATTCGCATGGCCCATGCCGGTCGTGATGACGCACACGTCATCGCGGTTGCAATGAACAGCCGGATAATCCGGCGATAAACCCGCTACGGTAATGGTCTGGGTTTGCCCGAGATGATCGAGCCATGTTTTGCCTTCTGGTCCGAACATCGAAATGATGAGTACCTTGACGGGCCGCGGCGTAGAAGGAGAGGGCGTTGCATAGGCGCCCGTTTGAATGAGGCATGCAAGACCGGCGCAAACAAGAATCCGCAGCAGTTTGTTTTTATACATAAGGTGCTTTTATTGAAGGTGGCTTGGCTCGATAGCCCAGCTTTGTGCTTGAGTGCCCAACAATCGTGCGCGTATGCAGCAGGCCTTGGCAGCCTATGCGCGGACGGTCAGGCAAACGGTTCCCTTTTGAGGCGCGAGAGAGCTATAAGCACAGCACATGCCAAGTCGCGGTGGGCGCAGATGCGCCCACCGCGTGTGCGGCCTGGATCACACCGGCGAGGGTGTCTTTACAGTGCAGTGGCCGGCAAAGAGGATCAGCCGCCGGCCCCTGTTTTGCCCCGAGATGCCTTGACGACGCCGGTATCGACCGGCGTGAACGGCGCCTGGAAATGGGCGATCAGAAAGTCGATGAAGGCCCGGGCGCGCGCGGTCTGGTTTCGCTGGCTGGGGTAGTAGACAAACAGATCGGCTGACGGCAGGACGATATTCGGCAAGACCAGCTTGAGTCGCCCGCTTTGCACGTACTTGGCCAGATCCCATTCGGAGCGAATCAGTATCCCGTGTCCATCGAGCGCCCACCGCAGCACGATATCGCCATCGTTGCTTGAAAGCGCGCCTTTGACCTTCAGCGCCTCGGTGTGATCTCCCTGCATATAACGCCATACGCCATAGGCGTCGTCGTTCTGGCGATGAATGATGCAACGGTGCCGGACAAGGTCCTCCACGCGCTCGGGTGTCCCGAAGCGCTCGAGGTATTTCGGCGAGGCGCAAAGAAAACGACGATTGCTCATGATGCGCCGGGCGCTGAGCCGGCTGTCGGGAAGTGTGCCAAAACGGATCGCCATATCGAACGCTTCCTCCACCAGATCGATGGGCCGGTCGGTTACTTCAAACTGGATCTCCACATGGGGGAAACGCTTGGCGAATTCGGATACCAGCGGTGCGATGGTGGTACGCCCAAAACCGAGCGTCGCATTCACGCGTAGCAGACCTTGCGGATCGGTGCGGGCGCCGGAGATCTCGTCTTCCATCTGGCGGACTTGCCCCACGATCTGCGTGGCATAGCGCAGGTAGGTCTCGCCTTCCGGTGTCAGGCTGACACTTCGGGTTGTCCGGTTGACGAGCCGCGCCCCGAGTCGTTGCTCCATCAGCCCGAGGCGCTTGGTGGCGGCCGGCGGGGTGAGATCGAGCGCCCGCGCGGCTCCCGACAGGCTTTTCAGCTTGGCGAGGAGGATGAAGAATTCGAAGTCGGACGCCGGATCAGTGCTCACTTCCGTTATTCACCCAAAGTAAAAAATGAAATGAATCTGAGCGAATTCTAACGCCACCGTTCGCGGATAAGCTAGGTTCCGTTGCAGCCGGATGCGTGCCAGCAGATGCACGCAATCCTTGCCCAAAGTCCAGGAGACACCGCCATGCGAATCGTTGAAATCCGCGAAAAGACTGTTCCGATCAGTTCCCCCATCCGCAATGCCTACATCGACTTCAGCAAGATGACGCTGAGTCTCGTCGCCGTGGTGACGGATGTCATCCGGGATGGCAAGCCGGTGATCGGCTATGGATTCAACTCGAACGGCCGCTACGGCCAGGGCAAGCTGATGCGGGAGCGCTTCATTCCGCGCATCCTCGAAGCGGATCCGGCGACGCTCGTCAACGAGGCCGGCGATAACCTCGATCCGCACAAGATCTGGGCCACCATGTTCACGAACGAAAAGCCGGGCGGCCATGGCGAGCGTTCGGTCGCGATCGGCACGATCGATATGGCGATCTGGGATGCGGTTGCGAAGATCGAAGGCAAGCCGCTGTTTCAGCTACTGGCCGACCGCTACGGCAATGGTCAGCCCGACCGCAAGATTTTCGTCTACGCGGCCGGCGGTTACTACTACCCGGGCCAGGATCACGGGAAGCTGAAGGACGAGATGCGCAGCTACATCGACCGCGGCTACACGGTTGTGAAGAAGAAGATCGGTGGCGCTTCGCTCGATGAAGACTTGCGCCGCATCGATTCGATTCTGAGCGTGCTCGGCGATGGACAGAAACTCGCCGTCGACGCTAACGGTCGCTTCGATCTCGACACAGCCATCCAGTACGCGAAGGCGTTGTCGCAGTACGACCTGTTCTGGTACGAAGAGCCGGGCGACCCGCTCGACTTCGAATTGCAGGCGACCCTGCGCAATTACTACGACAAGCCGATGGCGACCGGCGAGGACCTGTTCTCGATGCAGGACGCCCGCAACCTGATCCGCTACGGCGGCATGCGTGCGGACCGCGACTGGCTGCAGTTCGATTGCGCGCTGAGTTATGGCCTCGTCGAGTATCTGCGCACGCTCGACATGCTGCATCAGCACGGCTGGTCGCCGAGCCGCTGCATTCCGCACGGCGGACACCAGATGTCGTTGAACATCGCGGCCGGCCTTGGCCTGGGCGGCAACGAATCCTATCCGGACCTGTTCCAGCCGTATGGTGGCTTCCCCGATGGCGTGAAGGTGGAGAACGGCTTCATCACGATGCCTGACCTGCCTGGTATCGGCTTTGAAGGGAAGGCCGATCTGTTCGCCGAGATGCAAAAGCTGTCTGCATAAGCGCTCAAGCGGCGAAACGCGCTGGCAAAAGCGCCGGCGCAGCGTTCATAAAAATAGACCAAAGAAACGTGAGCGAAATCGGTCCGCGCTCACCGTAACGGTAGATCCCGCTGCGGTAGCGCGTTCTGACTTTCACTAAAGATGCCACGCATAGGAGACAGTCATGCGGGTTTCAAAGATCAGAAAATCGCTTTCCAGGCTCTACGTCCAGGTGCTGATCGGCATTGTGGCGGGTGTCCTCGTCGGCCACTTCTATCCTGACGTCGGCTCGCAACTCAAGCCGCTCGGCGATCTGTTCATCAAGCTGATCCGGATGCTGCTGGCGCCGATCATTTTCGCCTCTGTCGTGGTGGGCATTGCGCGTATGAGCGACCTTCATGAGGCCGGTCGCGTCGGCGTCAAGGCGGTCGTGTACTTTGAGGTGGCGTCGACGATTGCGCTCGCGGTTGGCCTCGTCATCGTGAACGTCATCAAGCCGGGCAGCGGGATGAACATCGATCCCGCGCATATCGACGGCTCGGCGATCTCCACCTACACGCATGCGGCACAACAGCACGGGATACTCGACTTCCTCATGAGCATCGTGCCGAACAGCATTGTCGGCGCATTCGCGAATGGGGACATGCTGCCCATCATCTTCTTTTCGCTGCTGCTCGCGATCGCGCTTGCCAAGCTGGGCCCGCGCACTGCACCGTTCGTCGACATGCTCGATATGTTGCTGCAGGGTATGTTCGGCATTGTGCGAATCGTCATGTACGTTGCACCCATCGGCGCTTTTGGCGGCATGGCCTTTACCATCGCCAAGTATGGAATCGGCACGCTGGCATCTTTCGGGCAACTGATGTTGTGCCTTTACCTGACCTCGGTATTCTTCGTGGTCGTCGTCCTGGGCCTCGTGATGCGAGTCAGCGGGCTGTCGCTGTGGAAGTATCTCCGCTACATCAAGGACGAAATTTTCATCACCCTCGGGACAGCGTCCACTGAAGCGGTGCTGCCGCAGATGCTGATCAAGATGGAGAAGCTGGGGTGTTCGCGGCCCGTAGTCGGGATGGTGCTGCCTACCGGCTATACCTTCAACGCCGATGGGACGGCGATCTACCTGACCATGGCCTCGATGTTCGTCGCGCAGGCCATGAACATCCACCTGACGCTGTGGGATCAACTGTTGCTGCTCGGCGTGATGCTGCTGACTTCAAAGGGGTCTGCGGGCGTTGCCGGTGCTGGATTCGTTGCGCTGGCTGCCACGCTGGCCTCGATGCACACCATCCCCGTGGCCGGCCTGGTGCTGCTGCTCGGCGTGGATCGCTTCCTCAACGAGGCGCGTGCCGTCACGAACCTGATCGGCAATGGCGTGGCGACCATTGTGGTTGCCCGCTGGGAAGGAGCGCTTGATATGAACAAGGCTCGCGCGATGCTCGATCGCGACGACACGAGCCTTAATGCGTTGGAGTCCACCGAGGCATTGCCGGCCGGGCGGATGCCGGCGGAGGATGCGGGGATGCGGTCGCAATCGCATTGAGCTTTCCTCGCGTTTCGCCATCAAGCATCGGACCGGATTGGTCAGGCCAACCCGCATCTCGTTGCGGCGCTCTTGCGGATGCTGTGTGATTCGTCAGCCATTGTCGCCATTGACTCTCAGGGCGTAGCTCGTCTATAAATCCGCCTCGTTGTGCACGCCGATCAACGCGGCGGTCTTGCCGGGGGCGTTTTCGCCGACGTACAATCTGCGACATAAATACGATAATTAACGACCACACATTTCCGAATCAATGAATAGAATAATCAATCCCCAACCTGCTCAAAGAAATAATCGTTGCTGCGGCCGTACCGCCAACCTGCGTCGATGTGCCCGGCGAGGGAATTGGCGATTTTTTTGTGCAGATCATGACCGCCAATGGATGGGCTGGGTCTTTACCGCGATTTTTACCGTGGGTGCGGGTGCTGCATCGATCTGGAGCGTACTACCGACTCATCAGGAGCCCTCTGAGCTTTCTGTTCCCGTGAGCGAGAAGGATAATTTACGGCGCGCCATCACGATGGCAAAGATGGAGGGGGCCAAGTTCACTGTGCCAAGTGCCACGGAAGTGGTGGCCAAGTTTTATGTTCGGCCAACCGTGAGTTCCCCTTTGGACAAGAAAAACTCTTTCTTTGCGCTCGTTTCCGTCAGTCCGTTTAAGCCGGCCAGCTCTGACTTCACCTTCGACGGCGGCGAATGTCGTTTTCTAGGGTATGCAACAGATTTTGATCCGTCGTCGAATAAAGCCGTTTTGTCGATAAAGACCATTTCTTGTGTGGATAATTCGAATCAAGGCTATTCACTTGTATATAGCGACTATGATCAGAAACCGAGTGGCGTGCTCACCGATTTGAAAGCTCCGACCGAAGGGGCGGTGGTGATGTCCAAAGAAAGCGACGGAACCTATTCCGTTCCGCTGTTGCAGAACGTGCTGCTAAAATTCTCGCAGCCTGTCGATAAACTCGAGAAAACAGGAAAGTCGGCGAACCGGTTTTGATTCAGTAATCCGAGCGTTCCGTCGACATCCACAGCGTCGCGCTCGCTCCAAAAGCCGAAGGGCGGCCGTCACCCCCTTCGGCGCTAGCCCATCATCGATAGCGCTGCCTCGCCGCCAACTAATATCTTTTCCGACCTAATTCAGTCAGAAAAATATATTGGACGTCTTACCGGCCCTCTCGCACACTTCGTACATTCCCAGTACACCGCGCGTCATGCGCACCTTCGCCTGCGGGCGACCGGTATGCCGTCGCCGTCCCCAACGGTGCATGGCGGGCCTGGGCACCATTCCAATTCGACGACCCCAATACAGAGGACACAGATGCCTGACTATCGATCGCGAACTTCGACGCACGGCCGCAACATGGCCGGCGCCCGCGCCTTGTGGCGCGCCACCGGCATGAAGGACGGCGATTTCGGCAAGCCCATCATTGCGGTGGTGAACTCGTTCACCCAGTTCGTGCCGGGCCATGTGCATCTGCGCGATCTGGGCGCGCTGGTCGCGAAGGAAATCGAAGCAGCCGGCGGCGTCGCCAAGGAATTCAACACCATCGCGGTCGACGACGGCATCGCCATGGGCCACGGCGGCATGCTGTATTCGCTGCCGTCGCGCGAACTGATTGCCGACTCGGTGGAATACATGGTCAACGCGCACTGCGCCGACGCCATGGTCTGCATCTCCAATTGCGACAAGATCACCCCGGGCATGCTGATGGCCGCGATGCGCCTGAACATCCCCGTGGTCTTCGTGTCCGGCGGTCCGATGGAAGCGGGTAAGGTCAAGTCGCCAACCGACGGCCAGGTGATCGCCAAGATCGACCTGATCGACGCCATGATCAAGGCGGGCGACTCCAGAGTCAGCGACGCCGAAGTCGCGGAAATCGAGCGCAGCGCCTGCCCGACGTGCGGTTCCTGCTCGGGCATGTTCACCGCGAATTCGATGAATTGCCTGACCGAGGCAATCGGCCTGGCGTTGCCGGGCAACGGCACGATCGTCGCTACGCATGCATGGCGCAAGGGGCTGTTCGAACAGGCTGGCCGTCTGGTGGTGGATCTGTGCCGCCGTTACTATCAGGAAGACGACGCGTCGGTCCTGCCGCGCAACATCGCCAGCAAGCAGGCCTTCGAGAACGCCATGGCGCTCGACGTGGCCATGGGCGGTTCGACCAACACCGTGCTGCACTTGCTGGCCGCTGCGCAGGAAGGTGGCGTCGATTTCACGATGTCCGACATCGATCGCATCTCGCGCAAAGTGCCGTGCCTGTGCAAGGTTGCGCCCGCAACCGATAAATTCCATATCGAAGACGTGCATCGCGCCGGCGGCATCCCCGGCATTCTCGGCGAGCTGGCCCGTGCGGAACTGCTCGACCTGTCGTGCGGCAACGTGCATAGCGGCACGCTGGGTGAGGCGATTGCCAAATGGGACGTCGCCGGTGATGCGGGCGAAGAAGCGCAGAAGCTCTTCCGTGCGGCGCCGGGCGGGATTCCGACCACCGTCGCATTCAGCCAGGAAGCCACCTTCGCGTCGCTCGATACCGACCGCAAGTCCGGTTGTATCCGCAGCAAGCAGAACGCGTATTCGAAAGACGGTGGCCTTGCTGTGCTGTACGGCAACCTTGCGGAGAAGGGCTGCATCGTCAAGACCGCGGGTGTCGACGAATCGCAGTGGGTCTTCTCGGGCCGCGCACGCGTCTTCGAGAGCCAGGACGACGCCGTCGAAGCCATTCTGGGCGACAAGGTCGTGGCGGGCGACGTGGTGGTGATCCGTTACGAAGGCCCGAAGGGCGGCCCCGGCATGCAGGAAATGCTGTATCCCACGTCGTATCTGAAGTCCAAGGGACTCGGCAAGTCTTGCGCGCTGTTTACCGATGGCCGCTTCTCCGGCGGTTCGTCGGGCCTGGTGATCGGGCATGCGTCGCCGGAAGCGGCGGAAGGCGGCACGATCGGCCTGGTGGAAGAGGGTGACGTGATCGAGATCGACATTCCTAACCGCAAGATGCACCTGGTGGTGTCGGACGAGGCCCTGGCACGCCGTCGCGAAGCCATGGAGGCACGCGGAGCCGACGCGTGGATGCCGGTGAATCGTGAACGCGTGGTGTCGCAAGCGTTGCAGGCCTACGCGGCGCTGGCGACCTCGGCCGACCGTGGCGCGGTGCGCGATCTCTCGCAACTGAAGCGCAAGTAAGACCGAACGGCCCTGCCGCAGTCATGCGCAGGGCCGCAGCGATCAATATGCCGGGTTCTCTGGTGTCGAGCGCTGCGCAGTAAAGCCTGTCACCAGCCGCACAAGCGCATCTTCCACCTCTTGCAACGGCGGTGGATCGGCGCTCGCCGCCAGCATACGCAGCACGCCCGTCACAGCAAAGGTCAGCACAAACGCCTCGGCTTCGGTGGGTTTGCGAGTGTGCCCATCAGGCATCGCAACTTCATCTGCAGTTGAAATTTCAAGTAGCCGCGCGTAGAACGGTGCGAGGCGTCCCCCTTGCGCGTTGCTCGTCGACGAATGCTCCATCAACAGGCGATGAACGCGGTTTCGCCCGCCATACGAGGCCGTCACGGCACGGACGATTTCACGAATCGGGTCGCCAGGCGCCGTGGGCGTTGCGCGCTGCATCGAATCGACGATCTTGTCTGTCATGGCGCCGAGCTCGCGCGTCACCAGGGCGTCGAGCAATGCGTGCTTGCTGCCGAAGTACTGGTAAAGCGTGCCGATACTCACACCGGCTTTCGCCGCCACGGCATTGGTCGTCAGCGAGGCGATGTCACCGGTCTCGAGCAACTGCATGGCCGCCTCCAACATGAGTTCGACCTTGTGTTGAGATCGGGCTTGCCGCGGGTTGCGTCGGTTAAGTGTTTGATTATTCATAGACTTTGTCGCCGATTCCAAGGCCGCGGAACGCGAGTTTCAAAACATGAGCGTGGCTCATATTATTCCTGTTTCGACGATAGAGACGAGGCTCATGATGAATGGCAAGGTACTGATCTCCGGCGCAGGGGTTGCGGGTCTGGCCGTGGCTTACTGGCTGGATCGCGCGGGCGTGGCTACGACGCTGGTCGAGCGCGCTCCGGCGTTTCGTCGCGGCGGGCAAGCCGTGGATATCCGCGGCGTCGCGCTCGATGTCGTCAACGTAATGGGCTTGCTGGACGATGCCCGCGCGTTGCGCACGCGGCTTAAGGGCATGTCGATGCTCGATGCCGACGGCAACGAGCTGGAACGTACCGAAGAGCGCACCTTCAGCGCCGGCCGCCTGGACAGCGAAGACATCGAAATCTTTCGCGACGATCTGTGCGAGCTTCTGATGGGTGCGATAAGCGACCGCGTTGAATTCATCTACGACGACAGCGTCGCCGCCATCGATGATCAAGGCGATGGTGTGGCGGTCACTTTCGCCACGGGCGTGAAGAGAGCATTCGATCTGGTGATCGGCGCTGACGGCATCTACTCCAATGTCCGCAAGCAGTGGTTCGCGGATGAAGCCTCGGTTGTCTTTCCGTTGGGCGTGGTGCTTGCTCTTTTTTCGACGCCTAACCTGATCGATCTGACCGATTGGCAACTCGGCCATCGCCAGGACGGCGTGGGCTACGTGATCTACCCCAGCTACGACAAGCGCGAATTGCGGATTGGGGTGGGTTTCGCGGCGCCTGAATCCGCAGTGTCCCGAGGCGATGTCGAAACACAAAAGCGCATGGTGGCCGAGCAATGCGCGCATCTGAAGGGCACGTTTCCTCAATTCGTCGATGCGATGAGTACAACCGATCAGTTTTACTTCAACGAGCTCGCACAGATCCGCATGCCGTCGTGGTCGAACGGCCGGGTCGTGCTTGCCGGCGACGCTGCGCACTGCGCATCGCCTTTCTCGGGTCAAGGTACGAGCCTCGCGCTAGTCGGTGCCTGTGTGCTCGTTTATGAACTGTTGCGAAACTGGGATCGTCCTGCGCAGGCTTTTGCCGCCTATGAACACCGTATGCGGCCCTATGTGAATCTCAATCAGGCACTCGTCGACCTCACGCGCGAGGGCCCGACGCCGGACGATCAGATGACCGCGGCCAAGAACGGTATCGACCTGAGCGACGTGCTGAAAGCGGTGGCATAGCGCCGGAAGGACGCGTGACGCGTGAAAGAATCACTAAAAAACCGCTAAAGAATCACAGGAAGTCTGCCGTTATCCAAGATGAGGCGCCATGCGAGGATGGCGCGTTTTCGTCGAATCAATCTATAAAAAGGATGTGCGCTGATGCAGATCACAAGCACCACCAGCGTAACCGCATGGCAGACCACCGGCAGCGGAACCGCTTCAGGCACGACTGACGCCGCGTCGAACGGCACGGCGGCGTCCGGCTCGAAGTCCGCGTCATCGGCGTCCGGTTCCACGTCTACCGCCTCCGATTCGCAGTCGGGCACGACCAGCGCCGGGTCGACGTCTTCGTCTTCTTCGAGCACGTCAGGCAGCGGTTCGTCCACGACGAGTGCGACACCCAGCGGCGGCGGCGGCGGCGGCGGCGGCGGGGGAGGTGGCGGTGGTGGCGGAGGCGGCAGCAGCAGTTCGAGCACCAGCAGCGTTCAGGAGCAGCAGCTCGAACAATTGATCAAGTCGCTGAAGGCTCAGCTCGCGTCGGTGCAAGCGCAGTTGGCGCAGTCTGGGGGCGCATCGTCCGCGGGTTCAGCTCCGGCAAGCGGCGCGGGACAGCACGGCACTGCCGCGACAGCCGGCGATTCGACCCAATCGACGGCGGATCAGTCGCGAGCCAGCCAGCAGGCCGCTAGAACGACGTCCCTGCAAAACGAAGCCACGACCATCAGCTCCGCTATCGACGTCGCGACCGGCGAGCTCGCACAACTGATGCTCGCATCCGGCACGACGACCGGCATGATCAGCACGCAGGCCTGAAGCGGGCACGACATCGTCAAAGATTGATGCATTCGGCATCAACCTGCCCGACCTCCTCCTTACCAGGCGTCGATTCGCGAGAGCGCGGCTCAATCGCCTTGCTCGGAAACCAACTCTGCTTTACCTTCATCTCTACGAGGCTGTTACCCACCACTAATCGAGCTTTTGTAAAAAAGCCGCCGAGAGATGCCAAGCACCTACAACCCCGGGTTGGTCGCCATTTCCCTTATTGTCGCGACGCTTGCCTCTTTCACGGCAATTGATCTCGCGGACCGGCTTTCCATACTGGCTTACGCTCGCGCCCGCCACATATGGCTGGCGGCCGGCGCGTTGGCCATGGGCATCGGTATCTGGTCGATGCACTTCATCGGCATGCTCTCGTTCTCGCTAAGCATTCCGCTTGGCTACGATCCCGCCATCACCTGTTATTCGCTCGTGATCGCCGTACTCGTGTCCTGGTTTGCGTTGCATGTCGTCACGCGTGAACGTTTGAAGCTGCCCTGGTTGCTCGCGGGTGGCGTTCTGATGGGTTTGGGCATCGCCGGCATGCATTACATGGGAATGGCCGCGATGCTGATGCAGCCCGCGATTCGCTACGAACCACGCATCTTTGCTGCGTCCATTCTCATTGCTATCGCAGCCTCCACGGCGGCACTGTGGGTCGCGCATACCCTGCGCGGCGCGCATCAGGACCATGTGATGCGCAAGCGCATTGGCGCGGCCTGTGTCATGGGCATTGCCATCGCCGGCATGCATTACACCGGCATGGCCGCGGCGAATTTCCCCATTGGATCGGTTTGTGGCGCAGCGCACGGCGTGAAGCCTCAGTGGCTCGCTGACGCCGTGACTCTGTTCGCGCTGGTGATTCTGATTGGGACGCTGCTTCTTTCACGCCTCGATGCCCGAGTCGCGTTTCTCGACAATTCGGTCGCGAGGCTCAACGATCAGATCGAGCGCATGCGAGGCCCGACACGCTAGGCGGTCTGCCTAATCGGAGTCGCGGCAAACGCAGGCCTTAATTCGCGGGCAACTGGAACACGCCGACCACTTCGCTCATGCGCGCGGCCTGTTCTTCCAACGAGACCGCTGCGGCCGCGGCCTGCTCGACAAGCGCGGCATTGCGCTGCGTGACTTCATCCATCTGCGAGACGGCCTTGTTGACCTGCTCGATGCCGTCGCTCTGTTCTTCGGACGCCGCCGCAATCTCAGCCATGATGTCGGTCACGCGATGCACCGCGTC
Source organism: Paraburkholderia sp. GAS38 (assembly GCF_050434965.1). Taxonomy (NCBI): domain Bacteria; kingdom Pseudomonadati; phylum Pseudomonadota; class Betaproteobacteria; order Burkholderiales; family Burkholderiaceae; genus Paraburkholderia; species Paraburkholderia sp. GAS38. Next base: position 153,256 of record NZ_JBNDJO010000013.1, on the reverse strand, counting down.
GTTGATCTCCGTCATCGTCTTTCCCGCTCGACCCACCAGCTCGGTGCCATTGCCCACGCGGTCGACCGATTCGCTGATCAGCGTTTTGATTTCCTTGGCCGCCGAGGCGCTGCGTTGCGCCAGCGTACGCACTTCGCCCGCCACCACCGCAAAGCCGCGGCCTTGTTCGCCCGCTCGCGCCGCTTCGACGGCGGCGTTCAACGCGAGGATATTGGTCTGGAAGGCGATACCCTCGATCACGCCAATGATGTCGGAAATCTGCTTCGAGCTCGCGTTGATTTCGTCCATCGTCGTCACGACCTTTGCGACGACTTCGCTGCCGTCGTGCGCCACGCCCACGGCGACGCGCGCGAGATCGCTCGCCTGACGCGCGTTGTCGGCGTTCTGGCGGACGGTCGAAGTCAGCTCCGCCATGCTCGAGGCGGTTTCTTCCAGCGACGCGGCCTGTTCTTCGGTGCGCTGCGACAAATCGGTGTTGCCTGCCGAGATCTGCGCGGTCGCCGTGGAAATAGATTGCGCGCCGTCGCGTACCGAGACCATGGCGTCCCTTAAGCGTGACTGCATCAGACGCAGGTCTTCCATCATCTGGCCCATTTCGTCGCGCGAGCGTATCTCGACAGGCCGGCTAAGGTCGCCGTCGGCAATGGCGCGGAAGTGATGCATGGCTTCATCGAGCGGGCCGGCAATCGATTTACGCAGGGCGTGCCATGCGAAAGCGGCCATCGCGAGCCCGATCAGAAGACCGACGGCGGCGATGGCGAGAATCGCGTGAAAGCGGTCCTGCGCCGCTTCGTACAGGCTGCGCGCCTGCTCCGCCTGCATCTTGTCGAGCTCCTCGGAACGGTCCGTGATCTCGTTGAATGGCGCCGTCATCTTGTTCGAGATCAGATCGGCGAGTTGCGCGGTGTCGCGCCGGTCGATCGCCGCAAACACCTGGGCGACGGGTCCATCCATCGCAAGCGTCCGCTTGGCTTCGACCGCTTCGGCCAGTTGTTGCTCTTGCGGTTCGGCAGGCAACGCGCGATAGGTCTGCCAGGCTTTATCGCCGATCGCGAATTGCTCGCGGGCACGCGCTTCGAGGTTCGCGATATCCGGGCGATCAGGTTGCGCTGCGATCCGGTCGAGTACCAGTCGGCCGCGAGCATAGAAAAAATCGAACTTGCCGATGGCAATGGCCGACGCGAGTTGGTTGGAGTACAGCTTCTTCTGATCGGCGTTACTCAGGGCGATGCCGGCCACGCCAAGCGCGGCGCCAATCGCCATGAGCAAGCCGAGAAAACCCATCGCAAGGGCGAGACGGGCGCGGATCGTGATGTTCGAAAACATGGATGCCTCAAGGCGCAGCAAGCGGAACAGGAAAGCGACGCGCCTGGAAAGCACGCGGGTTTATTGGGGTTTACGGCAATGGAGCGGGAATATGAAGGGGAAGAGGGGGACTTGAGCCGCCCGAGGCACTGGAAACAGCGCGGTAGTCGTCTTACGGGCCGTTACTTGCAGGACCGGCGATGGGTCCCGCAACGTGCCGCCCGATCGCTTGCGCCGGCACGCCACAGGATGGCGATGCCGGCGCTGTCGGGTCAGCGTGCCTTCGCCGTATCGCTCAGCAACTGCACCAGGTAGGGCTTCCACACTTCAGGGTGAGCGAGGGTTTGATGGCCGTACGATTGCACAGTCTCCGGAATTTCCACGAACGCGCCGTTCGGCACAGTCTTCATTGCCTGCTGCATGACACCGAGGTCGGCGGCGTTGATCAGGTCGTCGGCAAAATTGACGGCAAAGAGCCGCGCGCGAATCTTCGACAACTCCGGCGCGGGGTTGTAGTCCCACGACGATTCGAACCAGTACAGGACGTCGTTGGCGTCGTTCTTCCCGGCGTCGTCGACGAGCGTGTCGTACAGGTGCGTGGCCGCGTCGCGATTGGGCGCATCGCTTTGCATGCGGGCCGGGTTGTTGGTGATGATCGTGAAAATGGGCATCACGCGGGTCCATTGGGTGGGCGGCACGGCATAGTCGCCGCCCTGCCAGCCCGGGTCGTTGCGAATCGCGCCGACGATCATCTGCCGCCAGAGCCAGTTGCGCCCAGCCATCGCGATCGGTTGGCTGGCGATGGGCATCAACGCATCTGCCATCTCCGGATAGCGCTCACCCCACATCCAGGTCTGCATGCCGCCCATCGACGTGCCGAGCACGAGGCGCAGATGATGAATGTGCAGCCCTTCGACGAGCAGGCGATGGTTCGCTTCGACGACGTCGCCATAGCCGTAATGCGGGAATCGCGCATGCAGGCCGTCGCTCGGCTTGCTCGAACCGCCCCGGCCCAGGCCATCGGGGATGACGACAAAGTACCGGCTCGTGTCGAGCGGCTGGCCCGGGGCGAACAGTTCGCGCTGCATCGCCGGTGCGAGGAAAGCTTTGCCGGTGCCGGTGGTGCCGTGCATCAGCAACACGGCGTTGTCGATCTCGCCGTGCGCATCGCGCCGCGGCGTGCCCAAGGTGACGTAGTGGATGCGAATGTCCGGCAGCGTGGCGCCGTCGGAAAAGTGAAAGTCGTGCTCAGTGAAATCGGCTGCCTGCGCGGAAGCCGGTTCCATTGTCGCGGCGCCGGCCGGCGCGAGGCCGGTCAGCACGTACATTCCTGCGGTGGCCAGCAGGGATGCGAGTCGGGTCATTGCAGAGTCCTGTCGAGGGTAGGGAAGGGAAGACTATCGTAACCCTACCCGGCACGCACGACGAAGATACGACAACAACGACGGCACGCGGTTTATATCGCCCAGCAGGCGCAGCCGAGCGCGCCCCAGAAGCCCTTGAGGTCCGACGTCGGCGCATTGCCGGACCACGCTCGCGCATGCGCGTGACCGTGGACGCCGCACGCGCTCGCGCAGCCGCATTGCGCGGCCATCTGCAGGGGCACGCCCTCGGGATGGTCGCCGCTGCGTTGTGTCATGCCCCAGCCGGCGTAGCCGCCATAGCGGCGCGTCGGCGACCAGTCCGGCATGGCCGGCGGGATGGGCGCATCGTAGTGCGAGAACGGGCCGGCGCCGTAGACGATCTTGCCGCCCACCATGGTGAGAAGCGAGGTCGTGTCGGCAATGTCGGCTTCGGGGCAAGTCAGATAGTCGCGATCCGGCACGATCAGATCGGCAAGCTGCCCGACGGCAATCCGGCCTTTCTTGCCTTCCTCGTTAGAAAACCAGGTGACGTACTCCGTCCACATGCGCAGCGCGGTTTCGCGATCAAGGCAATTGCGTTGCGGATAGAGGCGCAGACCGGCAAGCGTTTTGCCCGTGACGAGCCAGGCCAGTGCGATCCACGGGTTGTACGAGGCCACACGGGTGGCATCCGTACCGGCCGATACCTTCACGCCTTTTTCGAGCATGCGCGCAACAGGTGGCGTTGCCTCGGCCGCCTCGGCACCGTATTGCTCGACGAAGTACTCGCCTTGATAGGCCATGCGATGTTGTACCGCAATACCTCCGCCCAACGCCGCAATGCGATCAATCGATCGATCGCTGATGGTCTCCGCATGGTCGAAGAACCAGTTCAGGCCCGCTAACGGCACATCGCGATTCACCTTCTCGAACACGTCGAGCGAGCGCGCGATGGTTTCGTCGTAGGTGGCGTGCATGCGCCACGGCCAGCGGTTCTGGGCGAGCACGCGAACCACGTCTTCCAGTTCGCCTTCCATATCGGGACTCAACTCGGGCCGTGGCACGCGGAAGTCTTCGAAGTCCGCCGCCGAGAACACCAGCATCTCGCCCGCGCCGTTGTGCCGGAAATAATCGGTGCCATCGGCGTACTGCGTCGACTGGGTCCAATTCACGAAGTCTTGCTTCTCGCCCTTTGGCTTTTGCGTGAACAGGTTGTACGCAATGCGGACCGTCAGTTGGTTCTCCGCGGCAAGTTTTTCGACGACAGCGTAGTCCTCGGGAAAATTCTGGGAGCCGCCTCCGGCATCGATGACGCCGGTCACGCCCAGGCGATTCAGCTCGCGCATGAAATGACGCGTCGAATTCTCCTGGTACTCGACAGGCAGTTTCGGCCCCTTCGCCAGCGTGGCGTACAGGATGCTGGCGTTGGGTTTGGCGAGCAGCAAACCCGTCGGATTACCCGCGGAGTCCCGAACGATCTCGCCGCCGGGCGGGGGCGGCGTGTCCTTCGTATAGCCGACCACCCGCAAGGCCGCCGCATTGAGCAGCGCGCGATCGTACAGGTGCAGGATGAAGACCGGCGTGTCCGGCGCGGCTGCATTCAGCTCCTCGATGGTCGGCAGTCTCTTTTCGGCGAACTGATGCTCGGTGAAACCGCCGACCACGCGAACCCATTGCGGCGCCGGTGTGATGGCAACCTGCTCGCGCAGCATCTGCATGGCGGTGGCCAGCGAGGGCACGCCGTCCCAGCGCAACTCCATGTTGTAGTTCAGGCCGCCGCGAATGAGGTGCAAATGATTGTCGATCAAGCCGGGTAGCGCACGTTGGCCCTGCAAGTCGATCAACTGGGTCGTGGAGCCCGCAAGCGGGAGGATCTCGGCATCGCTGCCCACGGCGATGAACACGCCTGCGCGGATGGCGACGGCGCTGGCTTCGGGTTGGCTACGGTCCAGCGTCGTAAAGCGGCCATGATGGAGGATCACATCGGGTGTCTTGCCGGCAGATTGGTTCATGAGCGTTTATCCGGTGAGTGAGTGGCAGCGACGTCCGATGGGGCGCCGCTATTGCGTCCAGGCAGCGAGCCGAACATGTGTTGGCTGCATTTCGACTCGTTCCACGCGGTATGAAATGCGCTGCCGGAGAGAACCTGTTTGGCGACCGGCAAGAGCTGTTCGCCCGCGAGGATGCCCAACAGCCCGACTAGTGCGATCAACGGCGGCGCGGGCGAACGGACATTCATCAGGCTGTAGATCACGCCGACGAGCAGGCCTGCGAGCAGGGAGAAAAGGTAGGGTTTCATCGACTCACCATGGTGGAGGGCAGCTAGGTGCAGCTAGACGATGCTTACGCCGCAAGGCAGCGCGAACCTGCGCGCAGCCTGGACGTGACGACACGCAAGGCAGCCATCGGGATCGATCGGATTGCGAAGCGAGTCCGGAGCATTCTGCGATGAAGAGAAAAAGATATCGACGGCAATTCCGGAAAGTCATCCATTCCATTTCTTCTATGTCAATCGACGGGTTTTCCGTGTCAAATGAACGCCTCAGTGCTTGCCTGACCGGTGCCGCACGAAGGCGGTGCGGCCTTTACTTTCTCGATTCATGGACGAAATGACTCATGAGCAATCCTAAGCTTGAAGTACTGACACCGCAGAATTCGCAGTTGATCTTTATCGATCAACAACCGCAGATGGCATTCGGCGTGCAGTCGATCGATCGTCAGGCGCTGAAGAACAACGTCGTGGGGCTCGCGAAGGCGGCGAAGGTGTTCAACATCCCGACGACCATCACGACGGTCGAGAGCGAGAGCTTCTCGGGCTACACATACCCCGAACTACTCGACGTGTTTCCCGGCGAAAAGGTGCTCGAACGGACCTCGATGAACTCCTGGGACGACCAGAAGGTCAGGGACGCGCTGGCTGGGCACGGTCGCAAGAAGGTGATTGTGGCGGGGCTGTGGACGGAGGTGTGCAACACCACGTTCGCTTTGTCGGCGATGCTCGAGGGCGGCTACGAGATCTACATGGTGGGCGATGCTTCGGGCGGTACTTCGAAGGACGCGCATGACTACGCGATGCAGCGCATGGTGCAGGCGGGCGCCGTGCCGATGAGCTGGCAACAGGTCGTGCTCGAATGGCAGCGCGACTGGGCCCGCCACGAGACGTACGACGCGGTGATGCAACTCGTCAAGGAGCATTCGGGTGCGTATGGCATGGGTGTCGATTACGCTTACACCATGGTCCACAAGGCGCCGCAACGCACGGCGACGCCGTCCGTTGTGCTCGCGCCGGTTCCCGCCGCGAAGTAAGCCCGCTTAGCCTGAAATACGAAACGCTATTCCGGGTGCGTGACGAGAGCGAAGGTGAAGGCCGCAAGCTTTCGCTTTCGCTGAAATCGTCTGAAGTTCAGGTCTAGATCGCATCGGCGGAGGCGGGAACGCCGGTGGCCCACGGGGTGCTCGAGAGTTGCTCGGTCAGGTAATCGAGCAGCACGGTTACCCTTGCCGGTCTCAGAACTCCGGGCGGCGTAAGAAGATTCACGTTGATGCTGGCAATCTGCCACTCGGGCAATACCTCTTCCAGCTCGCCGCGTTCGATCGCGTCCCATACGATGAAGTCCGGTTGCAGTGCAAGGCCCTGTCCGTTGAGCAACGCCGGGACGATCAATTCCGCGTTGTTGCTCCGCATGCGGCCTCGTACCGATGCGGCGTATTCCTCGCCCGACTTGTGACGGAATTTCCATGTCTCCGGCGTGGGCAGATTGGTGTAAAGCAGACAGGTGTGCTGGTTCAGATCGCGGGGATGACTGGGGCGTCCGTGCCGCTCGAGATAGCCCGGGGTGGCGACCAAAGGACGTCGTACGGCGCATAGTCTGCGATAGCGCAGCGATGAGTCTTCAAGCTCGGCGATGCGTATCGCCATGTCGAATCCGCCGGCCACCACGTCGATCATGTGATCGCCGAGGGAAATGTCGACGTCGATTTGCGGATAGCGGTCGAGAAATCCGGGCAGCAAAGGGGCGAGGTACTTCAGGCCGAACGACATGGGTGCGGCAATCCTGACCAACCCTTGTGGCGATAGGGCTTGTGCGGATGCTTCGGCCTCCATGGCTTCAGCTTCGTTCAAGAGCCTTCGAGCGCGGTCGTGGGCGATCTCGCCGAGAGGCGCCAACGAAAGCCTGCGCGATGTGCGATACAGGAGGGGTGTGCCTAAGCGTTGTTCAAGCCGGGCGATGGCCTTCGAGACGGTGGGCTGCGACATACCCAACGACTCCGCCGCTTTGGCGAATGAACCTGTTTCTACAACGCGGGCAAAAATGGCCCAGGCTTCAAAGTCGGGAAGTGTCTGCATGAAGATTCTGGAATGGATGAAATTCCATTCCTTCTATTTGTCGGTTCTGGAAGCTCCCATACTATCGCTGCACTAAACAGAATGCACGTAGTCGAGACAAAGGATGGCGTATGCAACGCTCTGCGGTGCGGCAGCATAGAGGCATGAGTGACAATCCGCCATGGGTGGCGGCGCTTCTCGACCAGCCATGGATGCTGCCGCTGCTGCGCCTTGCGCTGGTATCGGCCTACTTGATCGGTGGCGTGACAAAGCTCGTGAATTTTCATGGAGCGGTCATGGAGCAGGAACATTTTGGACTGCATCCGGGTGCGCTATGGGCCGTGCTGGCGATCCTCGTCGAATTGTTCGGATCGGCCTGTGTGATCGCGAATCGTTGGGTCTGGTTCGGTGCAGGCGGGCTTGGATGCCTGACCGCTGTCGCGATGTATGTCGCAAATGACTTCTGGAATCTCGCGGGACAAGCACGCTTCATTGCCTTGAACAATTTTTTTGAGCATCTTGGGCTGATCGCTGCATTCGCCATGGCAACGTGGACGGTAAGCAGTAAGCAACGCTCCGGAAGCGACCGTTTGTAGAATCCACTTCGAAAGGACTTCATCACTATGCGCAAGCTTTGTTCCGTCGTTCTGACCATGCTGGCCGCCGGTCTGTTTGCGGGAGCGTTGCCGGCTTCAGCTGGACAGCCGGCCAGTCCGGATCTCTCGGTCGGTCCTCAATACGACACCACGCACGTCTACGTGGCGCCGGAGGATTTCGACAAATTCACCGACAGCCTTGTGGCGACATTCGGCGGCCACAAATCGCCGCAGGGCGTGTTCCAGGTGACGCCTACGCCGAGCCAGACCATGTCGCAGCTCGTCTTTACGCCCGCCGGCACGCTGTCGGTGTTCGGCTTCAAGACGCCGATTCCTTATCCGTTCGGTGACGAGCGTACGGGCTACCTGGTGACCGACATGGACGCCGCGGTCAAGTCCGCCAAGGCGCATGGCGCGGACGTGACGGTCGCAACCTTTCCCGATCCGATCGGCCGCGACGTGATTGTCGAGTGGCCCGGCGGCGTGCACATGCAGTTGTACTGGCATACCAAACCGCCCAAATATGACGCGCTGGAGACGGTTCCGGAGAACCGCGTCTATGTGTCGCCCGAGCGAGCCGATGCGTTGGTGCGCAACTTCCTGGCGTTTTCGCATGGCAAGGTGGTCTCGGACGATCGCAAGGCTCCGGGTGTCGAAATCGGCCGGCCGGACGATACCTATCGCCGCATTCGTCTCACGTCGGGTTTCGGAAACATGACCGTGCTGGTAACAGATGGGCATTTGCCCTATCCGTTCGGCCGCGAAATGACGGGCTACGAGGTTAGCGACCTGGCCGGTACGCTGCAAAAGGCGCAGGCCGCAGGGGTAACGGTATTGGTGCCGGCATTCTCGTCCGACAAGCGCGAAGCGGCCCTGGTGCAGTTCCCCGGCGGTTACATCGCTGAGATCCACGCGTTGACGCAATAGGCAGAACCGGAGCCTGAACGCACGCTACTGCCGCTCATGGCACGGTCGGCGAGTGTGTTCAGGCCGGAATTAAAGCGTGCTGTCTCGTCTCAGGAAAATTATGCAGTCCGAAGGTAATGTGCCGGCGGAGAATACCGGCTACGTGGACACGTTTGGCTCTGTGGCGGTCCTGGGAGGGCGATCCGTGGCGTTGCGGCTGAAACGACGTCTCCGGCGTACTGACGCTATTGAACCCATCGTTCGGCTCATTCTGACGGTAGGCTTTGCGCTCGGATTGAGCGATAGTGCGATCGCCGATTCGGCCGGCCCCGCTGCGTCGGATGTCGTACCCGCATGTACGGTCAAAAGGCCGGCGGTCAACTTCAATCGATGGCAGGAAGATTGGTCGGTTCTGGCGAACCCATGCGTGCCGGCCGAACCGCTGGATGGCCTCAAGTACATCCCGCTCGGGAGCCCCGGCTCATGGTTGTCGCTGGGCGCCAATCTGCGGGAACGTGTCGAAGTCAACGATGCGCCGCTCTTTGGTATTGGAGCGGGGCATTCGAATACCTATCTGATCCAGCGTGCGGAGGTGAATGCCGATGCGCATATCGATCAGCATTGGCAGTTCTTCGTTCAATTGGAAGACGCACGAGCCTATGGCAAGGACAACGTTTCACCCGTCGATAAGAATCCGCTCGATCTCGAGCAGGCGTTTGCCGCATGGGTGAGTCCGCTTGGAGGCGGCACCGTGAAGGTCAGAGTGGGGCGTCAGGAGATGGCGTTTGACTTGCAGCGCTTTATCGCGGTGCGCGATGGTCCGAACGTACGCCAGGCGTTCGACGGAATCTGGGCAGACTACGAGTTCCGGAAGTGGCGTTTCATAGGTTACGCAACCCAGCCGGTGCAAAACCGCGACGTGTCGACGTTCGACGACGTCTCGAACCGCCGCCTCACGTTTAGCGGCGTGCGCTTCGAGCATCAGGAGACAGGGCCCGGCGATCTCTCCGGCTACTATTCGCGCTACAACCGGACTCACGCCAGTTTCCTTGATGCTTCCGGCACCGAGCACCGCGATATCTACGACCTCCGGTACACCGGCAAGACCGGCCGTGCCGACTGGGATGTCGAGTCGATGTATCAGTCAGGGCATGTCGGTGTGGATACGATTGGCGCCTGGGCCGTGGGTTCGCTGGCCGGCTACACGTTTGACACGGCGTGGTCACCACGGCTCGGCCTTCAGATCGACGCCGCGTCCGGCGACCGGCATCCGGGCGACGGCCGTGTCGAGACCTTCAATCCGTTGTTCCCGAACGGCTATTACTTCACCCTGGCGGGGTACACCGGATACTCGAATCTCGTGCATATCAAGCCGTCGATTACGCTCAAACCATCCAGCCGCCTGACCTTGCTCGGCGCGCTGGGATTCCAGTGGCGCGAGACGACAGGGGATGCCGTTTATCAGCAAGGCAATGCGGTGGTGCCGGGCACGGCGGGCCATGGAAGCTTATGGACCGGCATGTATGTACAGCTTCGAGCCGATTGGACCATTGCCTCCAACCTGGTCGGTTCGGTCGAAGCTGTGCATTTCCAGGTGGGCGATTCCATCCGTAACCTTGGTGGCCGGAACGCCGATTACGTTGGAACCGAACTCAAATATGGATGGTAGTTCTACGAACTATTTAGCGGTTACGCCGCCGCCGGCCAGTAAGACTTCCGTCACTTCCTCGGAAAACCGCGTGGGCCGGCCTTCGATGAGCAACCGTTGCGGGTTTGACGGATCCTGTTCCACCTTGGGCAGTCCGTGAGCCATGAGCGCGCGAGCGCAACCGGTCCAGTCGGGATTCTCCGGCCCGGTTGGCTCGTTGACGGAGGCCCAGGACAGCGTACCGAGGACGTTGTCTCCGAAGCCTTGCGTCTCACGCCAGCTCGCGCCATGAGCGAGCAGAAACGCCGCTAGTTCCGCGTCGCCACTGAAGACGGCGTGGTTGAGCGCTGAGGCGTCCCAGTCGCCTCCACGCGCATCGATGGGCCAGCCGAGTTCGACCATGACCTTGACCGCAGCACGGGATCCCCAAGCTGCGGTGTCGGGCAGTAGCCGAAGCCGGTCCTCCGGCAGTGAGCCTGGCAGGTCGGGATGTCGTGCCTGAATGCGTCGCGCCTCGCTCGCGTCGGCGCGGGCGCAAGCCGCCACGAACTCATCGTCCGCGGTGAGCTTCTCCTCCGCTCCGTAGGTGCGAAGGAGCGCTACGACCTCCGGTAGGCCGACCTGCGTCGCTAGCCGCCAGGCACTGACGCCGTCCGCTGTCTGTGCTTTGGGATCGGCACCGGCCGCCAGCAGTGCGGCAATATGGCGAGGCGATCTGCGCACAGCGATCGCACGCAGCAACGGCGCTCCCCAGGTTTTCGTGGGTCCTTCTCCGGCCGGCTCGTTAGCGTCGCCGCCATGAGCCAGCAGCAGTTCGAGGGCGGTGGGGTCCGGCATATCGAGCGCTCGCCGTAATGCATTCGTACCGGCAACGCGCGCGCCGTGGCGGAGCAGCAAGCGCGTGCAGTCCGGGTTTTCCAGCGAGTGATAGAGCGATTCACCGTCGTTGGGGTCGGCGCCGGCCTTCAGAAGCAGCTCGGTGAGCGCCGGATCGCGGATCACGCCAGCGGCGCCGTAGAGGGCGGATAGCGGCTCCATCTCGTCGGGGGTTGCGAGCGAAGTCGGCGGTAACCGGTTGCCGATATGCTGGTTGGGATTGGCTCCGGCTTGCAGGAGATGTTGCGCGCATTCGCGTAGCTGAGTGGTGAACTCCGGCAGTTGTCCCAGGCACGAGTGGGTTACGGCGACAAGCGGCGGCAGGTTCAGCGGTCCGCCTGCGCGGTGGAGCCAATCGGGATCGGCTGTCATGGTCCGGGACACTGTCTCGAGATGGCCCGCTGCGCAGGCGACGTAGGCGTCGGTTGCGATAAGGTCGGGGTGGTTGTGCAGCAGTTGAACGGCGACGCGTGGGCGTGCTGCGAGATAGGTACCGGTGACGTCGCCGCCGTAGGCGAGGCCAAGCCAGCGGCGTATCAGCACAGCCTGTTCGTGATGCGCGAGGCCGCTTGCCTCGACATGCACGCTGAGTTCTGCCCAGGAAGGAAAGCCATACTCGCGGGCGATGCAGGATTGCGCATCGTGCAGGCGAAGTTGAAGCGCTACTACTTCACTCTCGGTACGGTGCGCAGCAGCGGGAAGATGATGGATGAAGCGCGCGATGGCTGCTGCGTCGCCGTTGCGGTAAAGGCGCAACAACTCCTTCGCTTGCTTCTTCAGATGGTCAAGATTGGCCTTGGGAGGCAGCTTGTTCATGACGGATCCTCGTGCATTGGATGGCTGAAGGTCCGCAATACCGCCAGCACAAAGGATGGGGAAAGATCTGACGCACTGCAACAGGTGGGTTCAACCCTTTCCGCGGACCCGGAAGCGGCCTGCACCGCTAGCTTCGATGCTATGCGATGGTGGGTGAGGGCGTCAACCTGGCCGATTTCGGCCTGTCGACCTTGTGCCCTGATTCATTGACAATGGCTGTTCAAGACAAACCACCGAACAGCTATGCCCATGCTAAATGTCACGCTGCGCCCGGCCAACGAGTCCGACTGGGACTTCTTATGCGTCGTTCAGGAAACGTGCATGAGGGAATACGCCGAACGCACCTGGGGTAATTGGATACCCGAACCACGGGGCAATTTTCGACCGGAAATCCATCAGATCATTGAATGCGATGGAGTCGAGATGGGTTGCATCGCATTGATCGATGAGGCGGACGCTTTGATGCTGGAAAAGCTCTATATACTTCCGAGTCATCAAAGGCGCGGCATTGGTACGTTGTTGCTAGGCCGTGTTATCGAGCGTGCTCACGCTAGTGGGAAACCGATCCGCTTGCGTGTTCTTCGTGTCAACCCCGCCCGGCAACTCTATGAGAGAAACGGATTCAAAGTAGATCGCTCAACCGACGAAAGGTATTTCATGTCCTACGCGGCGCCGAGGCTGTAGCGACGGGATCGCATCGAACGAGCGCGTCGCGCAAACTCGGAGCAAGTGCTTGTCTTCTGATCACGGTCACCATGATCCCGGGCCGAACAACACCGTCTTTCGGAACGGCCTGCCGGTGGCCTTCATCGATTTCGATTTCGCCGCGCCTGGAGGGATTCTCGAGGACGTGGGCTATATGGCCTGGACCTGGTGTGTCTCCTCGAAACCCGAACGGGGTTCTGTCGAGCTGCAGGCTGCCCAGTTGCGGGTACTTGCGGATGCGTATGGTTTGGCTCGTCAGGATCGCCAGGGGCTCGTGGCTGCGATGATCCAGCGTCAGTCGCAAAACATCGCATTCTGGAGTGAGCGAATTGATGCCTTCGAGGGTCCCCCGACAAACGCCGCGGAAATTCAGGAGCGTGTCGATTGGTCCCGGCGTGAAATGGACTTCACCAAGGCGCATAGCGAGCTGTTCCTGGAAGCGATTGGAGTTTAATCGTTTGGGAGTCAACTGTGACCAAGCCGCAACCCGCTATCTATCATCTCACCTATCTCGTCGGCGAATTGCTCATGGTCGCATGGGCCGCGTCCGTACAGCGAGCCAACGCATTCAATTCTGAAACCAAAGCGAAGGATCGCCCTTCGACAAGCCAGTTCCGTCAGGATCTTTTGGCCTTCGCGGAACAGAACCTGCTGCCGCATTACGTCAACGGATGCACAGAGGAACAACATCTGCAGAACCTGCTCCGGCTATGCGAGCATGGCACGCGAATCGGCGGCACGCTGTTCGACAAGCACGGATACCGGCTGGGTATCGCCCAGAAGTTCTTCAATCTGTCTCTCAAGTCGTTGTGGTCCGTGGGTCTGATTGCCGAGCCGCCCCATTGCCCGGTGGACCGCCTGATCATCGAGCGGACGTCCGGTCAGGTCGAAATCAACTGGACCGAAATCACCTCGGTCGACGAGTACCTGCTTGCAATACGCGCTCTGAAGAAGGAGGCGGCGTCGCAACAACTCTCGCTCGCAGAGTGGGAGCTACGCTATTACGCCCGCCGGAACCCGCTCAAACTTGATCTCGTCCGCCTCATTGATGCCCGGCGCGAGGATGAACCGGAGAGCGTCGTCGCGTCGGCGTCGTAGAGGACGGCAGGACGGGGGCGTTGCGAACATCCATTCGCCGGCATTCAGGGTGAAGGTGCCGTTGACCGCAGCGGCTGCGCGGCGCTTTCCATCAACTGCTGCGCGAGCAGACTGGCATGCGGTGTCAGCGCAGCAAAATTGCGCGCGCAAAGATGAAGCCGCCTCGCCGTCCACGATTCCGAAAGCGGCGAGATCACGAGTCCCGGCCGACGCAACATGTCGATCGATGCCTCGGACAGAATCGCGATGCCGTTGCCCGCTTCGACCAGCATCGCCACATTCTCGATACTGCGCATCTGGATACGATAGTTGAGCTGACGACCGAGACGCGAGGCGCGATCCGCCAGATGCGTCTCCAATGCCGCGTCCGAAAGTCCGATAAAAGCCTCGTCCAGAATCTCCGCGAACGATACGGGCATCCCGGTGACCACGGGATGCGAACGGTTAGCCACGACCACGAGCTGATCCTGTGCAATCAAATGCGTCTGCAGGGCCGCGAGGTCTGCGATGTCGGCGACGATGCCGAGATCCGCTCGCCCCTCCGCCAACGCCTTGACGATCTCCGGGCTAGGCCGTTCTTCGAGGTCAATCGACAGATCAGGGTAGCTCGCGAGGAAACGGTTGAGCTGCTGCGGCAGAAAAGCGGCCAATGCGGCGGTGTTGGATAGCAGCCTGATGCGCCCCTTCAGACCCGTCGCGTACGTTCGCAATTCGCCGCGCATCTGTTCGACCTGGCCGAGGATCAGGCGGGCATGCCGGACCAGCGCCACGCCTGCCGCCGTCGCACGCACGCCGCGGCGGTTGCGCTCCAGCAGCGGCGCACCCAATGCCGTCTCCATGCCTGCGATACGCTCGCTGACCGAGGCCAGCGCCAGGTGCATGACCCGCGCGCCCCGTGTGAGGCTGCCGTGCTCAACCACCGCCAGGAAAAGCCGCAGGTCGGTCAGATCGAAACGCATGCGTTACCGCTCCTCGATGCCGTCATCGCTATCCTTCGGTTTCGCCGAAGTCCAGCATGGGGAATGCCAGATTGTAGGCATACAGCGGGGCCGCTAGGATGACTCCCATGCATCCTCATTTTCTCATCTTTGGCGCGGGAATACTGGCTGGCGCGATGAATGCGCTGGCAGGCGGCGGTTCGTTCGTCAGCCTGCCGGCGCTCATCGCCGCAGGTGTGCCACCGGTTCAGGCGAATGCTTCGAGCACGGTGGCGCTGTTTCCGGGCGGCGTGGCCAGTGCATGGGCGTATCGCGATGGGATCGGACCGGTGGGTTCCGTGACGATGCGCGCGTTGCTGGTTGCGACGTTGTGCGGCGGATTTCTCGGTGGGATCCTGTTGCTGTGGACTTCGTCGGCGGCCTTCTCTTTCGCACTCCCCTGGCTGCTCCTGTTCGCGAGTGTTGCGCTGGCTTTCGGCCGCCGACTCGGCGAAGCGCTGCGCAGTCGCCGGCACTTGCCAGGGTCTGCGGTGCTGGCGATTCAGTTTGCCCTCGGTTTGTATGGCGGTTATTTCGGCGGGGCGGTCGGCATCATGATGATCGCGATGTGGGGGCTGATTGACGGGCGCGATCTCAAGCGTTTGAACGCGCCCCGAACGCTGCTCGTCAGTGTGGCGAATGCCAGTGCGGTTCTCACCTTCATCGTGGCTCGCGCGGTGCATTGGCCCGAAACGCTGGTGATGCTGATTGCGGCGATCATCGGCGGTTATGGCGGCGCGCAAATCGGCCGACGCGCGCCGCCCCAAATGATCCGGGTGGGTACGTTGACGTTGACCTTCTGCGTCACGCTGGTGTTCTTCGCGCGAACTTACGCTCCGGCGATATTGCACCGATGACCGAGGCGCTATGCGCGCGCGTCAGCCTGTGAGGAAGCCATGATGTCAGCCCTGCTCGAGACGATCGGCGCGCTTGCACTGCTCGGCAGCTTCGCCGCGCACCTTTCTCCGTATCGGACAGCACGGGGCAAGCGTATCGCGCTGCGCCTCAAACTGCTGCTTGCGAAGTTTTACCGCCGCTTGTAAGCCGTTCATTTGCTACACTGGGTCGAGAAGCAGACCTGTTTGGTGCTCGGTTTGACCCTGATGGCGACGGCTGAGCAGCAAATCAGCGCGACTCGCTTTGACGGCTTCACTTTCCGCACATTCAACACCAACCCGGCCTGAGAGAAGGAATTCTTGCAGGCCCCGGCGCCGATCCTTCGTCGCCGGGCATGAACGATTGCGGAGGTGTCGCCATGATTGAGTCTTCCGATTTCCGGAGTAAAAAGATCATGCTGAATCACGGAGGCGGCCGTATGCCCGCGCTCGGATTCGGCACGCTGATTCCCGATGCAGCTACGACCCTCCGCGCTACCCGAGAAGCGCTGGAAGCTGGCTATCGACACTTCGATTGCGCCGAGCGATACCGGAACGAGCGCGAGGTCGGCGAAGCGCTGCAGACAGGGCTTCCTGCCGCAGGGGTCGCACGCGAAGACATTTTCATGACCACCAAGTTGTGGAACTCCAATCATCGGCCCGAGCGTGTCCAACCGGCTTTCGAGGCAAGTCTTGAAAGGCTCGGACTCGACTATCTCGATCTCTATCTGATACACACGCCGTTTGCATTTCAACCGGGCGATGAGCAGGACCCACGCGATGACAACGGTCAGGTCATTTACGACCAAGGTGTGACGCTGCTGGACACGTGGCGAGCGATGGAAGCGCTCGTCGACCAGGGAAGATGCCGGGCTATCGGACTGTCCGACATCGGCCTGGACGATTTGCAGCCTCTCTATGAGTCGGCCCGAATCAAGCCGGCGGCGGTGCAGGTCGAGGCCCATCCGTATCTTCCGGAAACCGAACTGCTGGAATTCTGCAAAGAGAAAGACATCGTGTTTTTGGCCTTTGCGCCATTGGGTCACGGAATCAGGCCGGGGCCGCTTGAGGATCCCGTTATCGCGCAGATTGCCGCGCGAACCGGCAAGACAACAGCACAGGTATTGCTGGCCTGGGCGATCCAGCGGGGTGGGGCTTTACTCACCACGCCGAAGACTGCGGATCGCGCGCGCGAGAATTTCGACATCGCCGCGCTGCCGGCTGACGCATTCGACGAGATCAACCGGATTGAGACGAGGCAGCGGTTCAACGAAGTGGTCAAGACGGGCAGCCCCGGGTTTATTCCGCGACGTGCGCAATAGACAGATGTCAACGCTATCCGGAGGCACTCCATGCAGGACGAAACAATCCGTGAGGCGCTGAATGCGCACTGGCAGGCATCGGCGGCCGGCGATCTCGACGCAGAACACGATATCTACGATGACGATGCTATCTGCGACTATCCCCAATCAGGCGAACGAATCCTCGGGCGGAAGAATTTGCAGGCACTGCGAGGTCATCATCCAGATAAGCCATCGGGTTTCGATGTCAGGCGCATTCAAGGTGACGGTAATCTCTGGGTCACGGAATACACCATCGCTTATAAGGGACAAGCGGCTTACACCGTCAGCGTGATGGAGTTTCGCAACGGCAAGGTCGTGCACGAGACGCAGTATTTTTCGGAGCCCTTTGAAGCACCGGCCTGGCGGAGTCAATGGGTTCGGAAGATCGCGTGATGGGGCGAAATTTGGCCATCTGGACGGGTTGAATGCGAGAGGGCGATAGGTCATGATTCATTCCCTACCCCTCATCTCCCGCTCCCCATGAATTCCACCCCTTCCATTTCCCCGTCGCAAGCAGGCTCGCCCACTTACGCTGCATTCGGTAGCTGGAAATCGCCGGTGACCGCCCAACTGGTCGTCGGCGAATCGCTGCGGCTCGGACAACCTCGCATCGGCAGCGCGGGGATCGTCTGGACCGAGGGACGTCCGCAGGAAAAGGGCCGGCATGCAATCGTCCGGTTTCGCGCCGACGGCGAAATCGAAGAACTGACCGCCGCACCGTTCGACGCGGCCTCGCGCGTGCACGAGTACGGCGGGGGCGCCCTGGCGGTGACGGCACTGGGCGTGTTCTTCGTCAACTTCAAGGACCAACAGGTCTATGCGGTCGACCCATCCGGCCAGCCGAAAGCGGTGACACAGACCGAGGGCCTTCGCTATGCGGATCTGATCGCCGATCCGGTCCGTGGGCGGTTGATCGGCGTGTGCGAGGACCACCGCGCAGGCAGTCATGAGCCGGTGAATACACTCGTGAGCATCGATCTGGCAAGCGGAGCGACCGAAACGATCGCAGAGGGTCACGACTTCTTTGCCTCGCCCTGCCTGAGTCCCGATGGAACGCATCTCGCATGGTTGACCTGGGACCATCCGAACATGCCATGGGACGGCACGGAACTGTGGGTGGCGGAGATTGCGGCCAACGGTGCGATCGGGACGCCGCGCCGGATTGCCGGCGGCCATACCGAGTCGCTGTTTCAACCCGTTTGGTCGCCGGCTGGCGATCTGTATGTCGTCTCAGACCGTAGCGGCTGGTGGAATCTGTATCGGGTGCGCGTCGGCGCATCCACGGCTGCGAGCACCAACAGCGACACCGCGCTCGAAGCCCTTCATCCGATGGACGCCGAATTCGGCAAGCCCCAGTGGGTCTTCGGGATGACAACCTATGGCTTCGCGGCAGACGGCCGCATCGTATGTCTTTACGAGCAGGATGGCGTCGCGCACCTGGCGGCATGCGATCCGTCGAGCGGTGCGTTCGCCGACATTCCGACGCCATACAGCACGATGCGCGACCTGCAGGTCGAGGGCGAACGGGCGGTGTTCGTCGGCAGTTCGCCGACCTCAGGCGAAGCGATCGTCGAACTCGATCTGCGCACGCACACCTGCCGCGTACTGCGCCAATCGGGCGGCGCCGCGGTGGATGCGCGCTACGTATCGATTGCCGAGCCGATCCGCTTCCCGACGGAAGGCGGTCTGCATGCGCATGCATTCTTCTATCCGCCGGCCAATCCCGACTTCAAGGGCCCCGAGGGCACATTGCCGCCGCTGATCGTGATTGCCCACGGCGGTCCGACCTCGTCGACGCATTCCGGATTCCGCTTACCGATCCAGTACTGGACCAGTCGCGGCTTTGCCGTTGTCGACGTGGACTACGGCGGCAGCAGCGGACACGGCCGGGCGTACCGTCAACGTCTGGATGGCCAATGGGGCGTCACCGACGTCAACGACGCGATCAATGCAGCGCGGTACCTGATCGAGCAAGGGCGCGTGAATCAGGACGCGCTCGCAGTGCGCGGCGGCAGTGCCGGCGGTTATCTGGTGCTGTGCGCGTTGGCGTTCCACGATTTCTTCAAGGCGGGCGCGAGCTACTACGGCGTGGGCGACCTCGAAGCGCTGATGAAGGACACGCACAAGTTCGAGTCGCGTTACATGATTCGGCTGGTGGGCCCGTATCCGGAAGAGCAAGCCCTTTATCAGGCGCGCTCGCCCATTCATTTCGTGGAGCAGATGTCGAGCGCCATGATCCTGTTCCAGGGCGCAGAGGACAAGGTCGTGCCGCCGAACCAGGCCGAATCGATCTATCAGGTGGTCCGCACGAAAGGCCTGCCGGTGGCCCACGTGCTGTATGAGGGGGAAGGGCACGGCTTCAGGCGAGCCGAAACCATCACCCATTCGCTGGAAGCCGAGTTGTACTTCTACGGCAAGATTTTCGGTTTCGAACCGGCGGACACGATCGAACCGGTGGTGATCGAAAACATCTGAGGTTCAGGATGGTTCAATAAATCGTCCCTCATCGATCAATGCTCGCTGTCGGCCAGCGACGTGAGAATCCTGTACGCAGCGGTGACCCGTTGATCGATGGGGAAGTTTTTGTTGGCGAGGATGACGATCCCTATCCGCTTCTGCGGAACGAAGGCGATGTAAGCGCCGAAGCCGTTGGTCGAGCCGGTCTTGTTGATCCAGACGTCTTCTCGCGGAGCCTGCGGTGGCGTGATTGGCGTGACCGGTGTTGCGTCGAAAATCATCGCCGGCGAGTTGCCGTCCTGCAGCGTCTTCAAGGTGACCGGATACGGGTATTGTTCCCATATCAGGTCCTGCGTCATGGGCCCTGCCTTGAAGTAGCCGGTGTGGGTCTCCGTAACCGCGCGCTGAAGCTTTGGGGTCAACGGGAGCAGATTCATGTTGGCTTCGAGGAAGCGGGTCATGTCGGCAGCGGTCGTCCGGACGCCATAGGCTTCGGACCACAGCACGCCTGGCGCCATCCTGATCGGCGCGCCGTCTTTCGTGTAGCCCTCGGCGTAGTCAGGCAATTTTGCGGCGGGAATGTCGATGTAGCTGCTCTTCATGCCGAGCGCGGGAAACAGTTGATGCTGCATCAGCGCGCTGAAGTCCTGCCCCATGCTCTTTGCCGTGATCAGCCCGAGTGCGCCGATGCCCGGATTGGCGTAAGTCCGATACGTGCCCGGCGCATAGGTGGGCCGCCATGCCCGGAAATACTGCAGCAACTGATCGTCGTTATGGATATTGTCCGGCACCTGCAACGGCAGTCCTCCGGGCGTGTGCGTGCCCAGAGTGAGCAGGCTCACATTGCCGAACGGACTGTGCTGCAGAGACGGGAGGAACTTGCCCGTCGGGTCGGACAAGGACAGATAGCCGCTTACCTGCGCATAGGACGCCAGCGTCGCCGTCAACGTTTTGCTGACGGAGCCGAGTTCAAACAAGGTATCGTCCGTGACGGGCTTTCTGGTCTCCTTCGACGCCACACCATAGTTGAACACGTAGTGCCGGTCGCCGATGACGACGCCAACCGCCATGCCCGGCACATTGTTCCCGGCCATCACCGGCTGGATGATGCGGGTCACTGCGGTTCTGATCGCGTCTTGCTGATCGTCCGCCGCGTGGCTGACCGGCGTGATCGCGCATGCAAAGGCAGTCGCCGCCATGAGGCTTAGGGTTTTTCGAGTCATCTGCCGGAGTCCTTCAAAGCACGAGTTCGCAGGCCGATACGGCTGCAAACGAGGTAAGGACGGAGTATCTCCGCTCTCCGGCTAGTCGACTATCGAGGATATCTAGGCTCGGGCAAAAGAAATTCTTTCGGATAGGCCTAACTGGGGACAGTTGGCGCCGAAGAGCCGGTCATTGACACGTCCAGGCGTGGCTGGCAAATTGAGTCAGTGATACCAAGGAAGTGTGAAACGCGATGGAAAATAACGGACTGCCCGATACGAAGCGCTGGCTGGAGGGACTGGTTCTGGCAGGCGAGGCCGCTCTCGCGGCGGCTGAAAATTGCCCTGGCGTGAGCGACCCGGAAAGCGAGGTCGCAATGCTGGTGACGTCGCAGAGCGAGGTGGTTCGCGGTGAAGTCGTCAGGTTTCGCGCGAAGCTGGAATCGCTTAGCCCAGTCAAGCCGGTCGAGAAGAAGTTCGCTGTGACCTTCGACAAGCGGTACTGGAAGCAGGGCACCTTCGTGTATCCCTTGCACGTGTTTCTCGACCCCGAACACAAGTTCTCGGCACAGCAGGTCCAGCAGATTCAGGCGCTCAAGATCGGCGAGACGATCGATCTTGCCGACGGCCGGACGGTTCAGCGCCAGGTATAGCAGGCGCGTCGGGAGTCGCATCGCGGTTGCGCATGCCGTCGCGTGACTGGGGCACTAAAAACCCTACCGGAAAATCTCGGCAATCAGATTCGCCACGGTCCGTATCCGCTCGCTATCGCGCAGGGCGGGATGCAGCACCATCCACACGTCCTGATCGAGCGCCTTGATGTGCCGCTCGACACAAACCAGATCGCTCGTCGTGTCGCCCGCGAGCTGGGCGAGCACGCCGAGGCCGGAACCGCCCAGCACCCCATCGAATACGCCCATGCCGTAGCTGCTGCGCAGCGAGGGCGCCGGCGCACCCGGCAGCGTCTTCAGCCATTGCGTAGCCGGGTGATCCGGCTGCCGGTCGTCATAGCCGACAAACGACAGCTTGTCCCATTCCTTGCGCGTGATCGCCGCCTTGTGGCGCAGATAGTAGTCGCGCGAGCCGAACAGCCCGAAGCGGATCCGGCCTATGCGCCGGACATACAGGTCGCCCGCGTCGGGACATTCCGACCACAGCGCGATGTCCGCTTCGCGTCTTGCGAGGCTATAAGGCCGTCGCGACGTCAGCACTTCGATGGCGAGTCCGGGCAGCCGCTCCTGGAACGAGCCGAGCAGTTTCAGCAGAATGTAGGACGGCCATTCGACGGCGTTGATCCGCACCGTGCCGTGCGGGCCGCCGCCGGTTACGTCCGCGGCGCGTTCGATCCGGTGGGCGAGGTCTTCCATCTGCTCGGCCCAGGCCAGCACCCGGGCGCCGAAAGCCGTCACGGTACAGCCCGACGGCACCCGGTCGATGAGCGGCTCGCCCAGCCGCCGCTCGAGCTCGGTCAGGCGGCGCGACAGGGTCGGCGCGCTCAAGTCGCAAGCCGCGGCGGCGGCGCGCATGGTGCCGCCACGCGTGATCGCCACCAGAATCCTCAGGTCGTCCCAGTCCACATGTTCCATTTTTGAAACGCTCGATTTTGAAATTTGGCATAGCATAACCGGGATCGCGAGGATAGGATTGAAGCCAGTCATACTTGTCCCAGCATCTGGCGAAGCCGCTTGACGGTTTCATCAAGGCAGCCGGAGGCAAGCGTGGCATCCCGACCCATCACACGACTCACCGGCTATCAGTACGTAGACCGAAAGAGCGATACGGAGACATCTAATGAACCGCCATTTCCAACCGGCGCGGCGTCGCGCTATCGTCGTCGGCGCTGCCCTCTTCGCAGCGTCGCTTCTGCCCATGCCCGCCGCATTCGCCCAGACTGCCCACAAGCCGAAGGTCGCGCTCGTGATGAAGTCGTTGGCGAACGAGTTTTTCCTCACCATGGAAACCGGCGCAAAGGACTATCAGAAGCAGAACCCCGACAAGTTCGACCTGATCACGAACGGTATCAAGGACGAAACGGACACGGCTAACCAGATTCGTATCGTCGAGCAGATGATCGTGTCGAAGGTCGACGCCCTGGTGATCGCACCGGCCGATTCCAAGGCACTGGTGCCGGTGCTCAAGAAGGCGGTGGATGCGGGCATTATCGTGGTCAACATCGACAACCAGCTGGACCGGGACGTGCTCAAGTCGAAGGACCTGAACATTCCGTTCGTCGGCCCGGATAACGCCAAGGGCGCGCAAAAGGTGGGTGACTACCTGGCCAAGCACCTGAAGGCGGGCGATAACGTCGCCATTATCGAAGGCGTCTCGACCACCACCAACGCGCAGCAACGCACGGCCGGCTTCAAGCAGTCCATGGCGGCCGGCGGCATGAAGGTTGTCTCGCTGCAATCGGGCGAGTGGGAAATCGACAAGGGCAACGCGGTCGCGGGCCAGATCCTCAATGCCAACCCGGACGTCAAGGCGCTGCTGTGCGGCAACGACAACATGGCGATCGGCGCGGTCTCGGCGGTACGTGCGGCGGGCAAGGCCGGCAAGATCCAGGTGGTGGGCTATGACGACATCAGCGCGATCAAGCCGATGCTCGCCGACGGCCGCGTCCTCGCCACAGCGGATCAGTACGCCGCGAAACAGGCGGTGTTCGGTATCGACACGGCGCTGAAGGCCATCGCCGAACACAAGAAGCAGTCGGAATTGTCGGGCGTCGTCGAAACGCCTGTCGATCTGGTCACCAAGTAAGACCGGCACCACGCGTGGCTCGCTCCTGCAGGGAGCCACGCTTCCTGATCTCCGTCCGGCTTTGTCAATGTGATGTCCACCCCCATCCTATCCCTTGTTGATGCCCCACCCGTGTTGTGGGTGGAGGGCATCGGCAAGACCTACGCCGAACCCGTGCTCGCCGATATCTCGCTGGACCTGCGCGCCGGCGAAGTGCTGGCGCTGACCGGCGAGAACGGCGCGGGCAAGAGCACGTTGTCGAAGATCGTCGGCGGTCTGGTCACGCCGACCACCGGCTCGATGACGCTGGCCGGCGCAGCTTACGCGCCCGCCAGCCGCAAGGACGCCGAAGCGCTCGGCGTACGCATGGTCATGCAGGAGCTCAACCTGCTGCCGACCCTCTCGGTGGCCGAGAACCTGTTTCTAAACCGTTTGCCGCAGCGCGGCGTGTTCGGCTGGATCGACCGCGCCAAACTCCGCGAGGACGCGCGGCATGCCATGGCGCAAGTCGGGCTCGACGCGATCCATCCCGACACGCTGGTGGGCACCCTCGGCATCGGCCATCAGCAGATGGTGGAGATCGCGCGCAATCTGATCGGCGATTGCCGCGTGCTGATCCTCGACGAGCCCACCGCGATGCTCACCGCCCGCGAGGTGGATCTGCTGTTCGAGCAGGTCGAGCGGCTGCAGGCGCGCGGCGTCGCGCTGGTGTACATCTCGCATCGCCTCGAAGAACTGAAGCGGATCGCGAAGCGCGCTGCCGTGCTGCGCGACGGCCGTCTCGTGCATGTCGACGAAATGGCGAACCTCTCGGCCGACCGTCTCGTAACGTTGATGGTGGGCCGCGATATCGGCGAGCGAATCGATCTCGGCGAGCGCCGTATTGGCAGCGTGGCGCTGAAGGTCGCGGGGATGACCCGCGCGCCGGCCGTGCGCGATGTCTCCTTCGAGGTCAAGGCCGGCGAGATCTTCGGCATCAGCGGCCTGATCGGAGCAGGTCGTACGGAGCTGATGCGGCTTATCTACGGCGCGGATCGTGCGGATGCCGGTACGGTGTCCATCGCCTATGGCGGCGGCGCGCTCGAGCCGGTGAAGATCGCGTCGCCCTCGGACGCGGTGCAGAACGGCGTCGCGCTGATCACCGAAGATCGTAAAGGCGAAGGCCTCCTGCTCACCCAGCCGATTGCCGCCAATATCTCGCTCGGCCATCTGCGCGCGGTGTCGAAACACGGCGTGGTGGATGCCGCGCGCGAGGCGGCGCTGGCGGGCCAACAGATCGACGCCATGCGGATTCGCTGCGCGGGCCCGGCGCAGACGGTGTCGGAGCTGTCGGGCGGCAACCAGCAGAAGGTGGTGATCGGCCGCTGGCTCGCGCGCGATTGCACCGTGCTGCTGTTCGACGAGCCCACGCGCGGCATCGACGTTGGCGCCAAGTTCGACATCTATGGCCTGATGGGCGCGCTGGCGCGGGAAGGCCGCGCGTTGGTGGTGGTGTCGAGCGATCTGCGCGAGTTGATGTCGATTTGCGACCGGATCGGCGTGATGTCGGCGGGACGCATGACGGGCGTGTTCGAGCGCGGCGCCTGGACACAGGACGCGCTGCTCGCGGCAGCATTCGCGGGCTACACCCAACGCGACGAACTGCTGCACGAGCCGATCGAACCCGACGCGCGCGTGCCCGACGAACGGCCCGGCAACAAGCCCGACGAAAAATCAGTGGAGTATTGAAGCATGACCGCACCCACCAGCCTGCCTACGCTGCAGAACGAACCGCCCAAAGACACGAAGCCGATCGGCACACGCCTTGGCTTCTCGAACTATCTCGGCCTGCTCGGCGCGCTCCTCGGCATGATTGTGCTGTTCTCGCTGCTGAGCTCGCACTTCCTGACCTACGACACCTTCAGCACGATCGCGAACCAGATCCCCGATCTCGTCGTGATGTCGATCGGCATGACCTTTGTCCTGATCATCGCGGGCATCGACCTGTCGGTTGGCTCCGTGCTGGCGCTCGGCGCGGCGCTCACCAGCGTCGCGGCCTTGCAGTGGCATTGGCCGGCCTTGCCCTCCGCCCTGCTCGGCATGGCGGGCGCCACGCTGACGGGCTGCGTGACGGGCGCGATTACGGTGGCGTGGCGGATTCCGTCGTTCATCGTGTCGCTCGGCGTGCTCGAAGCGGCTCGCGGCGTCGCGTATCAATTGACGAACTCGCGCACGGCCTACATCGGCGATGCGTTCGATTTCCTCTCCAACCCGATTGCGTTCGGCATTTCGCCCGCGTTCCTGATTGCGATTGCGGTGATGGTCGCCGCTCAACTCGTGCTGACCCGTACGGTCTTCGGCCGCTATCTGGTGGGCATCGGCACGAATGAGGAAGCGGTGCGTCTCGCGGGCGTCAACCCGCGGCCCTATAAGATTGCGGTATTCGCGATGATGGGTCTGCTCGCCGGTCTCGCTTCGCTGTTCCAGATCTCGCGGCTCGAAGCGGCGGATCCGAACGCCGGGTCGGGCATCGAATTGCAGGTGATTGCGGCGGTCGTGATCGGCGGCACGAGTCTGATGGGCGGGCGCGGTTCCGTCACCAGCACCTTTTTCGGCGTGCTGATCATCTCGGTGCTGGCCGCGGGTCTCGCCCAGATTGGGGCGACCGAGCCGACCAAGCGCATTATTACGGGTGCCGTGATTGTCGTGGCCGTCGTGCTGGATACCTATCGAAGCCGGCGCCGCGCCGCATAATTCGACCATTCGGTGAATGGCCGGCAGGAGAATATGAATGTCGAAAGAAGCCAAGCAGGGCCGGGTACTCGTGGTGGGTAGCATCAATACCGATCTGGTCGCCCGTTCCCCGCATTTGCCGCGGCCTGGCGAGACCATCGGCGGTCATGAGTTCTCGCAGGTCGCAGGCGGCAAGGGCGGCAACCAGGCGGTGGCGGCCGCGCGCATCGGTGCGCGCGTGGCCATGGTCGGTTGCGTGGGCAAGGATGCGAACGGGACCCAGCGGGTCAAGGATCTGGAAGCGGAGGGCATCGACTGCGCCGGTATCGAGGTCGACCCGGCGCAGCCGACCGGCGTGGCCATGGTGACGGTATCGGACGATGGGCAGAACACCATCGTCGTGGTCGCGGGCAGTAACGGCTCACTGACGCCCGAAGGCGTCGCACGCCACGAGGCGGCGATCAAGGCCTGCGATGTGGTGGTCTGCCAACTGGAAACGCCCTGGGATTCAGTCCACGCGGCGCTCGCGCTGGCCCGGCGACTGGGCAAGATCACGGTGCTGAACCCGGCGCCCGCAACCGGCCCGCTGCCTGCGGAATGGCTGCCCTTGATCGATTTCCTCGTTCCGAACGAGGTCGAGGCCGCGATCCTCGCCGGTCTGCCGGTCGAATCGCAAAGCGGCGCGAGAAGGGCGGCGACGGAGTTGCAACGCGGCGGCGCGCGCAACGTGATCGTCACGCTCGGTGCGCAAGGCGCCTATCTGTTGCTGGAAGGCGGCGAGGGCACGCATTTTCCGGCGCCGCAGGTGCGGGCGGTCGATACGACAGCGGCCGGCGATACCTTCATTGGGGTGTTTGCCGCGCAGCTCGCCGCGCGGCAGCCGCTGGAAGGCGCGATCAGCCTCGCGCAACGGGCGGCGTCGATTTCGGTGACGCGCGCCGGCGCGCAGCCGTCGATCCCGACTCGTGCGGAAGTCGACCGCGCAGCTTGAACCGGACGCCTGTTGTGACATGAGGTCGTCCGGCTTGCCACGCTGAGTGGCTCGACGTTGCATTGCCGGCACCCTCGCCAGAGGGTGTTTTCCTGGTTAATCGCGGTCTCTGCTTGAGGGTGAAACATGAAATCACAATATATAGGCATCCTTATTATGTCGGCGGCTCTTGCCGGATGTGGCGGCAGCGTCTCGGTGACCGATCCGCTCGCCACCGCGCCGAAGGTCATCATCGACTCGGACTTCAACACCATGGGCGACGACGGTCAGCTTTTCGCCATGACCACGCAGTTGATGGGCGAAGGTAAGGTCAACCTGCTCGGGCTGTGCGTCGTGACGGGCAACGACTGGCTGATCCAGGAAGAAGCGGATGCGCTCAAGGCCGTGGAGCGCATGGGGGTGCAGAACGTAGTGGGCGTCTACGGCGGGGCCGACTATCCGTTGCAGTACAACCTTGCGAGTATTCGCGCTCAGCAGGCGGCCAATCCGCAAGGCTATTTCGGTGCGTGGAGCCGGCCGGAACCGACGGAGCAGTCCCAGCTTGTTGCGCCCTCGGACGGTTTCGCGGTGTCGACGAAACTGCAGGCGCAAAGCGCGGCGGATTTCATGATCCAGACCATCAAGCGCTATCCGAATCAGGTCACCATTCTGGAGGTCGGACCGCCGACCAATCTCGCCACAGCCATCATGAAGGCGCCGGAGATCGTGCCGCTGATCAAGCAGATCGTCTATATGGGCGGGGCGATGGCCGTGCCGGGCAATGCCAATGCCGTGGCGGAACTGAACTGGTGGTTTGACCCGCTCGCCGTCCGCACGGTTTTGCAGACTACGATTCCGCAGAGCGACATTCCGCTCGACGTGACCAATACCGTGCCGCTCACGCAGACGGTGTACGACGAAATCGTCAACAACCCCAACAAGCAGACTGCGGTGACGAAGGCGTACGCCGTCGCCAATGCAGGTGCGTTTGCCGAGAACACCGATCTGTACGATACGTTGACGATCGCGTATTTCATGGACCCCACCTATGCGACGCAAACGAAAAGCGCTTACCTAGATATCGACACCACGGCCGGCGAGGACCAGGGGCATGTGACGGTGTACCCCGATCAACCTGCATCAGGCGCTTCGCCGCAGAAGATCACCTACGTGACGCAGTTCGACAACAACCGGTTCTTCAGTCTCTACGTCGACCTGCTCACGCGTCCTGTGCCGATTACGCTGCCGTAATGGCAAACGTAGCCGATATGTGACCTCCGGATGCAAATGTTCTACGCTATAGGCACGACCTGCATTCCGACGGAGCCAAATCGTGTTGATCTTCCGGCAGCTATTCGATCAGCAATCGTCTACCTACACCTATCTTCTTGCGGATAGCGTGACGGGAGAGGCGGTGCTGATCGATCCGGTATTCGAGCAGGTGCGCCGCGAGACCGCGCTGATCGAAGAACTGGGATTGCGCCTCCTGTACACCATCGACACCCACGTCCACGCCGATCATGTGACCGGTGCATGGATGCTGAAGCGCCACACAGGCAGCCAGATTGCGATATCGGCGGCGAGCGGCGCCGAAGGCGCGGACCGCTATCTGAGCCATGGCGACCGGTGTGAGTTCGGCGCGCGGCACCTGCAGGTGCGTGCGACGCCGGGCCATACGAATGGATGCATCAGCCTCGTGCTTGACGACGAGACCCTCGCGTTCACCGGAGATTGTCTGCTTATCAGGGGCACAGGCCGGACCGATTTCCAGCACGGCGATGCGCGCGCGATGTTCCGTGCGGTCCATCAGCAGATTTTCACGCTGCCCAACACTTGCCTGCTTTATCCGGCGCACGACTACCGCGGCTTGACGGTCACGAGTGTCGGCGAGGAACGGCACTTCAATCCGCGCCTTGGCGGCGAGCTGTGCGAAGACGATTTCAGCGTGCACATGACGAACCTGCGCTTGCCGCATCCGAAGCAGATCGATGTCGCGGTGCCGGCCAACCTGAAATGCGGCCTGGCCACCCGTGACCCCACGCGGATGGCCGAGCCCGAGTGGGCGCCGTTGACGTACACCTTTGCGGGCATCTGGGAAATCAATCCTCAATGGCTCGAGGAGAATCTTCGCGCCGTCCAGATTGTCGATGTGCGCGAGCCTGACGAGTTCGACGGGGCGCTCGGGCGCATTCCCGCAGCCCGACTCATTTCACTCGGCGATCTGGCTGACCGCGCCGCTGAACTCACAAAGGAACGCCCGATCGTGACGGTATGCCGGGCCGGTGGACGGTCGGCGCAAGCCACGGTCATCTTGCGGCAGGCAGGATTCGAGGCCGTTGCCAACCTCGCCGGCGGCATGCTGCGTTGGCGCGCGGAAGGCCGCGTGGTCGAAAACGCTAGCGGGTAGCGCTCCCGGCCACGACTGATTGCCGCGATATCGAAGCGGCCGGGACGCGACGCGATGCTATGCGACGTCGTTAAACATGCTGTTCAGCCACCCGCCTGACGGCTCCTTCGGCAAGCTGTCGAAGCGGCCGTCCGCCAGCCCTTGAACGCTAGTGACAAGGCCACCCCACGCCGCGCGGGCGAGCGCCCCGCCTACGCTCACGCGCCGCACGCCGAGCTTCGTCAGCTCGTCGAGCGTGAACGCGGACGGCCCGCCGATCAGCAGATTGACCGGCTTCGGCCTGACCGCGGCGACCACGGCTTCGATCTGCTCGCGCGTATTGATGCCCGGCGCGTACAGGCAGTCGGCACCCGCTTGCGCATAGGCTCGCAGACGCGCGATCGCGTCTTCAAGGTCGGGTACGCCGGCGACGAAATTCTCCGCGCGTCCGACGAGCAGCGTGTCGCCGCCTGCTTCGTCGATCGCGCGTCTTGCCGCAGCGATCCGTTCGACGGCCACATCGAGCGGCAACAGCGGCGACTTCGGATCGGCTGTCGAGTCTTCGATCGACAGCCCGGCGATGCCGGTGTCGATCGCGAGCCGGACGCTTTGCGCGACTTCGGCCGGATCCTTGCCGAAGCCGCTTTCGAAGTCGGCGTTGACCGGCAGATCCGTCGCGCCGACCACCTCGCGCAGGTGCGCGAGGATCGTGTCGCGCGGCACGCCGTTGTCGGGCCGGCCGGTGGACCACGCGAAGCCCGAACTGGTCGTGGCTAGCGCCTTGAAGCCGACACTCGCGAGATAACGCGCGCTGCCGACGTCCCACGGATTCGGCAACACAAAACATCCTGCTGCATGCAACGCGCGAAAGGCCCGGCGCTTTTCGGCAATGGTGCTGGACATGCTCAATCTCCTTTGTGGGTGCACGCGGCCACTCGCTGCTGCCGCAAGTTACGGACGGAAGTTCGGTGAGGTTGGCGACCTTTCGCGCGGTCGGTGAATCAACGCGATCAACGCGATGCCCGTCGAAAGTGGTTTGCCCTTCAACCCATGATACGACACACCTCCGCCTCGAACCTGCCGGATCGATGCAGGCACCGCGGCGACTCCGAATCCGGCTGCTGCGCCCAATCTACGGGAAAACACCGTGTCCCGGACTCCTTTCGGATCGCTTTTAGTCGCGCTACACTCGATACCAAGTCACCAGGTGACTTGATGAGTCAAACATAAATCGGAGGAGACATGGGTCATGCAGGGAAACTGCGCGGCTGGCTGCTGAGCGCAGCCAGCCTCGTCTGCGGCGTCGGGATGACGCCGGCGCACGCTTACGAGCCGGGATATCCGGGCTGGTCGATGCCACCGGGCGCGACGTTGGGCATGACGGCTGCACCGCAGCCGCAGCCGGGCTTCTACAGCTTCAACCAGATCTATGTCCAGCAGACGAGCACAACCGGTCCGGGCGCCGACAAGCAGACGACCTCGGTCGATGTGGTCACAGCCGTGTCAGCGCTTCTCTGGTCTCCCGGCTGGACCTTTCTCGGCGCCAATTATGAGGCGATGCTCCTGCAGCCGGCCACGATGGCCGATGCGGGCGCCCCGATTAACAGCAGTAAGTCGGGCTTGCACAATACGGTGATCTCGCCCGCCCAGTTGAGCTGGCAACTCGGTAATACCGGCCTCTACGTGAAGACCGGTCTTGCCGTGGTGGTGCCTGACGGCACCATCACGGGGGCGACGGGACTCAGCAATATCGGCAACCCGTGGTGGATCATTCAGCCTTCGCTGAGTGTTTCTTACCTGAGATTCGGCTGGCACGTGACGGCGAACTTTTCGACGGAATTCAACACCGCGAACACGTACACCGGCTATCGGACAGGCGACATCCTGCATGCGGACCTTGCCGCCACCAAGTCGTTTGGACAATGGTCCGTTGGGCCCGTGTTGACCTACGTGGGGCAGATCAGCAATGACACGTCCAGCGCTTTCTACCATAACACCATCGTGACGGATCGCTATAACCTGCTCGCAGTGGGCGGCCAGGTCAGCTATAACTTTGGACGCGTAGTACTGGGCCTGTCGGCGACGAAGGATGTGCTTGCAAGCGCGACCGGCGGCAACGTACCAACGGACGCGGCCACGATCACTAAGGGATACCACGTGTACGCCAACGTCGGTTTCAAGTTCTAGCCGGTGAGTCGTATGATTGCCGGTGCAAAAGAGTCAGCGTTCTCGCCTGACGAAAGGAGATGGATGATGCAAAACGCCGTGAAGCTGGACCTCGAATCGATCATCGATGCGAGCCCTGTGAGCCGCTTTCAGATCGCGATCATGGCGTTGTGCGGACTCGTAGCCATGCTTGACGGGTGCGATACGCAGACGATTGCGTTCGTGGCGCCGGCCATCGTCGGAAGTTGGCATGTGGCGCCCGCGGCCTTCGGGCCAGTATTCGGTGCGGGTTTGCTGGGTGGCTTGCTTGGCGCGATTGTTTTCGGCATCACGGGCGACCGGTTTGGCCGGAAGCCCGTTCTTCTGGGCACGGTTCTGCTCTTCTCGATCGGGTCCTTGCTCACGCCGTTGTGCGATTCGCTGTCTTCGCTGACGGCGGCGCGTTTTGTCACGGGTCTTGGACTGGGCGGCGCGCTGCCGTGCTTCGTCTCTCTCACCTCCGAATATGCGCCAAAGCGATTGCGTGCAACGCTCGTCACCACCATGTTCTGTGGTTTCCCGCTGGGCGCGGTCATTGGCGGGTTCGTCTCCGCACAATTGATTCCCGCGGTCGGATGGCGAAGTGTATTTGTCGTCGGTGGTGTGCTGCCGTTATTCACCATTCCTCTGCTGATCGCGTTCGCGCCCGAATCCGCCCGTTTTCTCGAGTTGCGCGGCGATCGCAAAGCCATCACCCGTCTGCTGCGGCGCATGCGTTCGGAATTCGAATGGAGCGGCGAAGCGCCCAGCATTGGGCATGGTGCCCGCACGCCCGTTGTCAATCTGTTCAGGGAGGGGCGCGCGTTAGGTACGGTCCTGTTGTGGATCACGTTGTTCCTGAGCCTGTTGCTGACGTATTTTCTCGTCAACTGGGTGCCGGTTGTCGCGGGGCACAACGGGCTCAGTATTGGGAGTGCGGTCCGGGCGGCTTCGATGCTGAACTTTGGCTCGATATTTGGCTGCATCGTGCTTGGGCGGCTTGCGGACCGTGTCGGCACGGCGCGTGTGGTCGGATGCGGCTTCCTGCTTGGCGCGATCGCGATCGCATTGATAGGCCGGGCGGGTGCGTCGGGCACGCTGCTGGGAGCGGTTGCCTTCATTGCGGGATTCTTCAGCATCGGGGCGCAGATTTGCACGGTTGCGATGTGTGCGGCGTTCTACGACACGTTCTCCCGTGCCACGGGAATCGGCTGGTCGATGGGCGTGGGCCGGATCGGCGCCATCGTCGGCCCGGTCCTCGGCGGCGTGTTGCTGGCCGCGGGCATGGCGCCTTCGGCGCTCTTTCTGCTGGTCGGTGCGACTTCGCTTGGCGCAGCGATTACTTCGTTTGCCATCGGACGTTTCGTGCTGCGTGTCCGGCAGCCGCAATCCGATGGCGCGCCGGAGTACGGAGCGAGCGCTGCGGCGTCGCGTCATGCGGGTTGAGCAGGACCGTGCCCTTGCATATCCGGCATGAGCAGGAAGCGTCGCCCCCGCTCATGCTGCTTTTTTCTTCGAGAGCCAATACACACCATGCAAACTTTTACACTGGATCAGG
The DNA here is from genome assembly GCF_050434965.1 of Paraburkholderia sp. GAS38. Taxonomy (NCBI): domain Bacteria; kingdom Pseudomonadati; phylum Pseudomonadota; class Betaproteobacteria; order Burkholderiales; family Burkholderiaceae; genus Paraburkholderia; species Paraburkholderia sp. GAS38. The sequence continues at coordinate 120,236 of NZ_JBNDJO010000013.1, read as the reverse complement.
CATCGGTCATCGTCGACGCCGCGCTCGCTCATGCGCGGGAGCTTGGTTGTCATCCGCTGACCGTCGCCGTGCTCGATGCCGGTGGCCACCTGTTGGCACTGAAGCGTGAAGACGGCAGCGGCATCCTGCGTCCCCAGATTGCCCAGGCGAAGGCGTGGGGCGCATTAGGCATGGGGCACGGAGGACGCACGCTGGCCGAGCGGGCGGCTAGCGCGCCCGCATTCTATGCCGCGCTGACGGACATCTCCGGTGGACGTATCGCGCCGGTGCCGGGCGGCGTACTGGTCCGCGATGCACAGGGCGATGTGGTTGGCGCGGTCGGCATCAGCGGGGACCATCCCGACAAGGATGAGGCCTGCGCGATGCGTGGGATCGGTAGGGCAGGCCTGCAGGCCGATGTGACGTGATCCCGGCGCCGACCGGTTTCGATGCGTAGCGGTACCGACGCGGCGGGCGGAGCGTTTGCTCCGTCGCCGTGGGTGGCCTTAACGGCTGCTGGAGGACAGGAGCGGGGCAGTGCGAACGCCGCGTACCTGGTGACGTTCGATCAGCTCGTCAATCAAGCCCGAGGCCTTCGCTTCCTCGACGAAGCGTTCGAGGAACGCCGCGCCTGCTTCGTGCTGGAGATGGGTGCCGACCGCCTGCTGGACCGCGGTAAAGCATCCGTCGAGCAATCTCACGCCGGCAAGCGTTGATTCGTCGCGGAGGAGCCGCGGCCTGAGCCCGGCGAGGGCATCCGCTTTTCCCTGCGCAAATGCCTCGTACGCGTGATCGTGCGTGGGCGCGCGCAGCAACTGCGCGTGCCTCATGTGCCGCGTCAGCCACAGCTCGTATGCGCTGCCGGTTGCGGCCGCGATGCTGACGCCGGCGCGGTCGAGCGTCTGTGCGGACATTAGCGGCGATTCGGCGTGCACGAGGCAGGTTGCGTCGATCTCGAGATAGGCTGAGGTGAACGCGATCGTCTGCGCACGGTCGCGCTCCGCGCCGATAAGGCAGATGTCCCAGGCATCGCGGTTGGCCGCGTCGGCGAGTTCGCGCGGCGATACGAAGGGCACGCAGGTAAACGGAACACCCAGCCGCAACGCGATCATACGGGCGAATTCCGGCCCGAGCCCGGTCCGATGACCTTTTGCGTCGGCGGGGCCCACGAGCAGAAAATTGGCAAGGTTGATGCCCGTACGCAGCACGCCGTGAGGCGCGAGCTGTTGAAGAACGAGCGAATCCATCAAGCGACCCTCGTGTTGGATGAAAGAACGAGCCCGCCCGACGCGCGCCAAGGCGGGCCCGCAATGGTTCGCCGCGCAGCCCGCTACATCGGGAGCGTCATCTGGCGCTGGATGACGCGACGCGAGAAGCGCCAGGCACCGTCGGCATCCTTGCAGACGTCATCGCGCAGGTCGCTGATCCGCAATTCGGCGGGCACATCGTCGCCACGCTGCTCGAAGGTGAGCTGCACCGCGGTCAGGCTCGCGCTGGCTTCCTCTCTGCGCACGACGCGCAGATTCGACCAGACGTGCCGCGTCTTCCGGCCAGGTGTGCTTGCACGCACCTCGCAGTCCCTCGCGATGGCCGCGCGGCCAACGAACTCACGCTCACCCAGATGGAGCACACCGTCCGCGACGAAGAGCTGCGCCAGCCCCGCGCCATCTCCACGATCGGCACACCAGGCGAAATCGCTGAGCAAGCGCTCGATGGATGCGAGGTCAAACGCGGTCATCGGCCTCTCCGTCAACGAATTCGAACTCGGCCTCGCTGTCTTGCTCGATGACGATCGGCGGCAAGCCCATCAGGAAGATCTGCAGTTCGTCCTTGGCAGTCAACGTCATGGTTTCACCGGGCTCCGTCTGGATCGACGCGTAGAGCCCGATCGCTTCCGCGCCGGCCGTGCCGCTGCCGCCCGTCACGAACAGGAGCCGTCGTGCCGTTTCATGCGTGGACGTCCACGTGGCACCCGGCGCGAGCTTGACCAGTTCCGTCCACGCGGCACGTTCGGAGAACGAACCAAGAAACTTGTTCGACACGCCCTTGGCGCCTTGCACGGGTATCCAGTTGAATCGGCTCGGATCGGCGATCACGACGCCGGGGTAACGGGGCATCGGATACTTCAGGCGTTCGCCGAAGACGTGCTTCCAGATCACGTTGAGACCCCATTCGAGCTTGCCGTTCGGATGGCGGTAGTTGGGACCGACGAATTCGCCGATCCTCGCGAGTTCGTCTCGCGCGGCCAGTCGCTGCTGCATGCTCATGAAGCCGCAGCCCGATGAACCGCCGAACTGCAGGACGAGTTGCAGACGCTCTCCCGGCGGCGTCTTGCCGAGTGGGTCGTCCTGCGGACCGTACGGTTGTCCTTCGGGAAAATATCCGACTTGTCCCTCCTTCAGTTTGAGGCCGTCGCCGATGTTCATGTCGCCGACAAGCGGCAAACGGATCTGCTCGAAATTGTGCCGATGGCGGGGCATGTGGAAGTCGCCGTCCTGCCGTCCGAGCACCAGCATGAAGTTTTCTGGGGACATCGGATCGTCACCTTCGAGACAGTACTGGAATACGACGATTCCAGTAGGATGGTCCTTATGCCAGTCGGTGTCGCTGAAGTGTTTGATTTTCATGCATCCTCCTTTGATCGGATCCGCGGATGCGGCGCGTTGCGCCCAGTCGCGGCAATAAACCCGGCCGGCGCACAACCGGCAGTCATAGTTAATTTGTCACTAAGTCACCAGGTGACTTGAAATCAGTATAATGCAATTGGCAGAAAAGGAGAATTCATGTCTGATGCAACCGGCCCCGATTGGCAACCTTCGAAACGTCTTGAGCGTGGCAATGCTGCGGAACAGATCCTTGAGGATTTGCGCGATCGCATCTTGAGCGGACAGTTGCCACGCGGGACCAAGCTACCCACGGAAAAGCAGTTGGCCGAAGGCTATGGGGTCAGCGGCGCGACTGTTCGCGAAGCTGTGCGCGGACTCGTCACGGCGCAGCTCATCGAGGTTCGGCACGGAAGCGGCGCCTATGTGACGGCACAGACCGATCAACTGATCGCGGCGTCGCTTTCCTCGATGATCCAGATCGAGCGCATCGGTGTGCCGCAGGTACTCGGCGTGTTGGGGGCGCTGATCTCGTATGCGGCGGAACTGGCCGCAAAGCACGCGACGGCGGAAGACATCGAGGCCATGCGGCAAGCCTTGCGGCAGATTCAGGACGGCGACAGCGCGGAGGGCATTTCCGGCGCTGTCAGCGCATTCGTCGGCGAAATCGGGCAGGCATCCGGGAATCCCCTGCTTGCCGCGCTCTGCCGGTTTTTTACGGGTCTCCAGATCGGCCTTGCCCGCGAATTGTCCGGCGGAACCGTGGAGAGTTGGCGGGCCACCACGGGGTCGATCGGCAAGGAGCGGCAGCGCGTTCTGAAGGCGATCGAGGCGAAGGATCCGAAGGCGGCGAGGACCGCCGCGCTGGCTTACCACGAGCGTGCGCTGAAGGTCATCACCGCACAACCGAATGCCGGTACCACGATGGTGACCGATCCGCTGCTCGCGGCCTTTCTTTCGTCGTTCCTGCAACGCAAGACGTAACGGCCGTGCGGAAACGGGCGGGCCGATCGGCCGTCTGCGATGGTCGCCGCTCGGCTGCGGCGGTACTCACTTCTGGCTACCTGGCTCGCGTTTGCCCCGTTGGGTGTTGCCAATTCCGCAGCCAGTCCAGCAGGTAAGCCAGAAATCCGTCGGCTGCCGGCGAGCTTGCACGTCTGACGGGCCGGTAGACGCACACCTGCCGGATCGTTTCCGGATCGACGACGCGCCGCATGGTGAGCCCGAACGCCTCGGCGAGCACGCCTACGTATTGAGGTGCGAGCGTCGCCGCGAGGCCATGCGCCGCGATTCCGAGCGCCGTGGTGATGTTGTCGACCACATCGATGGGCACGATGCGCGCATCGGGAGGCGCGCTGCTGCGCATCTGCGCCACGCTCATTTCATGATCCCTGCCCGCTGCGACAAGCGGGATGCTGCGCAAATCCGCCCACGATACGCGTTTGCGCTTGGCGAGCGCGATGCCCGGACTGCACCACAGGACCCACGGACTGTCGAACGCGGGCAGCGATTCGACGGTGGCGGCGGTTGGCCGGTTGGGACCTATTGCCAGATCGACGTCGCCGCTCGCGACACGTTCGACGAGCGCGTCGACGGGCGTGTCGCGAATACGGACCACGACTTTGGGCATCACCTTGGCGTAATCCCGGATCGCGGCGGGCAGTGCTGTGGCAGCCAGAATGAGCGGTGCGCCGACGCGCACGATCCCTGCCGCGCGGTTGCGTAAATCGTCCGCCGTGGTTTCCGCTGCGCGCAAATATCTCAGCACCGACTCGGCGGACGCCATGAAATCCCGGCCCGCGCTCGACAAATTCACCCGGCGCGTGGTCCGGTCGAACAGACGAAACCCCAGCACCGATTCGAGTTCCGCTACGAGCTGGCTGACGGCCGACGACGTCAACCCCATCCGTTCACCCGCGGCGGCGAAGCTGAGTTCGTCGCTGGTCGCCAGAAATGCTTCGAGCTGTCGCAGGGTGATCCGGGATTGCGGCATGACAGGGCTCCATGATGTGTCGTCAGGGAAGGGGCTTGCACGGGCTCGGACTCATGCGCGAAGGTCCGGTCCGGCGTTGTGCCCGATTATCAAGTTTTTCTTCGCAATTGGACAGGATCTATCGCTTGTCTGCGAGATGTGTCGCCGTGAGAATCCAGCGATGACATCACAGAGCGCGCCACCTGCCGCGCCTATCCGGAGACATCGCAATGCTGGATCCCCACCTTCATCGCACCCTGGCCGAGGAGCTGCACCACGCTGAGCACAGCCGACGGCAACTGGATCATTTTTCGAAGCGTTATCCGGAGATGACGCTCGCCGACAGTTATGCAATCCAGCGCGCGTGGCTCGCGATCAAGCTTGGCCAGGGGCGTCGCGTCATCGGTCACAAGATCGGGCTCACATCGCGTGCGATGCAGATTGCCGCGCAGATCACCGAACCCGACTACGGTACGTTGCTGGACGACATGTTGATTGCCGAAGGTACGACGATCGAAGCGGCGCGCTTCATCGTCCCGCGCATCGAGGTTGAATTTGCGTTCATTCTGGCCAAGCCGCTCTCGGGGCCGAATGTGACGATTTTCGATGTGCTGGCAGCGACCGACTATGTCGTGCCCGCACTTGAACTGATCGATGCGCGCATCGCGCTGACCGATCGTGAGACCGGGACGCCGCGCAAGGTGCTCGACACCGTCGCGGACAACGCCGCGAATGCCGCGATCGTGCTGGGCGGGCGCCCGGTGAAGCCCGATGCGATCGATCTTCGTTGGGCCGGCGCCATGCTGTTCAAAAATGGCGTGATCGAAGAATCCGGTCTCGGCGCCGCGGTACTCAATCATCCCGCCAACGGCGTTGCCTGGCTGGCGAACAAGCTCGCGCCTTACGGCGAAGGGCTCGCTGCCGGCGAAATCGTGTTGGGAGGCTCGTTCACGCGTCCGGTGGCGTGTACCGCCGGCGATGTGCTGACCGCCGACTATGGCGCGCTCGGCAGCGTCTCCGTGCGTTTCGGGTGAGGAATACGATGCGTACTCCTGCCAATGCGTTCAAGAAAGCACTTGAGTCGGACCGCGCCCAGATCGGACTCTGGCTCGGCTTGGGCGATCCCTATGCGGCCGAGCTGTGCGCCTCGTGCGGTTTCGACTGGCTGCTGATCGACGGCGAGCACGCGCCGAACGATCTGCGTTCGATGCTCGCGACATTGCAGTCCGTTGCCGCTTATGGATCGCATCCGGTCGTGCGCATCCCGCACGGCGATCCATCGCTCATCAAGCAGGTGCTGGAGATCGGCGCGCAGACGCTGCTTGTGCCGATGGTCGAAGACGCGGTGCAAGCGCAGCAGCTTGCCCGGGCGATGCGCTATCCGCCGGCCGGCACACGCGGGGTTGGCAGCGGTCTCGCGCGCTCGTCTCGCTGGAACGGTTTTGCGGACTATCTCGAGCGCGCCGACGACGAGGTATGTCTGCTCGTGCAGGTCGAGACGATCGACGCGATCTCACAGCTCGAGGCGATCGCGCAGGTCGACGGCGTCGACGGCATTTTCATCGGTCCCGCGGATCTGGCCGCTTCGATGGGGTATCTCGGCAAGCCCGCGCATGCCGAGGTGCAAGCCGTCATCGACGATGCGATCCGGACCCTCGCGCGTGCCGGCAAACCGGCGGGCATCCTGTGCACCGATGAGACGCTGGCGCGCCATTACATCGCGGGCGGGATACGCTTCGCCGCGGTCGGCGTCGATACCTCACTGCTCGCGCAGACAGCGCGCGCGCTTGCGGCCCGGTTCAGGCCGGCCTGAGTTCTTGCAGAGGAAAGTACATGACTCAATCGCTTCTGGAGATCGCCGGCGTTACGGTTTCGGCGGCGCACTACATCGACGGCGAACGCGTTGCATCGGGCGACACGTTCGAAAACTTCTCGCCAATCGATGGGCGTTCGCTCGGCTTCATTCATGAAGCAGGCGACGAGGAAGTCGACGCCGCCGTCGCTGCCGCGGCCCACGCCTTCCCCGCGTGGGCCGCATTGGGTGCGGGTGGACGCAAGCCCTATCTGGACCGCTTCGCGGCCGAAATCGGCAAGCGCACCGACGCATTCTGCGTACTCGAAAGCAACGATGCCGGCGTGCTGCTCTCGCGCATGCGTCATGGCGTCGTGCCTCGCGCCATGCAAAACCTCCAGTGGTTTGCCGAACACGCGCTGACGCTCCAGGATCGCGCGCTCGACACCGTGCAGGCGCACCATCGCGTCCGTCACGATCCGGCTGGCGTTGTCGCGGTTATTACGCCGTGGAATTCGCCGCTCATGCTGTCGACATGGAAGGTCGGTCCGGCGCTTGCCGCCGGCAACACGGTCGTTCTCAAGGCGCCGGAGTGGGCGCCGCTCACGTCTTCGCTGCTTGCCGACTGCGCACAGGCGGCGGGCTTGCCGCGAGGCGTATTCAATCTGCTTCAGGGCAGCGGCGCGAACACGGGCGCCAAACTGGTCGGCGATCCTCGTCTTGCCCGCGTGTCGTTTACCGGCTCGGTCGCGACAGCGAAGCGCATCGCTCAGGCCGCGGGCGCCAATCTCGTGCCATGCAGCCTCGAGCTCGGCGGAAAGTCGCCGTTCATCGTGCTCGCCGATGCCGACATCGACAGCGCGGCGGCCACCGGCGCATTGATGTATCGCAACGCCGGTCAGGTGTGCCTTGCAGGCACGCGCTTTCTTGTGCATCAGGCGATCGCGCAGCGTTTCATCGAGGCCATGCGCGGCTATGTCGAAGCGCTGAACATTGGCGATCCACGTGAAGAGGGTACCGAGGTCGGCCCCATCATTCACGCGCGACAGTTGGAGCGCGTGGAGGGTTTTGTCGAACGCGCACTCGCGCGTGGGGCCACGGCCCTATGGGGAGGGCAAGCGCATCCGTACGGCAAGCTCTATTTCGCGCCGACGATGCTCACGAATCTGTGGCAGTCCGATGAGATCGTGCAGCAGGAGGTGTTCGGTCCGGTACTCACGCTGCAGACGTTCTCGACGGACGACGAGGCTGTGGAGCTTGCCAATGGCACCGACTACGGCCTGGGCGGCGTGTGCTATGGAGCGACAGAGCATGCCGCCAGCGTAGCCGAGCGCGTGCGTACGGGCTTCATCTGGATCAACAGCTTCGGTATCCGCGACCTCGCGGCGCCGTTCGGCGGGATCAAACGCTCAGGCATCGGACGCGAGGGCGGCGACTGGAGCTTCGAGTTCTTTTGCGACGTGAAGGACATCATCTTGCCGAAGCAGCCGTTTCGCGCGAGTTTCAGTCATCGATGAGGAGGAGATTTCATGGGACAGATCGTCGGCGCGGCCATCGTATCGCACCATCCCGGTTTGATGCAGTGTGAGGAGTTTCGCGTGCTTCAGGGAGCCGGGTCCGATTCGGATCTGATCGCGGGATACCGCAGGGTGCGCGAGAGGATTGCAGCCGCCAATCCGGATATCGTGGTGCTGTTCGATTCCCACTGGTTCACGACGGGATATCACCTGATCGACGCTGGCAGTGCCTACCGTGGCACCTACATTTCCGACGAGATGCCGTGGTACCTGTTCGGCGTCCCTTACGAATATCGTGGCCACCCCGGGTTCGCGAGAAGCGTCGAGGCCGTGGCCCGGGAACGGGGCGTGCAATCGCGTGCCATCGGTAACCCGGATCTGCCGCGCCACTACCCGACGATCAACGTGATCAAGCAGATGCAGCTGGAAGCGTGGCCCGTGGTGACGGTGAGCTCATGTCAGAACTGCGAACCGCGTCATTTCCTGCAATCGGGCGAAGTGATCGGCGAAGCGATCGCGCGCAGCGATCTGCGCGTGCTCCTGCTGGCGTCCGGCGCGCTGAGTCACAGGTTCAACGGCATCGACTGGAAGCCGAATCATCCGCGGATCTTTCATGAATCGAACGTCTCGAGTGTTGCGAACATCGCCAGCGACAAGCAGGCCATCGAACTGATGAAAGAGGGCCGTCACGACCTGATCGTCGAGAACTGGGACCGGGATTATCGCCGCGTACCGTGGGAAGCGTTCGGCGCGCACTACCTGCAGATGATCGGCGCGATGGGCGCCGGAGCGTGCAAGGCGCAGGGCGAGGTCCTGTCCGCCTACGAGAACGCGCGCGGCACAGGCAACGTCCACGTGTGGTTCGATACGGAGAGGAGGGGCGACGAATGAGCTTCGAATTCCCGTTGAAGGAGCTGCCCGCCGTGATGTGTGGGCCGCGTGTTGAACGCCGTCGCATCCTGATCGGCGGTAGCGCGTTCTGGGGCACGTTGATCGAAGCGGGCGCGGACGCCGGCCTGCTGCGGCTCGACGATGGGCGCGTGGTCGATCCTGCCGGCGTTGCACATTTGCCGCCTGTGTCGCCCAGCAAGATCATCGCGGTTCACATCTCGTACAGTTCGCGCAGCATCGAGACGCGCAACAAGCCGCGACCGACCGATGCGCCGACCTATTTTACGAAGCCGCCCACCGCGTTGAACGGGCACGACGGGCAGATCCTCAAACCCGCCGATTGCAGGTATCTGAACTACGAGGGCGAATATGCCGTCGTGATCGGCAAGACCTGCCGCAATGTGTTGCCTGATGAAGCGTGGGATTACATCGAAGGTTTCTGTCCCGCGCTTGATATGGGCCTGCAGGACTTCCGCGACACGGATCAAGGGTCGATGCTGCGCGTGAAGGGCGCGGATACGCTGCTGCCGATCGGGCCTGGACTCGTGCGGGGCGTGAATCTCCTGGAGCAGACGCTGCGTACCTACCGCAACGGGCTCGTCGTGCAGGAAGCGCGGATCGGCGAGGAAACGATCTGGGGCCCCCACTACGTGATCGCCGATATCGCGCGCCACATCACGCTGTTGCCGGGCGACGCGATCTTGATGGGTACGCCTTGTCATTCCCGTTCGGTGGATCCCGGCGATTATGTGGAGTGCGAAATCACCGGCTTGGGGCGGCTTGGCGGATGGGTGGAGGCGCTTGAGGCGCCCCGTGCCAGTGCACTGGGAGTAGGCCATCAACCGACCGATAGCGCGGAGGTGCGCCGCGTCGCGCTCGGTTTCGATGAGCGGGTCCCCGAGTGGCTCAAGGCCAACTACCGGGAAGCGGCTGCGCGCAAGCGCGGCTGAAGTGAATCTACATTCGGGAATGAACGTGAAAATTTGCATTGTGGGTGCCGGCGCGATCGGCGGGTTGATCGGTGTGCATCTGGCGGCGGCCGGCCGTGCCGACGTGAGCGTGCTTGCGCGCGGAGCGGCGCTGGCTGCGCTGCAAGCGCATGGCTGGCGGGTTCGCCATGCCGGCGCCGAGACGCACGCGCGAGTGCGAGCCGAGAATGATGCCCGCGGTCTTGGCGTACAGGATGTCGTCGTCATTGCGGTAAAGGGTCAGGCGCTGCCGGAACTGATGCCGCGGCTCGCGCCGTTGATCGGCCCTGAAACGCTCGTCATGCCCGCGATGAACGGCGTGCCCTGGTGGTTCTGTCATGGCGTCGCGGGTTTCGAGCATCGTCCTCTGCGATCGGTCGACCCGGACGGCGTGTTATCGGCGAGTGTGCGCGACGAGCAGATCGTCGGCTGCGTGGTGCACGCAAGCGCGTCGACGGCGCGGCCCGGAGTCGTTGAGCACAGGATGGGGCGTGGCCTCATCGTCGGTGCGGCGCAAGGCGGACACAGCCCGCGGGTTGCGGAGGCGGTCGATGTGCTGCGCGGCGCGGGCTTTGACGTCACGCATTCGGACAATATCCGGCGTGACATCTGGTACAAGCTATGGGGGAACATGACGATCAACCCCATTTCCGCGATCACCGGCGCAACGACGGACCGTGTGCTCGCCGATCCGCTCGTCCAGGCGTTCTGCTCGGCCGCGATGGCCGAGGCGGCTGCGATCGGCGCGCGGATTGGCTGCACGATCGAGCAGACGCCGCAGGACCGTCATGCGATTACCGCGAAGCTTGGCGCATTTCGGACCTCGATGCTTCAGGACGTCGAAGCGGGCCGCACGATCGAACTCGATAGCCTCGTCGCGGTGGTGCAGGAGATCGGGCGTGGACTGGAGATCGCGACGCCGAACATCGACGCGCTGCTCGGCCTGTCCCGGCTCTTTGCGCGGGTGCATGGCCTTTATCCGGAGGCAGTCTGATTCGACCGGTCGTGACTTGGCATGGATCGCACGGGTAATATCATGGATTCAGACGCGCAGCCGACTATGCCAAACATCGAATTGAAACTGGCGGGAACACCAGACCATCAACGCATCGTGAACCTGATGCAGTTCTATAACTACGACTTCAGCGAATGGATTCCGCTTCCGTTCGCCGAAGACGGCTTCTTTGCGCTTCGCCCTAAGCTCGACTATTTAGCGAGCGCCACAACGTCTCCGTTTCTCATACTCGTGGATGGAGAGGTCGCCGGTTTCGTCATCGTCGATGACGAGGTTCATGCTGCAGGGGCGAAGCACAACATCGGTTACTTCTTCGTGTCGCGGCGTTTTCGCGGTCTCGGCGTGGGCAAGCAGGTCGTGTCCGACCTGCTGACCCGATTCCCCGGCGCGTGGCAGATATGGCACGTCAAGGAAAATCTGGGCGCGGCTGCCTTTTGGGCAAAGGTGATCCCGCTGGTGTCCGAGGGCGACTATGCCGTTCACGACCTGTACATCGAAGACTGCAACGCGATCCTGTATCGGTTTGACCGGTGAGATACCCGATCTCCGTTGCTGCTCAAACCAGCCATCCCAGCAATAGCGCTTTCGTCGCCGCATGGGTCTTGTTTCTTGCGTCCAGTTTGACGACCGCGTTCTGTAGATGAAACTTGACGGTCCGCTCGGCCGTGCCGAGGATCTGGCCGATTTCGAACGCGGTCTTGCCATCAGCGGTCCATGTCAGCACCTCGCGCTCACGCGACGTCAAGCGGTCCGCCGTCAATGCGATCGGCGGGGCGCCTGCGAGTAGCGGCATCAGGTGCAAATGGGCAGCCTCGGCGAGCGCTGCACATGCCGCCCGTCGGCTCCGCACTTCGGCTAGCGTGATGGGTTCCGTTTCGCGCACGAGACTCAGCAGGCCGAGATTCGACGAGCAATCGTAGCTCGCTTGCGCCCAGCCGTACCGCAGACCGAAGCTCACCGCTTCATCCCAGAACTGCAATTCTTCGGATTCCTCTTTAGCTTGCCAGATGACCGGTTGCTTCGCTCGGGCGGCGCGGCGTACAGACGGGTCTCGCGCCGCGTAACCGCGTTCGATATAACGCTGCTGCCACGCCACCGGGTAATTGCTCAGGATTTGCACCTCGGGCCGCGCTAGCGGCATCGCGCTGCGCCGCCCATACGTGCAGTAGGGAAAGCCTAGCGCCGCGGCCGCATTCCTGATTACCGCAAACGCGTCTTCGGCGTTTTGCTGGTGCTGCAACTGCTCGAAAACCTCATCCAGCGTGTCCATGTTGTATCTCTCGTAGAGCACGGCTGCGGCTCTCAACGCAAGCGGCGTTCGACGATGCCGGCCGTGGGCCTGTCCTAAAGGACAGTTTTGTTGTAGTGGAAATACGTGTTCAATCTGCTACCTGTGAGTGATGCGACGCCCTCCTTCTTTAACCGTCTGCCGGAGATATGGAATGCTGGGATTCAAGTCTGTACACGACATCGTACGGGTCGACGATCTGCTCGCCGGCGAACTGCCGCTCCTGATGGGTGCGGGACCCGTGCCGCTTGCCGATTCCGTCGCCCGCGCGAACACGCTGATGATCAATCACCTCGGCAGCACGATGGATACCGTGCTGGAGCAGGTTATGCAGATGGGGGCATATCTGTTCCAGAGTTCCGACGCAACGATTCTCGGCGTGGCGGGCCCCGCTTCGGCGGGCCTCGAGATGACCGTGTCGAATCTGGTCACGCCGGCGACGCGTGTGCTGTCCGTCTGCAATGGCCACTTCGGCATGCGGATCGCGGAGATGGCTGCGCGTGCGGGGGGCGAAGTGGTCCGACTCACAACACCGCCATTTCATGCCGCCGCTGCCGACGACGTCGCTCGCGAACTGCGCCGCGGTCGCTACGGCGTGTTGACAATCTGTCACGGTGAGACTTCGCACACTGTGCATAACACCGCATTGCCGGAAATCTGCAGAATTGCGCGGGCACAAGGCTGCCTTGTTCTGGTCGATGCCGTTTGTACCCTGGGCGCGATGCCGTTCCAGATGGCGGACTGGCACATCGACGCCGCCGTCGTGGGAGGACAGAAGGCATTGGGCGCGATTCCCGGTGTGGCGCTGGTCGCGTTCTCGCCGCGCGCGTGGGCTCGCATCGAAGCGCGTCGCGAAGCCTCGGCGCACTGGTGTCTCGACGCTCGGCTCGCAGCGGATTTCTGGTTGCGGCGTGCCTATCACTATACGGCGCCGGTGCCGGGGATCCTCGCACTTCATGAAGCGCTGCGGCTGTATTGTGAGGAAACACCGGACGAGCGTTTCCTGCGGCACCGGCGTTGCTCTCATGCGTTGCAGGCCGGCTTGCGCGCACTCGGCCTCTCGTTCGCGGTCGAGCCAGGCGTGCGCTTGCAGACAGTGCTTGGCGTGCGTCTGCCGGACGGTGTCGATGCGCGTGCGCTGCGCGAATCGATGAGTCGCGAGTCGGGCGTCGACATATCGGGCGCGTTCGGTCTCGACATCGTGCGAATTGGGCAAATGGCCGAGCAGTGCCGTGCGCCGAATCTGCTGCGCACCTTGCGGGCGCTCGCGGCGGCCCTCGCCGAGCAGCACTGCGAGGCGGATCTCGCCGCCGCGCTTGCTGTCACGAAGCGGCTCCTTAACGACGCAGCGTCTGGCCGCGTGCGATTGCCGCCGAATCCTCCGTCCGGCTACACGCGCATGCGGGACGCGAGCGTGCCGGCGGAGGAACCCGAGGTGCAACCCGAATAGCCGCACACAGGCACAGGTCACGCCGCGGCAGCGCGGGCGTGTTCGGGTGCCGCCGTCTGCTGTTGTCCACGCAACTCTCATCAGCCCCATCAGGAAACGCCTCATGACAGATTTTCCCGAGAAGTCGCCCGAGCGACTCGCGCCGGCGCGTACCTTTGCGTTTGCCGGAATCCGGCCAAGCGTCAGCGGCAGCGTGGCACGTACGCGTGCCCCGCAGGTTTTCGAAACCGAATACGAAGCCCATGCCCATACATATGGTCAGTTGCTCTTCGCGCGCAGCGGGGTCCTGGTGCTGGACGTCGCGGGTACGCGCTGGATTGCGCCGCCCATGCGTGCAATCTGGATTCCGCCACAGGTGGTGCATGCGCTGCGCGTGGTCGGTAACGCAGAGCTCTGTTCGCTTTACTTCGGCGCCACGCTGTGCGTGTCGTTACCGTGGCAGGTCTGCGCGGTCAAGGTCTCGCCGTTGCTGCGAGAACTCGCGCCGCGCGTCTACGATGAGATTCTCGACTCCGGTACACCAGGCGAGAACGCATGCGCTGTGCTGATCGCCCAGGAACTGCAGATGCTGTCGCAGACGCCGCTCAGCCTGCCGATGCCCGAGGACCGCCGGCTCGTCAAGCTGTGCGAGCGCTTGCAGCGCGAACCGCATTGCGAGCAGCCGCTCGATTCGCTCGCCCGCGACGTGGCCTTAAGCCCGCGACATCTGGCTCGTCTCTTTCGCAGCGAGACCGGTATGAGCGTTGCGGCATGGCGTCAGCAGCTTCGTATGTCGATGTCACTTGTGCTTCTGGCGAGCGGCGGCCGGGTCACCCAGGCGGCGCATCAGGTCGGCTATCGCAGCGCCACGACTTACGCGGCGACGTTCAGGCGCACCTTCGGCGTGTCGCCGAGCCAGTACTTCGACACGCCGAACGGCTCGCCGGGCTGATCGCATTGCACGCTGCCCGTCGCGCGGCGTACCCATCCTGCGCTTCGGGCGGCGTGTCTTGCGCCGGATCGGCCCGACCCCGGCGCACGCGGACTCAGTCGCGCCGCACGCGCTCGAATGCGTGCTCGATTGCCGCGACGATCATGTCCACTTGAGCGCGGTCGATGATCAGCGGCGGTGCGATTGCGAGCCGGTTGCCGAGCGAGCGAATCAGCACGCCTGCTTCGCGCGTGGCTTCCGCCAGCGCGGCGCCGTAGCCGTCTGCGGGATCGATCGGCTCGCGCGTTTCCTTGCTTTTCACCAGATCGATGCCGACTAGCAGCCCCTTGCCCCGCACGTCGCCGACCACTGGGTAACGATCCACCAGCGGCTGCAGGCGTTCGAGCAGATATGCGCCTTGCTGCGCGGCATTGGTCGTGAGATTTTCGTCAATCACGATCTGCAGGTTCGCAAGCGCCGCTGCACAGACGATGGGGTGACCCGCGTAGGTGTAGCCGTGCATCAGCGTGCCCGCAGCGCCGGGATTCCCGGCGAACGCTTCCTCGATACGCCGGTTGACAAGCGTTGCACCCAGCGGCAGGTATCCCGAGGACACTCCTTTCGCAAAGCACATGATGTCCGGCGCGACGCCCCAGCCGCGACTGCCGAACAGCGTGCCGGTGCGCCCGAAGCCGGTCACGACTTCATCGGCGATCAACAGCACACCGTGGCGGTTGCAGACTTCCCGCACGAGCGGCCAGTAGTTCGCGGGCGGCACGATGATGCCGCCGGTAGCCTGCACCGGTTCCGCGATGAACGCCGCAACCGTGCCGGGGCCCTGAAACACAATCTCACGCTCGAGCAACGCGGCGCATATACGCCCCAACTCCTCGGGATCGTGTGTGAACGGGTTGCGGTAGATCCACGGCGTCTCGACGTGAAAGCAGCCGGCGAGCACCGGCTCGTAGTTGCGCCGGTACGCGGTGTTGCCGGTCACCGAACTGCCGCCGAAGTGCGAACCGTGATAACTCTGCTTCAACGAGATGAACTTGGTGCGCTCGGGTTCTCCGGCGACCTTCCAGTATTGCCGCGCGATCATCAACGCGGCCTCGACCGCGTCCGAACCGCCGGAACCGAAGATCACGCGCCGCATGTCCTCGGGTTCGAGCATCCCAACCAGACGCGCCGACAGTTCTTCTGCGCGCGGATGGCTGAAACCGGCGAAGACCGGGTGGTACTCGAGCTCGTCGAGTTGGCGCAGGATCGCCTCCTTGATCTCCCGGCGGCCGTGTCCGACATACACGTTAAAGAGCGATGCAACCGCATCCAGCAATGGCCGGCCGGTATCGTCGTAGAGAAAACAGCCTTCGCCGCGAACGATCCGCACGGGCTTTCCCGTTGCCGCTGCGACCGGATGCTGGCGCGGATGCCAGAAGCGTGATTCCTTGTAAGCCATGATTGGACTCCAGTGAGGGGGTGGCAAGCGATCGGTCGGTTAGACCGCCGGCGCAAGCGCCGGTCGCCAGTCGGGTTGCGCTTCGAGGCGGGCATCGAGCTCGCGCAGCGGCGCTTCGGGGGCATCCAGCGCGGCCTGGGCGAGTGCCAGAAACCGCGTGACGTGTGCGTTCAGATCGGCGCGCCGGTAGTACTGCGGGCTGGCATCGAAATCGAAGCGCAGCGGCTCGCCGTTGCGGCGGTCGGTCAGATTCACCATGAAGTCGTCGGTGATACCGACGGCCAGGTTGTGCGACGTGGCCCGGCTTGCGGCGAAGGCCAGGTCGTAGTCGAACGACATGATGTTGATCTCGGTGCCGAACACGCCTTGCCCATTGTCGAGCGACACCAGTTCACGGTGCAGGTCGCCCATGCGGTAGCGTTGATGCCGACGCAACGCGGTCATCTCCTGATTCGCTTGCCGGCACAGTTCGTCGAGCGTGTTCGAAGGTTCGACCGACAGGCGCAGCGGCAGCATGTTCGCCGTCTCGCAGGGCGTGCGCCGCTCGCGCGACGACGCACGCGCCATGGCGGTCACGGCGAGCACTACGTCGTGTGCGCCGGTTTGCAGATGAATGTAGGCGGCCGTCAGCGCAGTAATCAGTTGAGGGACCGTCGACTTGAACAGATCCTTCGCTACGGTCTCAATGCGCGCGTGCTGGCCGGGTTGCGCGTAGCGGGTCTCGCGCATGTCCGGCAGCGAGTCGCGCTCGGGCAACAGCGCCGGGCCGGCGAGCGTGGTGGTGCGAGGGTGGTCCGCGAAACGGCTCAGCCAATAGCGGCGATCCTCGGTGTACTGCGCGGAGTCGCGATACGAGCGCTCGTCTTCCATGAGCGCTTCGAGCGACGCGAAGCGGCAGGGCGGTGTCGGCACGCCGGCGTACAGCGCGCTGTAGACCTCGGCGACGCGCGTGGCAAGCAGACTGCACGAGTAGCCGTCGACGACGATGTGCGCGTAGCCCTGATACCAGTAGTACCGGTTGTCGTCGAGCTTGAAAAGGATGTACGCGAAAAACGGCCCATGCTCCAGTTCGATTGTGCGCGAGTAATGGTCGCGCATCTGTGCAAGCGCCTGTGAGTGTGCATCGTGCACGCCGCTCAGATCCCGATACAGCAACGCCCAGTTCGCGCCGACCGTATCGTCGACGATGCGCACCGGCCCGTCGATGGCCTCGGCAAAGCGTACGGTATGCAGCGTCTCGGCCTCGTCGATGACCTGCCGCAGCGCGCGTTCGAAGCGTTGCTGATCGAGCGGTCCGCGAATATCGAGGTATTCGGCCGCGTAAATGTTGGTCGAGGGCACCGCGTAAGCCTGCGCAGCTTCCCAGAAATCGAGTTGCGGCGCGGAAAGCGGCAATTTCCTGATTGAGCCACTCATATTTCTCTCCTGTGGATTATTACTTTGTACTCGCGAGATCTTCTGGATTCTGATTTGTAAAATCAATCAGGGGGTCACAAAAATACCATTTATAGGTTTGCGTGATTCGCAACACGGGATTTTGGTGGGCACATGCTAGTCATGCGTGGAATATGCTGTCAAGCACGCCAAGGATTATGTTGATTGGTCGGAAAGCCTTATCTGTAAAGGCGTGTGGTCGATTCGATTAAAACTTGACCAGAAATAATATGAGAATGTCCGATTTGAATAGGCGACGTTCAGTTTTGGCAATTAATATTGCCGTGCGTGCTGGAATTGTTCTGTTTCAAAACGGGACTGCTGCCGCAATATCCGTAGGCTGAAATATCCGTGTCAACTGTGTCGCGCCGGCGATGGCGACGGCACAGCCTCTCCATATGCTCTTATCAAGGAACCTCATCGTGAATCAAATCGACTTGTTGGAAGCGAAGATCAAGGAGCAGCACGCCAGGCTCACACACCATCCGGTATTCAGCTCGATTCGCACCATCGAGGAATTGCGGACCTTCATGGAGTGGCACGTGTTCGCTGTGTGGGACTTCATGTCGCTCGTCAAGCGTCTGCAGCTCGACTTCACCACCGTTGCCGTGCCGTGGATCGCACCGCGCAATATCAACGCCGCGCGCCTGATCAACGAAATCGTGCTGGGCGAAGAGACGGACGAAACGCCGCGCGGATACATGAGCCATTTCGATCTGTATCTGCACGCAATGCGCGACGTCGGTGCGTCGACCGGCAGCATCGAACACCTGATCTCGCTGCTGCGCTCGGGTTTCACCGTGTCGGCTGCGCTGTCGACGGTCGCGCCGCCGGCTCCCGTCCGGCAGTTCGTCACGGCAACGATGGCAACGTGTTTCGACGGCAAGACGCATCAGGTTCTCGGCAACTTTTTCTATGGCCGCGAGAACGTCATTCCTGACATGTTCCGCACGCTGCTCGACGAATGGAAGATCGATCGCACCTCGACGCCGCTGCTGACCTATTACCTCGACCGGCATATCGAAGTCGATTCGGGTGAACACGGTCCTGCGGCGCAGACCATGATCCGCGAAGCTGCGGGCGACGACCCGGGCAAATTGCAGCAGGCGCTCGAGGCGGGCATTGCCGCAATCGACGAGCGCCTGCAGCTCTGGGACGGTCTGCTTGCCCATCTCAACCAGACACGCAAGACGGTGGCCGCATGAACGTCAAGCTCGCAGAACGCATTCTGGATGTGGCGGACATCCACTGGGAGCATCCGCGCCATTTCGATCATGGGATCGATCAGCTGGTGGTCGTCGATACGCTGGACGAACGCGCGAAGCGTGGCATGCGTACCCGGCTCGTGCGCTTCGCGCCGGGCGCCGCGACACGCGTGCCGTTCCTGCACGACTATCACGAGGAGGTCTACCTGGTGAGCGGCGATCAGAGCCGCCTCGACGTGGCAACGTTTGAGCGTCGCGACACGCACCTGACGGGCACTTACTTTGTCCGGCCGGCCGGCACCGAACACGGACCGTTCAGCAGCGAAGCAGGTTGCGTGCTGCTCGAGATCCATTACTACGACGCGTAGGAACGATTGCGATGATGACATTGCAGAGTTACAAGAGTCACGCCGAGTCGTGGGAGCAGCGTGCAACGATCCGCTCGCGCCCCCGGCGTATCGTCGAGGACGACGGTTTGCACTACTACCCGCTCGAGCGTCAACCGCTATGCGCGCATCCGGCGATCGTCGATGCAGGCGACGCCGTGCGGGACTTCATCCTGTTGCAGAGCTTCTACAAGTACATCAACGACGTCATCATCTTCGAAACGGAGATCGTCAACGCGACCGCGCTTAAGATCGCCCGCGGCCGCTTCGCCCACGATTTCCCGTTTGCCTGCAGGCATGATGCGATGTCCGTGGTCATCGACGAGGATTATCACGCGTACGTTGCGATGGACTATCTGCGCCAGGTCGAAGTGCATACCGGTGTCGCCGCGCTTGCGGCGAACCACGAGATCGAGCTGTCGCGCGCCATCCCGCGCGCATTGGAACGCGTCGCGCCGCCGTACCGCGACGGCATGGAACTGCTCGCCGTCGCGATCTCGGAGAACACGGTGACCGCCGAAGTCGCGGCGTTTTCGCGCGACACGACGTTAAAGCGCTCGGTCAAGGGCGTCATGTCCGATCACCTCGCGGACGAGGGGCGCCACTCGGTGTTCTGGATCAACCTCGTGAAGCTTTACTGGAGCGAGATCGACGAAGCGGCGCGCAGCGCGCTCGGCGAAACGCTGCCGGTCTTCCTGAAGGAGTACCTGAGCGCCGAACTGCAGCTCGCATTTGACCGCCGTCTGATCGACGCACTGGATCTGCCCGCGGCTACGCGACGCGAGATCGCGGGCGACATGGTCGGCGCCTATCCGATCACGAGCCATCATCCGATGATCGTCAATATCCGCAATTTCTTCAAACTGAGCGGGCTGCTCGATCATGCGCCGACCCGTGCGGCGCTGGCGAGCGTTCTATGACGGTGAAGCCATGAAAGCGATAACGATTGCGATCAGCGGCCAGACGCCGCTGGCGGCCAGTATCGCGGCCGAACTCCATGAGATCGGGCATACGGTTAGCGTTGCCGATAACCAGGCCGGTCCGCTGCGCGATGTGGCCGATGCACTGGGCCTTGCTGCGTCGCCGGACTGCGCCGCTTCGGCGCCGGTCGCGTGGAGGATCGTCTGCGAGGCCCATGCTGCCGATGGATGCGGGGCTCGCGACGCAGCGGCACGCGTGCTCCGTTTTGCCGCGCTTGCGGAGCAGGTTCCCCCGCAGCGCGTGCGGCTCGAATGGCATCTGCTGCATGCGCCGGATGACTGGCGCGTCGCGGCCACGCAGACTGTCGAGTTCGATGCGCCGGTATGCGGCGCCGATCTGGTCGGCGAGATCGAGCATGGCGCGCTGCAGTTGCTCACCGATGTGGTCAACCGGATTGCGCGCGACCTGTTCGACGATACGCCGCATCCGCCCGTCGACAACGGCTATGCGCAGCCGCTCGATCTCATCGCGCTCGCGCGCTGGCATGCGTCGAATGAGACGCACCGTCACTACGCGTGCGAGCCGTCGTTGCCGGAGATGGTAGCGCGGGCCGCTCAGGCCACACCTGGCGCGACTGCCTTGATCGACGCGGACGATTCGCTCGACTACCAGGCTCTGCTGACCCGCGCGGCGCGCTTCGCCCATGCGCTGCACTCCGGCTCGCATGGCGTGCCGCCGAAGGTCGTGGCGGTGTGCCTGCCGAAGTCAGCGGCACTCTATACGGCGATGCTCGGCATCCTCGGCTCGGGCGCCGCCTGCGTGCCGCTCGATCCGGCGTTTCCGCCGGAACGCATCCGCCTGATCCTCCAGGAATCGGGTGCACAAGGGCTGGTCAGCGACGCGTGGTTTGAGGCCGCGGCGCTCGAGGGCATGGGGATTCGCCTGATCGACGCGCCGCAGCCGAACACCGATGCCACGCTGCCGTCGCCTCTGTGGCCCATCGAGCTCGATGCGCAGCGGGCGTCGCGATGCGCGATTGCGATCTACACGTCCGGTTCAACCGGCGTGCCGAAGGGCGTGATGTTGTCGCATGGGAACCTGGTGCATTTTTGCCACTGGTACCGCGACCACTGCGCGCTGGATGCAAGCACACGCGCGCTGCAGTTTTCGACCATTGCGTTCGATGCCTCGTTGCTCGATATCTTTCCGACATGGCTCGCCGGCGGTACGCTCATTGTGCCGACGGAAACGCAGCGCCGCGAACTGGATGCGCTGCAGGCGCTGGTCGACGCGCAGCGCGTGACGCATGCTTTCCTGCCGCCCGCGCTGCTCGCCGCACTGCCCGACAGCGCATGGCCCAGCTTGCGGCATCTGGTGACGGGCGGCGACGTCTGCGATCCGGATACGATCGCCCGCTGGAGCGCAGGCCGGCAGTTCCACAATATCTACGGCCCAACCGAGTGCACGGTGCTGGCGACCACGTCGCGTATGGAGGCCGGCAGCAATAACCGGCGAATCGGTCGGCCCATTGCGAACGTTCGCTGCTATGTGCTCGACGACAACGGCCGGCCTGTGTGCACCGGCCAGGCCGGCGAACTCCATATTGCGGGGGCGGGTGTCGGCATGGGCTACCTCGGGCAACCGGTACTCAGCGCCGAACGCTTTGTGGCCGAACCGGGGGGCGACGCGACGATGTACTGCACGGGCGACATCGTGCAATGGGACGTCGACGGTAGCCTCCTGTATATCGGCAGGCGCGACAAGCAGATCAAGATTCGCGGTTTTCGTGTCGAACTGGGGGAAGTCGAAAACGCGGTGCTGGACACGCAGTTGTATCGGCAGTGCGCGGCCATCGCCGACGAACGCAAGCGCATTCGCGTGTTCGTCGCGAAGCCTGCCCACGCAAGCGGGAATGCCGAAACGCTGCGTACCGCGCTCGCCGCGTCATTGCCGGACTACATGATGCCGTTCGACATCGCCGAGCTGGAGATCTTGCCCGCCACGCCCAACGGCAAGATCGACCGTGCCGCGCTTGCCTGCCTGCCGTTAAGCCGCGCGTGCACGACGGGCGGCGATGCCTGTGAGCCGCGCACGGCGACAGAACGTCATCTGCGCAACCTGTGGGCGCAATTGCTCGATCTCGATGCAGCCGAGATCGGCCGGCAGGATTCGTTCTTCGAACTGGGCGGCCACTCGCTGCTGGTCTCACGGTTGATGCTGGCGGTCAAGCGCGAACTCGCCGGCAACGCGCCGCTGGGGCGTTTCATGGAGCAGCCCACTATCGAGGCGCTCGCATCGCTGCTGACCGACGACGACCTGCAGCGGGGCGATCGCATCCCGGCGCGGGTGCACGAAGACCGGCACCTGCCGCGCGATATCCAGCCGCAATCCACGCGCGATGAGGAAACGGGGCGTGGCGCCGTGCTGTTGACAGGTGCGAACGGCTTTCTCGGTACCTTCATCCTGCATGAACTGATCGCGAAAACGGACGGCCCGATCTATTGCGTCGTGCGGGCGCATAGCGTGGCCGAAGCGCATCACCGGCTCGACGATGCGGTGATCGTCAATGGCATGGAGCACCTGTGCGGCCATCCGCGCATCCGTATTCTGCTCGGCGACCTGGCGAAGCCTCGCCTCGGTCTCGCCGAAGATGTCTGGCAACGACTGGCCGGCGAGATTGGCACGATCTATCACAACGGCGCGCACGTCAATCACGTCTACGACTACCCGTTCCTCTACGACGAGAATGTCGGCTCGACGCTCGCGTTGCTGCGTCTCGCCTGCGAAGGACGCCGCAAGGCGTTGCATTACATATCGACGCTCTCGGCAGCCAGCACAATCGATGCGCGTGGCAACGTGCTCGAAGCGCCGCCGGGGACGAATGCACCCGTGTTCGTCAATAACGGGTACAACCTGACCAAGTGGGTTTCGGAGCACCTCGTCTGGGAGGCGGTGCAACGCGGCATCGATGCGACGATCCTGCGGCCCGGCAATATCACCGGACATGCACAGACCGGCCTGTGCCAGCCGGGACGCAACCGCATCCTGCTGCTCGTCAAAGGCTCGGTGCAACTGGGTTTTGCGCCGGGTGGCGAGGCGCAGTTCGATTTGAGTCCGGTGGACTTTCTTGCCCGCGCGATTGTCGGCTGTACGCTCGACCCACGCCGCAGCGAGCGCGTGTTCCATCTGCACAATCCCCGGCCCCTGACATGGAACGGCTATCTGCAGGCACTCGCACGCCTTGGCTATCCGCTCGTGCTGGAGGACGCCGCGACATGGCGTAACCGTCTACTGTCGATCGACGAAGCGAACGCGCTGTTCGACGTCGTAGCGTTCTACCTCGACGACCGTCAGGACGACATCGGCGATATGTCCGTCATCGATCATGCGCGGAGTGCGGCGACGCTCGCGCGTCTCGGCATCGCCTATCCGGAGAAGGACGAACGCCTGCTCGGCCAGCACTTCCGCTATCTGATCGATTGCGGCTTCCTGCCGCCGCCTGACCCGCACACGCCCATGGTGGACCGCGCCCCGCGCGCGGCCGACCCGCACGACGCCGAACCCGCGTGGTAACACCGGCGTTCGTCGCCGCGCGAAGCTGGGCGCGATGTTTTTCCCTTGCTACCGATGTCCATTACTTACCGAGGAGATACCATGCTGCAAAAAGCCAATCCCGCGCTGCATCCCGCCACTCTGATTTACGCACCGGCTACACCGATCCTGACGGGCCGTGCCGAACTCGACGTCTCCGCACGTGCCGCATGGCGGGTGGTCGGCGATTTTGCCGGCTTTGCCCAATTCATCACGGGGCTCGAACGCACCGAGATGACGGGTAGCGGCGTGCGCTCGCTGCGCAAGAAGCTGTTTGCCGACGGCAGCATCGTTGTCGAGCAATTGAACACGCACGACGACGCCGCCATGGTGATGACGTGGAGCCTGATTTACACGACATTCGATATCGGCAACCTGTGGGCCTCGATGCGTGCCGAGCCGCGCGGCGAAAACGCCTGCACGGTGACGTGGGACATCGCGGGCGAGCCGTGGGCGGGCGGTACCGGCAGCCAGCCCGAATTCGAAGCGTTCGTGACGGGCTTCCTCGACATGGCCATGACGAATCTGCGCAACCTGTTCAACACCAGGTAAGCGTTGCGACCCGTGACGGCGAGTGCTTTGCGCGCGCCGTCACGACGTTTCCGTCAGATCGCGCGCGCTGTGGCGCAGACGGGGCGACGCGGTCTCACAGGGCGAGTTCGCTGACAGCGCAAGGCGCAACTGCGTCTTCATGAAATCGATCCACGCGCGAATCTTCGCATCGAGATACCGGCGCGAGGCATAGACCAGAAAAACCTCGATGCTGTTGAGGCGATATCTGGGAAGCACACGCACCAGCGCGCCCGACTGCAGATCGTCGGCCACCACGAAGTGTGGCAGCAAGCCGATTCCCATTCCTGCCTTGACCGCGATTGCGAGCGATGCGCCGACGTCGACCGTGAACGCGGGATCGAGCGTCACGATCTCGCAACCCGTTTCGCTTTCGAACTTCCAGATCCTGTCCTCATAGGCCGGCGCCACCAGTTGCAGGCAGCGGTGCTGTTCGAGCGCGGCGGGCACTTGCGGCAAGCCGTGTTCGGCAATGTACGCCGGCGCTGCGCACAGTATGCTATCCATGCGCCCTACGCTGATCGCGATCAGATCGGACGAACGCAGGCTGTCCATCGCGACCAGCGCAACGTCGTAGCCGTCGCGAATCAGGTCGGGCATCTTCGGCGCCAGCGTGAGATCGACGCTGACGTTGTTGTAGCGTGCCTGAAATTGCGCGGCGAGCGGAATCACGAAGTGGTTCGCGAGACTCGCGCTGCAGTGCACGCGCAAGCGGCCGCGCGGATGCAGAACCGAACCCTTCGCTTCGCGTTCCGACGCATCCAGCGCATGCAAAATTTCGCGCGTGCGGATGCGGTACTGCTCGCCGGCCTCGGTCAGAGCCATTGAACGCGTGGTGCGATTCAGCAGACGCGTACCGAGATGGTTTTCCAGCCATGTGACCGCCCGGCTGACCTGCGGCGCCGAGAGTCTAAGCTGTTCCGCGGTAGTGGTGAAACTGCCGGCGTCGGTCAAGGCGACGAAGACCCGCATGCATTGAATCAGATCCATGATGGTGCGATCGCACGGGCGTCGTGCACGGCGCGTCGCTCAGTGTGTTGGTTGTCCCACTGTAGCGTTGATCGGCGCGACATCGCGCGCGCAAATGGTCCAGTGGTCGTCGCGAAACGGACAGCGTGCGAGGGGGCGTGGTGTCTCGTCAGGACTTGCGGAAATATTCGCTCGGCGGCACGCCGAGCGCCTTGCGAAACATGGCGGCAAACGCGCTCGGGCTCTCGTAGCCATGCTCGAGTGCGAGCTCGAGAATCGACGCGCCGGCCGCGAGGCGCGGCAGGCTCAGCAGCAATCGCGCATGCCGGCACCATGCGCCCTGGGTCATGCCGGTTTCGCGCCTGAAGGTGCGCGCCAGCGTGCGCTCGTTCATATGCGCCTCGTCCGCCCAATGTGCGAGCGTCACCTGCAGCGAAGGTTGATTGATCAACTGCGTGCACAACTCGACCAGCGCGGGATGCCGCGGCATGGGCACGTGCAGCGATAAGGCCGGTGCGATCTCAATCTCGTCGAGGATCAACCCCATGATGCGGTGCGCGCGCGGGCTATTGGCCGCGTACTCGTCTATTTTGGCCGCCGTCACGATCAATTCGCGCAGCAGCGTACTCACGCCGATGACGCGGCACGCATCCGGCAAGCCGGCGCGCACGCCCGGCTCCACGAAGACGGTGCGCATCTGCACTTCGCCGGCGGTTTGAATTTCGTGCCGCGTGCCTCCCGGCACCCACACCGCGCGCCCGGTCGGCACGACCCAACTGCCGCCTTCCGAGCACACGATCATCACACCGGAGATGGCGTGAATCAGTTGCCCCTGCCGGTGCGAGTGCAGGGGGAATGCGGTGCGCGCCGGAGGATCGGTGGCGATGACCGCGACGAGGGAGGCTTGCTCCATCAGATCGATGTCCGTCGAAGGGAAGTCCATTTTGCGACGATGAATGATGATTCTGCGCGAGATTAACCGGAGACGTCACATTAACATTGCCGCCATCTCCTGTCCGAACCGCATGGCAATCGATGGCACATTTCCGCTCATGGCGTTCCTTCAAACCGGCTGTACGACACCTTGGCGATGCGCTGCGCATGACGTGCCTCGGCGTGCTCGCGAGCGTGGCGACAGGCTGCACAGTCGGCGCGCCATACCGCGAACCGGCCGTACCGGATGCCGCGAGCCGGCCGTTCGTGTCTACCACGGCAGCGCGGGTCTCGACCGACCCCGCCGCGGACCGGTGGTGGCAGCTCTATCGCGATCCGGTGCTGAACGGCCTCGTTGAGGAGGCGCTCTCGCAGAACCGGGATCTGGCCGTCGCGGCAGCGCATCTGGAACGTGCACAAGCGGTATTGAATGAAGCGGGCGCGGCTCGCTTGCCCGATACGGCGGTCGCGTTAGGCGGCAACTACGGCAAGCAGAGTTCCGACCAGATCGTCGCCGCGGCGGATCACCGAAGCGCGCCAACACGTTGGGCCTATGCGCCATCGCTGGCGATCTCCTGGGAAGTCGACCTGTGGGGTCGAGTGCGCCAGCTGGTTGCCTCCGCGCAGGCCGACGCCGACGCCACGCAGGCCGCCCGCGACGCACTGCGGGTCGCCGTCGCCGCCGGGACGACGGATGCCTACGCGCATGCCTGCAGCTATGGCGAGCAGATCGAGGTTGCGCAACGCTCGCTTGCGATCGCTGACCGCGTGGCTCAACTGACGCAGCTTCAGCGTGCGCAAGGGCTCGTCTCGGAACTCGAGGTGGTGCGTGCGCAGGCGTTTGTCGACGACACGCGCGCCACGCTGCCTACCCTGCAGGGCAAGCGGCGGGCAGCCCTGTACGAGCTCGCCGTGCTGACCGGTCGCGCGCCGGCGGATTTTCCCGAGCAAGCCGCGCAGTGTGTCGCCGCACCGGTGATCGCCACGCCGTTCCCGGTTGGCGACGGAGCTGCGCTTCTCAAGCGCCGCCCCGACTTACGTGAGGCCGAACGGCATCTTGCCGCGGCCAGCGCGCGGGTTGGGGTTGCGACCGCGGAGTTGTATCCGTCGGTGGTGCTCGGCGGTTCGGTGAACTGGCTGTCGACGAGCGGCAGTCTTGCCTCGCTCGGTAACGAATATGCCGTCGCGTGGGGTATCGGCCCGCTGATTAGCTGGCATTTCCCGAACATGGCGGTAAGCCGCGCGAAGCTCGCACAGGCGCAAGCCGACAGCGCCGCGGCGCTCGCGTCGTTCGACGCGAGCGTCTTGAACGCACTGAAGGAAACCGAACAGGCGCTCACGTTGTACGGCGCGGAGTGGGACCGGCATCGCGCGCTGCAGCAGGCACGCGAGCAACATGCCCGCGCGTTCGATCTGGCCGAGCTGAACTACAAAGCCGGTGCGCTTGATTTCCTCGATGTGCTCGATGCCGAGCGCGAACTAGTCACGACCGACGCCGCGCTTGCTGCGTCGACGGAGCAGATTTCGTCCGACCAGATCGCCGTATTCAAGGCGTTGGGCGGTGGCTGGCAGCGTTGAAGCGGCCCGCAACACAGGTTGGGTTATCCGTCATCTTCATTCAGGGTTCCTTTTATGAGCACCACTGTCGTTCCGGGAAAGCGCGCTATACCCGGCAGAAAACACTGGCTCGCGACCGGCGCCGCGATCGTCGCCGTGGTGGCGGTCGTAGCGGGCGTCCGCTGGTGGACCGTCGGGCGTTTTATCGAAAGCACCGATGACGCGTATGTGCGCGCCGACGTTGTGACGCTGAGCTCGCACGTGCCGGGCTATGTCAGCACGGTGGCGGTCGAAGACAACCAGAAAGTGCAGGCCGGCGACGTGCTGGTGCGCATCGACGACCGCGACTACCAGGCGAAAGTGACGCGTGCAGAAGCGGCGGTCGATGCCGCGTTAGCGACGATTCGCGCCGAGGAAGCGGGTGTCGCGAGTCTCGATGCGCAGACCACCCAGCAAGGCAGCCTGATTGCGCAAGCGCAGGCCGACGCAAGCGGCGCCAAGGCGGACGCGGTGCGCCGCGACGCCGATGCGGCTCGCTACCGCGAGTTGTATGCGCAACAGGCATCGAGCGGACAACGCTGGGAGCAGGCGCAGGCCGATGCGCTGAAAGCGGATGCGGCGCTGACGAAGGCGAGCGCCGCTGTAGAGACGCAGCGCGACCAACAGGACGTATTGCGCAAGCGCCGCGGGCAGAGCCTCGCTGCGATCGAGCAGGCGAAGGCGCAGTTGAGCGAGGCGCGCGCCGCCCTCGCCCTTGCGCAGATCGATCTGCAAAACACGGTGATCCGCGCGCCGCGCGCCGGCGAGGTCGGCCAACGCACCGTGCGGGCAGGACAGTATGTCGAGACCGGCATGCCGCTGCTGGCCGTGGTGCCGCTCGACGATGTGTACGTCGTGGCCAATTTCAAGGAAACCCAGCTCGGCGACATGCAGCCGGGCCAGCCCGTCGAAATCGATGTCGACGCGTATTCGGGCCGTACGCTGCACGGCAAGGTGACCAGCATTGCGCCGGGTTCAGGCGCCGAGTTTGCGCTGCTGCCGCCGGACAACGCGACCGGTAACTTCACGAAAGTCGTGCAACGCGTGCCCGTCAAGATTCACGTGGACGCGTCACGTGTGGATGCTGTTAGGCTGCGCGCAGGCTTGTCCGTCGTCGTCAAGGTAGATACGCGCGGCGCGAACGGTGCGCTGCCATCATGACGCCCAGCAAGATGGCAGTCACACCTTCTGAAAGCGTCTCGCTGCGTACATGGATCGTCGTGCTCGGCGGCGTATTCGGCTGCTTCATGGCCGGCATGAATGTCCACGTGACCAACGCATCGCTGCCCGACATTCGCGGCTCGCTCGGCGCCAGCTTCGAAGAAGGCTCATGGATCACGACCGCCTATCTGGTGGCGGAAATCATCGTTATTCCGCTGACCGGCTGGCTGGTGCAGGTGTTTACGATACGCCGCGTGCTTCTGGTGGGCGCAAGCGGTTTCCTCGTGTTTTCGCTTGCATGCTCGCTCGCCCCCAGCATCGACGCCATGATCGTGGCGCGCGCCCTCCAGGGCGCGTTTGGTGGTGTGCTGATTCCCCTCTCGTTCCAGCTTATCGTCACCGAATTACCAAGCTCGCGACATCCGCTCGGCATGGCGCTCTTCGCGATCGCCAACAACGTCGCGCAGGCCGCCGGCCCTTCCATGGGCGGCTACCTGACCGACATGTATTCGTGGCGCTGGATTTTCTATCTGCAGATTCCGCCGACGCTTGTGCTGCTCGCTGCAATCGGCTGGTCGATCAAGCCGCTGCCGATGAATCTCGCGAAGTTGCGTAACGCGGACTGGTTGGGTATCGGGACGATGGCGGTCGGCCTGAGCGCGCTGCAGATCGCGCTCGAAGAAGGCGGGCGCAAAGACTGGTTCTCCTCGACGTTTATCGTCGACACGCTGATCGTCGCGGTAGCGGGGCTCGCCGCGTTCGCGATCATCCAGTTACGCCGGGCGGATCCCTTCATCAATCTGCGGCTGCTGGGACGCTACAACTTCGGCATCGCGAGCCTGATGCAGTTTCTGTTCGGCGCCGTCGTGTTCGGTGTGGTGTTCCTCGTGCCTAACTATTTCGCACAACTGCAGGGTTATAGCGCGCGTGATATCGGCCTTGCGATGATTCCGTACGGGCTTGTGCAGTTCGTGATGTCGTTCCTGACGCCGCCGCTGATGCGCCGCACCAGCGCGCGTACAACGATTATTCTCGGCTTCGCGCTGGTCGCGGCAGGTTGCCTGATGAACATCCATCTCGATGCGGACGCTGCCGGGAATGTCGTCATACCGTCGTTGATCGTGCGTGGCGTCGGCCAGTCGCTGGTGGTGATCGCGCTGTCCGTGATGGCCGTCGACGGCCTGGAACGAAGCCAGCTCGGCTCCGCTTCCGGGCTGTTCACCATGGTGCGCAACGTAGGCGGCGCGATTGGCATTGCGGTGGCGAGCCAGATCGTGGTGGAGCGTGAGAAGTTACACGCGATGCGGATCGGCGAATCGGTCACACCGTTCTCGCCGGCGTTTCAGGAGCGCGTCGCCGATCTCGTGCGGCTGCTGACACGCAGTCACCTGGCGAGAGCCGACGCGCTGCCGAAGAGCGATTTGAGTGGCGTACGCGAACTGGCGCTCGGCATCATCAATCAGACCGTCGGACGCGAGGCGCTATTGATGGCCTATAGCGACACGTTCCTGATTGCGGGCGTCGCGATGCTCGGATGCACACTTGCAGCGTTCGTGCTGCGTACGACCCGGCAGACCGGCTGAGCACCGCTCGACGCCCCTGACCCCCTCACACGATCAATGCTCGGCGCCGGCCTGGCGGATCGTGTCCAGTTCAGCGAGGACGGCTTCCGACAAGCTCAACTGCGCCGCCTGCATGTTTTCACGCAGATGCCCGAGCGACGACGTGCCCGGAATCAGCAGAATGTTAGGCGAGCGATGCAGCAGCCATGCGAGCGCCACCTGCATCGGCGTCGCGCCGACCGTTTGCGCGACCGTCGACAATACCGAGGACTGGATCGGCGAGAACCCGCCGAGCGGGAAGAAGGGCACGTAGGCGATGCCCTTGGCCGCCAGTTCGTCGACCAGCGCTTCGTCCTCGCGCTGGACCAGGTTGTACTGGTTCTGCACGCACACGATCTCCGCGATGCCCTGCGCCTCGGCGACCTGGGTCGAGGTCACGTTGCTCAGGCCGATATGGCGCACCAGCCCTTGACGCTGGAGTTCGGCCAGTGCCTCCACCTGTTTGGCAATTGATCCTTCAGAGGGTGCGTGGATCGAGCCCATGATCCGCATGTTGACGACGTCGATCACATCGAGGCCCAGGTTGCGGAGATTGTCGTGCACGCCGCGCTCGATATCCTTGGGCTCGGCAGCGGGGAGCCACGAACCGTCGTTGCCCCGCACCGCACCCACCTTGGTGACGATCACCAGATCGTCCGGGTACGGGTGAAGCGCCTCGCGAATGATCTGATTGGTCACATGAGGACCGTAGAAGTCGCTGGTATCGATGTGATTGACACCGGTGGCCACCGCTTCGCGCAGCACCGCGAGGGCTGCGTCGCGATCCTTGGGCGGGCCGAAAACGCCGGGTCCGGCTAGTTGCATGGCGCCATAGCCCATGCGGCGGACCGGACGGCCGGCGAGCCTGAAGGTGTCCACGGGGGTGAAGTTTGACATTGCGCTCTCCTTGACGAGTGATGGCTGCAGTATGGTCGCGATTGCGTTGTTAGATAATCCGATCTAAATTGCACAGGTTGTTGCAAATTGTGAACAATGACCATGGAATTGAACGATCTTGCCGCCTTCGTATCCGTGGCGCGCGCCGGTGGCTTTCGCGACGCGGCCCGCGTCAGCGGGGTATCCGCCTCCAGTCTCAGCATTGCCGTGCGGCGTCTCGAGGCGAAGCTCGGCCTGCGTCTGCTGAACCGCACCACGCGTAGCGTGGCGCCGACCGAAGCGGGGCTGCGTCTCATCGAAAAGCTGGCGCCCTTGTTCAGCGAGATGGAGGCGGCGCTGGACGTCCTGAACGGATTCCGGGAGAAGCCCACCGGCACGCTCAAGCTCAACGTGCCGTCGAGCGCCGCGCGGATGGTTTTGCCAACGGTCATCGCGGCGTTTCTGAAGGCTTATCCCGACGTCCGCGTGGAGGTGGTGGTCGAGGATGGCTTTGTCGACGTGCTGTCGATCGGCTGCGATGCCGGCATCCGCTACGACGAGCGACTCGAGCAGGACATGATCGCTGTCCCGATCGGCCCTCGTGTGCAGCGCTTCGCGACGGCTGCGGCGCCGAGCTACCTGGACGTCCATGGCAGACCCGAGCATCCGCGCGATCTGCTCGGGCATGCCTGCTTGCGCGGCCAGTTCGCCGGCGGCGCGAAGCCCACGTGGGATTTTGAGCGCGACGGCGAGGTGGTGCGGCTGGATCCTTCGGGACCGCTCCTCGTGCGACCGGGCGCCGCTATGGATCTCGCGATCAGCATGGCGCTAGCGGGTGTGGGCGTGATTCATCTGTTCGAGGGGATGCTGCGCCCGCACCTCGATAGCGGCGCGCTGGAGCCGATCCTGGAGCCTTGGTGGCCGCGTTTTTCAGGGCCGTTTCTGTACTATCCGGGGCGGCGCCACCTGCCGGCGCCGTTGCGAGCCTTTGTCGATTTCCTGAAGGCCGGGGAGGGGGCCGAGGTATCCGACACCAGCCTCGCCAGCCTGTAGCCGGATTGTCGACGCCCCCTGTCTGCCCTGTTCTTCGGCATGAATCCGGCTCTCAATACGCAGTTTGATACCATTCACGCTTTTCAAGATGGGCTGAAACCAGCGTGAGTCGCCAATTTGCATCGTCCGTACGTGAGTCCTGCCGCAAGTGGATGGGCCGGCTGGCGCGTGTATTGGGGGCTGGGTTTCGTCTCGTGATCGGGCTGATCCGCTGCGCCGCGCGTCTGCTTCAGCCGCTGCTGGCCACGGCGCTGTTTCATCTGCGCCATCCGACGCGGCGCGGCGTGCTGCTCACGCTCGCTACGCCGCCTGCGCTGGTGCTGCTGTATGTGATTGTGCTGATCCCTTTCACGCCGAGCATCAGCGATATCCGTAAGGCACGGGTCGATCAACCGGCGCAGATCCTGTCGGCAGACGGCAAGCTGCTGGCCGAATTCAAGCCCTCGAACCGCGAATGGGTCGCGCTGTCCGATATCTCGCCGCACATGGTCGATGCGCTGATCTCGACCGAGGACCACCGTTTCTATCAGCATCACGGCATCGACTGGCGGCGGACCGGGTCGGCGGCGCTGCATACCTTCGGTGGCGACCGTCAGGGCGGCTCGACGATCACGCAGCAGCTCGCGCGCAACCTCTATCCCGACGAGATCGGCCGTGCGCCGACCTTGACGCGCAAGGTGAAGGAAGCGATCACCGCGCTGAAGATCGAAGCGGCCTACAGCAAGGACCAGATTCTCGAAACGTACCTGAATACGGTGCCGTTTCTCTACAACGCGTACGGCATCGAAATGGCCGCGCGCACCTACTTCGGTAAATCGGCCGACCAACTGGACATTCTGGAAAGCGCCACGCTGACCGGCATGCTCAAGGGCAATAGCTACTACAACCCGGTGCTGAACCCGGATCGCGCGCTGGAGCGCCGTAACACGGTGCTCGCGCAGATGGTCAAATATGGCCGGCTGACACCCGCGGCTTACGACACGCTCAGGCGCAAGCCCTTGCGCGTCGACTTCGAACGGCAGATCGAGCCACCTGGGCCCGCGCCGCACTTCGCGCAGCAGTTGCGTAAATGGCTGATCTCTTGGGCTGACCGCAACGACTACAACATTTACTCAGATGGACTAATCGTTCATACGACGATCGATTCGCGCCTGCAGTCGATGGCGACCGCGGCCGTCGCGTTGCAGGGCAATGCGTTGCAGTCGATCGCGAATAACGCGTGGAGCGGACGATCGGGCTGCGCGCCGGGCAACGATCTCTTCAAGACCTTCATCCGCGAGACGCAGGACTATCGGGCCTTGCGCACGGCAGGCCAGAGCGACGACGATGCGCTCCAGCATCTCAGCTCGGACCGGACGTTCGTGCGCAACCTGTGCCATGACAAGACCGAAGTGCAAGCGGGCTTTCTCGCCATCGATCCGCGCAACGGACAAATCAAGGCGTGGGTCGGCAGCCGCGATTTTGCCGATGAACCGTTCGATCACGTTCAGCAGTCGCGCCGTCAGCCCGGCTCGACTTTCAAGCCGTTTGTGTATGGCGCCGCTTTCGCAGACGGCGCGAAGCCGACGGATACCTTCATCGATCAGCCCGTCGAAATCGCGCTGAAGGGTGGCGAGATCTGGCGTCCGAACGACGACGTTGCGCCGAGCGGCAAGCCGATGACGCTGCGCGATGCGCTGGCGTATTCGCGCAACCGTATCACCGCACAATTGATGGAGCAGGTTGGACCCGACAAGGTGGTGCACCTCGCCCGCGCGATGGGCGTGCGCGACAGCACGCTCGAGGCGGTGCCGTCGCTCGCCTTGGGCACGAGTCCGGTGACGATCAAGGAGATGGTGTCGGCTTACAGCACGATCGCGAACGACGGCATGTATCTCGAACCGCGCATGGTGACGAGCATCGAGGACCGCAATGGCAACGTGCTCGCGCAGTTTGAGCCCGCGTCGCCGGAGCGGGCCTTGCCGGCTGCGGCGGACCGGACGCTGATCGATGTCATGCGTGATGTCGTGAATCGCGGCACGGGCGCGGCCATCCGCTCGCGTTTCGGCATCCGCGCGGATGTGGCGGGCAAGACCGGCACCACGCAGGACAATGCGGACGGCTGGTTCATTCTGATGCAGCCGCAACTGGTGGCGGGCGCGTGGGTCGGTTTCGACGACGGACGTGTCACGCTCGGCAGCACTTATTGGGGCGAAGGGGCGCATACCGCGCTGCCGATCGTCGGTGACTTCTATCAGCGTGCGCTGCGTGCGCGGCTGATCGATTCGCGGGTCCGTTTCGACACCGAGGTGCAGCCAGGGGTGTTCGACCAGTTCCGCGACAAACTGCATGCGTGGATCGCTTATCTGTTCGGATCGAAGCCGCAGACGCCGGCGCCTGCCGCGCCGGTTCGTCGCGTAGTGCCGAAGCCTGCGCCGGGTGCGCAGATTGCGCCGGTTGCGCCCGCGGCGTCGCAGGCATCGGGTGTCCCCGCTGCATCCGGAGCCTCAGTGCCGCGCGAGTTGCCGCCTTTGCTCGGTGCGTCTCATGAGGCCGCATCGGGGCCTGTGGCTGCGTCGAGTGCGGGTATGGGCGGATTGCCCGCCTCGGCGGCTGCGGTGCCGCCGGCGGCGCCGACCTCGGCCGGCGAGCGGCCGGGTGTCACGCAAGGCAACGGTGGATTCCCGTCCGAAGAACCGGGTTCGACACCCACGCCGACGCCTGACGTGCCGGAAGCGGCACCCGATACGGGCGCGGAAAGACCGTGAGCTCAGGCGCCCGAACTTACGCGACGTGAACAGCGAAGCCGACCTGATCCGTTGCAACGTCAGGCCGTAGCGTGAGTGCCGGGATCTCGTATGCGCCGGCGTTCTGCGGGCGAAACGCGATCGGCTCGGTCTTCCCGAGATCGTCGAGACGTTTTCCGAGTTCGGCGCACGTCCTTGCGAACCGTTCGGAGTCCATGCGACCGGTCCGATAGAGTACGAACGGCGGCAGGACATCGAAACCGGGGTAGTACAGCACGCCGTGGTGGATGGGGAACAACAGATCGTCGATCGGCCCATTGATTCCGCGTGGACCGTAGTGCGACTCCCATCCGCCCGCGGTGACGACCAGCATCGCACGCTTGCCTGCCAGCGTGCCTTCACCATAGCGGTCGCCCCAGCGAACGTCGGAGTGTTCGCCGACGCCGTAGCCAAAACCATACGCGTAGACGCGTTCTACCCAGCCTTTCAGAATCGCGGGCATCGAGAACCACCACAGCGGAAACTGCAGGATCACCGTATCCGCCCATCGCAGCTTGTCCTGTTCGCGTTCGATGTCTGCGCTCTGCAGCCCATGTTCGAACGCATGCTTCGAGTCGGCTGCGGGATCGAAGCGCGCGCCGACCTCGTGGACCGTGCTGTCGTTCGCATCGAGCACCGCTTTCCAGTTCATGGCGTACAGATCCGATATCTGCACGACGTGGCCCGCCTCCTCAAGGCGGTTGATCGAGAAATCCCTGAGCGAGCCATTCAATGACCTGGGCTCAGGATGGGCATAGACGAGAAGAACATTCATGGCAGGACCTCTGTGGATAGATGAGGGCAGGATAGGTCCGGCTCAGGTATATTGGAAATGAATATCCAATATTGCAGGTATTGCCATGAATAATCTAAGACGGCTAGACCTCAACCTGCTGGTCACGCTCGATGTTTTGCTTTCCGAGCACAATGTGACGCGTGCAGCAGAACGCCTGAACTTCTCTCAACCTTCGGTGAGCGTTCATCTCGCCAAACTGAGAGATATCTTTAACGACCCGCTGTTGTTACCGGGGCCACGCGGTATGCGACCCACGGCGCGAGCCGAAGCGTTGCGCGAACCCTTGCGGCAAGCATTGGAAGCGCTCGAACGCACGGTAGCACCAGCGAGTCCGTTCGATCCCGCCACGGCAAGCAACACGTGGCGTGTCGCCGCCGCCGACTACGGCGAATCGACCATCCTGCTGCCGGCCATCGCCGGCTTGCGTTCGGTGGCGCCGGGCACGCGGCTGGGCGTCGTAGAAGCGTTTCCGTCGCGAATCGCGAAGCAGGCCGAGCAAGGGGAAATCGATCTCGCCTTTCATACCAGTGAGGACGCGCCTGCCGGACTGCATCGGCGGGTACTCTTTGCGGAGCGCTATGTGCTGGTGGGCCGGGCCGGTCATCCGGGCCTGAAGCGCCGACCGACGCTCGCGCAATTCTGCAAACTCGAGCATGTGATTGTGTCGCTGGACGGCCCCGGGTTTCGGGCCGTGACCGACGACGCGCTCGCAGAGGCCGGTCTTACGCGCCGGGTCGTGCTCTCCGTTCCACACTTCCTGTTCATGATGAAGGTTTTGGCGAGCACCGACCTCGTAGCAATGCTGCCTTCGCGCCTCGTCGACACCCCTGCGTTACGCGCGGTTGAACCGCCTATCGAGGTGCCGGGCTACGAGATGGCCATGCTCTGGCATGAGCGCTCGCATCGCGATCCGGCGCATCGGTGGTTGCGGGAGTACATTGCAGATTCGCTGTGACACGCGCTGCTATCATTGATTGAACCGCAAACGAATCGCCTCGATTGAGTAGACACGGTGATGAACGCCCCGATTCCCGATGACGCCAAAGGCCACGGTGATGTGCCGCGCGACAGCCAACCTGCCGCCCACCCTCAGCGGACTCGGGCGGCAGTATCACGGTGCGGCGGGCGCGTTGATGGGTGTGTGCGGTGTTGACGAGGACGAGGCCGGGCGCCGGAACCTGTCCCGGGGAATTTCCGCGATCGCGGCGATCTCGATCATCAACTCAGGACGGTACAGGCGCTCGACCTGCACCGTGGTGGTCACCGGATACGGTTCGGCGAAGAACGTCTTTCGAATATCCGCCGCGTGCATGAAGACGTCGATATCCGTCGCGTAGTGAACGAGCGAGAGGATGTCGGCCATCTCCCCACCCATGGCTGCGAGAACATCGCGAATGTTGTGCAGAACCTGGCGTGTCTGCGCGCGCATATCGTTGGCGCCGACAACCTGTCCGTGCCGATCGAGCGATACCTGGCCCTTCAGATGGACGATCTGGCCGTCACCCTGAATGACGGCCATCGAAAACGCGCCGAACGGCGACCACACTTCGGGTGGGTTCACTGCCTGGATCATTGTCGAACTCCGATCACGGAGGATTGTCTAGCCGATACCGCTGCCCACCACGTTTAGCGCTTATTGCCCGGGATGAACGACCTCTGACAAAGGCACCTGCCCTTGGAGCCGGCGCGAAGGTTCACTTCTATGCAGATGCACGGCGTAGGTGTCCCATGGCAATTGAATGCTTTGCTCGGATGCGCTGGACACCTGCTTCAGGATTCGCCCGACCTCGCCGCGGTGATAGCCGCCATGGGTCACGACATGGGTCAGCATCTCGTCGCGCGTCATATACCCCCTGTCGCCGTCGGTGAAGACAAAGGGTACCGATTCGGACAGCATGGCCGGCGTCACCGCTCCTACGTAGTCGAGGTACCACTGATCGGTCGACGCGAGATCGGCGCGCAGTTCCGCCAGTTCCGGGGTGCCTGGCGTGTTGTCTGCCGGGAAGCGATGAGGTTCGCGCATGAGGTGAGCCGCGAAGATCTTGTTCACCACCAGACAATGATTCATCAGCCTGATGGTCTGGTGCAGTTCCGTCGCATGACGCTCCGCGCTCAATCCATTCATGGAATCCAGCAATTCGCCGTTCGCCCATGCCTGATAGCGGAACATCTTCAGCAGTAATTCACGTGCATCCATGATGGCAATCTCCTGATCTGAATAGTGTGTCAGCGAAACTTAGGCAGGCCTGCGCAGCAGATAAGTATCCATGATCCAGCCATGGGTGCGACGCGCCTCCGCCCGGACACGTTCTATGTCGTCCGCGACGTCCCGCAGCTTTCCGGAGATCAGGATCTCGTCGGGCGTTCCCACGTAGGCACCCCAGTAGATATCCAGATCCTCATCGACAAGCTTCCGGTAGGTATTCTGCGAGTCGAGCATCACGACGACGCTGTCCACGTTGTCCGGGAAGCCGTTGGCGATTCCGCGGCCGTTGGTGATTTCTACCGAGCGCCCGATCAGATTCAGCGGCACTCTGTGGCGGGCGGCGAGCGCCTGGACACTGCTGATGCCTGGAATCACCTCATAGTCGAAGGCGTGCTGTTCACCATGGGCAATGGCCTCGATAATACGTATTGTGCTGTCGTACAACGACGGGTCGCCCCAGACGAGAAACGCACCACATTCGCCTTCGCGCATCTCGTCGGCGATCAGGTGTTCGAATATCCGTTGCTTGTCGCGATTCAGTTCGTCTACGGCCGAGGTGTAGTCGCCGTCGTCGCGTCTGCGCTCGGGGCTCGTTGCTTCGGCGATGCGATAGTGATCGTGCGTGACGAAGCGCTCGATGATCTGCTTGCGCAGGGCAACGAGTTTCTCTTTCACGGCGCCTTTGTCCATGACGAAGAACACGTCTGCCCGATTGAGCGCGTTGATCGCCTGCACGGTCATGTAGTCGGGGTCTCCCGCGCCAATCCCGATGATCAGAATTTTTTTCATCGCGCACACTCCTGTTCAGGCCTTGCGTCTGCTTTTAGCAGAAGTAAGGCCTCGTACCGCCGCAGGGCGGCACATGATCTGCAAAAGCCTAGACTTGAACCACATGAGGAATCTGCACGTCGGGATCGACCTCCGCGTCGTAGTCTACGCCGTCGATCTCGAAGCCGAACAGGCGTAGAAACTCCGTCTTGTAGCCGGCGAAGTCGGTGAGCGTGTAGAGGTTCTCGTTCGTCACCTGGTCCCAGAGTTGTTGGACCTCGGCTTGCACTTGCGGATCGAGCTCCTTGTAATCTGCGCGCAGACGCCCTTCATCATCGAGGTGCGGCGCGTTTCCGTAGAGACTGTCCTTGTAGAGTCCGTAGACCTGCTCGATGCAGCCCTCGTGCGTGCCCTTTTCCTTCATCACCTTGAACAGCAGCGACAGGTACAGCGGCATCATGGGAATGGCCGAGCTCGCCTGGGTAACGACCGCTTTCAACACGGAGACGCGCGCATCGCCGCCCGTGCGCGCCAACTTCTTGCGAATGCCGACCACCTTCTGGTCCAGGTCCTTCTTCGCCGCGCCAATGGAGCCGTTCCAGTAGAGGTCGTGGGTGATCTTTTCGCCGACGTAGGTAAAGGCGGTGGTCTTTGCGCCGTCGGCGAGCACGTCGGCTTCAAGAAGCGCATCGATCCACATCTGCCAGTCTTCGCCGCCCATGACCGCGACGGTATTGTCTATTTCCGTTTGCGTTGCCGCTTCGACCGCGGTCTCCCGGACGACTTCCTTGTCGGTATCGATGCCGCGCAAGGTGACGGCTTTGCCGATAGGCTTGAGCGTCGAATTGAACACTTCGCCGGTCCTGGGATGCGTGCGCCGCGGCGATGCAAGGCTGTACACGACCAGATCGATCTTGCCGAGATCGCGCTTGATGACGTCAATGGTCTGTTGTTTGAGCGCGTCTGAGAATGCGTCACCGTTGATGCCCTTCGCGTACAAACCCTTGTCCGTGGCGATCTTTTCGAACGCGGCGGTGTTGTACCAGCCTGCGGTGCCCAGCTTGGTGTCGCTGCCGGCCCGTTCGAAGAACACACCGAGCGTAGCTGCGCCGCAACCGAACGCGGCCGTGATGCGGGCGGCCAAACCGTAACCGGTCGAGGCGCCGATCACCAGGACTTTCCTGGGACCGTCGGCAATGGGACCGCTGGCGGTGACGTAGTCGATCTGTTCCTTGACGTTGGCCTCGCAGCCAACAGGATGGGTGGTCACGCAGATGAAGCCACGTACGCGCGGTTTGACGATCATGAAGACCCCTTTTGTGAGGTGTCGGGACGGACGGTTGTTCGAGGGCGGAAAAACGTGGGTATTGTAAAGGAGGTGGGATGGGGGCACCTGGGGGGCGGAAGTTCGTGGTCTACAATTCTGCGGTCGCGAAACATCACACTACTACCATGCACAACGAAAGCTACCTCAGTTGGCTGCGCAAACGCGTCGGCCCCGGATTGATCCTGAGCCCGTCGGTCGCGGCGATCATTCGCGACACAGAGGGACGCCTGCTGTTGCAGGAGAAGTCGTCAGGCGAGGCATGGAGTCTGCCGGCCGGCGGCATTGAGTTGGGCGAGAGTCCGCAGGAAGCGATCACCCGGGAGGTGATGGAGGAGACCGGCTACGAGGTTCGCGTCGGACGCATCCTCGCTGTGTATGGTGGGAGCGCGTTTCGCTATACGTATCCGAATGGTGACGAGGTCGAATACGTGGTCACGCTGTTCGAATGTCAGATCGTGGGCGGCTCGGGCGTTCCAACAGATAACGAAACTAAATCGACGCGGTTTTTCCACCGCGATGAGATGCCGCCGCTAGCATTGCCCTATCCGATGGATGTGCTGTTCGGCGAGGAGCGTTAGCGCTGGATGGTTTAAGCGGGTGACGGGCTAGCACTCCCGTTCAAGGTTAAGCTAACGCCATCATGCCAACGGGACCTTGGGTCTCAAGCCAATCCGCAGCCGAGACCCAGGAAGCGTCGCATGCACAAGCGCTACGTTGTCACGCAGGAGGATCGACCGGGCGAGGCCTGGCTGGCGCGCTTTAACGCCGGCCGCGAAGCCGCCGAGCGTTGGTACAGAGGCGAGTGCCGTACCGCGCCGCCAACTGCGACTGAATGCCGACTAGCGTTGCAGCGTCATATGCCGGAACTGCTGCCGCACTACGACGAGGCCTGCGCTCTGGTTGGCGACGATGAAGCGGCTCACTGCCTGTTGAGTCACTATCGCCCTGCGCTTTCTCCGATGGGTTGCAGCCAGGCGGTATGGCTCGGCGAAGGCGGCCCGGCGTTGATTCGCAACATGGACTTCCCGCTCGACATGATCACCGAGCGTTTCGAATTGACGGCATGGTCGGGAAAACGCGTGATGGCCAAAGCGCAACGCCCATGGGGCGGCTGCCTCGACGGCATGAACGAAGACGGACTGGTCGCGAGCCTGACAGCCGGAGGCGGCCAGTCGCAAGGCTTAGGATTCTCCGTCATCCTGATGTTGCGCTACGTGCTCGAAACCTGCCGCCGCGTGGATGAGGCCGTTGAGGCGCTGAGTCGTATTCCGATTGCGCTTTCGCAAAACGTGACGCTGCTGGATCGATCGGGCGCATACGCTACCGTGTTTCTTGGCCCGGACCGCGCGCCGGTTGTATCGCGAGTAGCGGCTTGCACAAACCATCAAGAGACACCGCCTCGACCGAGGGCGGGTAATACGAGCGCCGAACGCTTGCAGACCTTGCTTGCTGCGCTGGATGAGCCTGCCATGACGTTGGCTTCGTTGATTGCGCGTTTCCTGGAGCCGCCGCTTTACTCGCGGCGTGTCGGGTTCACCACGGCTTATACCGCTGTGTATCGACCAGCGGAAGGGCGCGTCGACTATCTCTGGCCGGGGAGAAGCTGGTGTCAGCGATTCGATCGCTTCGTGGCCGGGGAGTACGTGCATGATTTCGGCGAGCTTGAGACGTAGTGCTTTCTACGAACATCGGGAATTACCGGGTGCAGGCATCCTTGGCGCTGTCGATCAACGCATTCGCTAATCCGATTTCACCGCGAGCATACGCCACACACCGCCTCGCAAGAATCTCCGTCGGATCAACAAGATTCACAACCCCACCGCCGCCCGAATACATCTTCCCTTCGGGCAACAACAACGGCAACTCAGTACACCCAAGAAGAATCACCTCAACACCGCATTCGCTCAACTCATCCACGGCCGCAGTAACATCGCCGATACACTCACCCGCCAGGAACCCCGCCTTCACCCCACGTTCGCCATAGATCGCATTCATCACCCGCGCCTGCAGCCCATCACTCGGCACGACCTGTCTGAGCCCATGCACCTCCAGTGCCTTCCGATAAACCCCACTCATGATCGTGCCCGTCGTCGCCAGCAGTCCAACTTCGCGCAGCTCGGGAAACGTCGCCCGCAAATATTCGACGCTCACGGTCAGCATATTGACGATCGGCACATTCAGGTACGGTTGAATCCGTTCGACGAACGCATGCGCGGTATTGCAGGGAATCGCGATGATGTCGACATCCCCCGCTTCGAGCTTCTTGCACGTCGCATACAGCGATACCGTCGGATCCGGACCATCACCGAGCAGGTTGTCCGTACGATCCGGAATCTGAGGATTCTGCTCGACCAGTAGTTTGATGTGCTCCTGGTCGCGTGTCGCGGGCGTGCTGCGCACCAGCTTCTGCATGAAATCCACCGTTGCGGCGGGTCCGACACCACCGACCACACCAACCTTGAACCCCCGTTCGCGGCTAACGCATTGACCCGCTACCGCGTATTGGGCGTACACAAGATTCGAATCGACGATGGGTACGCAAAGCGTCCCTATCCGATGCGCCACGAGGCCAATCTCCGTCATGCCGGGGAGAATCAGTTCCGCACCCTGCGCGATCAGATCCAGGCAAGCTTCACGCAACAGTTCCACAGGCTTACCTTCAAGCCTACCGCTCTTGATGCCGCCGTCCCCGTAAACCGCCCCGGTGACAAAATCAACCCCACCGACGGCGCTCCGAGCCGGATGCAACACTTCAAACTCCGGCGCACTGAAATACCGCTCAAACAAATGCTCATCACGAATGTAGTCCGACGTCAGCACCCCCACTCGCCGCACCGAAGGAAAGCAACGCATCACATACTCACGCAATGCATCGACCATATCGACGATCTGCACCGACACGTTCTCCTGCAATTCCCCCATGAACGTATGGCTCAAAAAGCACGGCAGCAGAACCGTCGTGACGCCGCGCTTTTCGAAGTCGCGGATCATGTCGAAGATATAAAGCTTGCGCTCCGTCGTTGCGGCGCGCGAGGTATTCGCGTTGCGAAACGGATGTTGCTCGAACACGACGTCGAAGTGTTCAGCGTCTGTACGCACCGGGCTTGCCTGAATCAGCTTGAACAGCACATCTGCACCGGCGAGCGGCCCAAGCCCGCCGATTACACCAAACACTCGCCTGGCTGGTAACGTCCGTGCTGTCATTGCACTTCGCTCTGAAGTTGTTCGAACTCCGTAATAGCAGCGGCGCTGACGTCGCTGCGACGCGTTTCCCACTTTGCAATCACAGCGGTCGCTACGCTATTGCCGATCACGTTCGTCATTGTGCGCCCCATATCGAGAATCTGGTCAATGGCGAGCACCATCACTACACCTTCGGCGGGCAAATGGAACAGCGGCGCCACGGCGGCGACCACTACGACCGAACCGCGCGGCACGCTGGCCATGCCCTTGCTGCTCAGCATCAGCACCAGCAGCATGAAGATCTGTTGCGACAGCGGCATGTCGATACCGAAGGCCTGGGCGATGAATATCGCCGCAAACGACTGATACATCATCGAACCGTCGAGGTTGAACACGTAGCCGAGCGGCAGCGTAAAGCCGACCACCTTCTTGTCGACGCCGAACTTCTCGAGTTGCTCGGTCAGGCGCGGATAAGCGGCTTCACTGCTGGCGGTCGAAAATGCCAGCATGGCCGGTTCGCGCACCGCCTTAAGCAGCGCTCCCACCTGCTTGCCCAGAAACAGATAGCCGACGCCAACCAGCGCCGCCCACAACAGGGCCAAACCCAGGTAGAACGAACCAATCAACTTGCCGTAGGTCAGCAATACGCCCAGACCACGCAGCGTCACTGCCGATGCAATCGCCCCAAACACACCGAACGGCGCGACGCGCATCACGTAGTCCGTGAGCCGCAGCATCACGGGCACCATGCCGTCGATCGCTTGCACGACCACCTTGACGCGCGCATCGTGCTTTAGCGCGCCCAGCCCCAGGCCGAAGAACAGGGAGAACACGAGGATCTGCAGGATGTCGTTGCGCGTCATCGCGTCGAGCAGACTGGTCGGAAACGCGTGCGTGACGATGTCCTTGAAGTTCAGCCCGGCCGTATTGAGTCCGGTGTTCACATCGCTGCCGCTCGCCACCATGTGCAAGCCGGCACCCGGTTGCAGGGCATTGGCGAGCACGAGCCCCAAGGCGAGCGAGACCAGCGACGCGCAGACGAACCACCCAACCGTGCGTAGCCCGATACGGCCGACATCCTGACCGCTCTCCATGCCCGCCAGGCCCGAAACGAGCGTGGCGAACACCAACGGCGCGATGATCATCTTGATGAGCCGCAGAAAAATATCGG
The DNA here is from genome assembly GCF_050434965.1 of Paraburkholderia sp. GAS38. Lineage (NCBI taxonomy): Bacteria > Pseudomonadati > Pseudomonadota > Betaproteobacteria > Burkholderiales > Burkholderiaceae > Paraburkholderia > Paraburkholderia sp. GAS38. The sequence goes on along the minus strand of NZ_JBNDJO010000013.1, from coordinate 75,883 downwards.
TGATGATCGAGAAATTGCCGGCCATGGCTTTTGCTGCAGCGGCGTCGGGGGCGCTCGCGTGGCACACGTAACCGGCGACGACGCCGAGTACCATGCCGACGGCAATATAGAGCGTGAGGCGATTTTTCATAATGGTCCCTTTCTTCGTCGACCAGTCCAGGTGTCCTTCCGGGCACATCCTCCTTTAGCAGGAGACGTGCGTGCGCTTCGTCTTTCCGTAGGCGTGGATCACCGTACGGAGAAGACTTGGACGGATACTAAAGACGACAGAAATGAACGTGATGCGGCCTTGACATCGCGCTATGCGGCAGCCGCATAGGTCGCGGAGACGGGCATTCGCCGTGTGTCAGGCCTCGGTGCGGGACTCCAGATACTCCCAGAGGTCTTTGAGCAGTGGCATGTCGTTGTTTCGATCGCGGTACAGCCGCAGTTGCAGATCGAGTTGCCAGGTGCGATCGCCGGCGGCCACGAGCGTGCCGCTAGCCAGTTCGGCTTCGATCAGGCTCCGCGGCAGCCACGCGATGCCTTCGCCATTGAGCGCGAGCTTCTTGAGCACATCGGCCATGTCGGATTCGAAGTGCGGAACCAACGCGGGATTCTTGCTCGCGCGATGCAGCAGCAGATGCAGGCAGCGGGCGAAGTAGGTGGTGGCGCTATAGCCGATCAGCGGCAGCGGACGCCCCGGCGTCCCGGGCAGCCTGAATGAGGGCGTTGAGCGCTGGCTCGGCGCGCACACCGGCAGGAACACGTCGCGCCCGACGGTGAGGTGAGGGTAACGTGTGGCGTCCAGGTGCAGGGGCAGGTCAGGGTGCTCATACGCGAGCATCAGTTCGCAGTTGCCGTTGACCAGCATCAGAATCGAGTCGTGCACATTGGTCGGCACGATGCGCACCCGCAGCCCGCTAAAGCGGCTTTGCAGCGATTGCAGCCAGTCGGGGACAAAGCCAACCGAAAGGGCGTGACCGGCGGCGATCTGCAGTCCTGTTCCCGGCATGCGTTGCTCGCTGCGAATGATGGCGCGCGTGTCGAACAGTTTGCCGACTATATCTTCGGCGGCTTCCAGGAAGAGCCGGCCCGCTGGCGTGAGCGTCGGCGGGTAAGTGCTGCGGTCGATCAACTCAGCGCCAATCCACTGTTCGAGCGCCTGAATGCGCCGGCTGAGCCCGGACTGGGTGACGTTGCGCAGTTCGGCGGCTCGCGAGAAGCTTTGGTGCTGCGCGAGCGCGATGAAATCCTCGATCCACTTGATTTCCACGTTAGCTCCTAGACAGCGTGTGAACCGGCCGGCGCCTGGCAGATGCCAAGGCGATCGATTCTAGCGTCGCCGTTTTTTGTCGCCAACCCGGAGCGCGTGCATGGCGCGGCAGCACCTCACCATTAATCAGACGCAATGGCGGGCACTGCGACGGCCTTCAATAGTCATGCTGGCAATCAATTAATACCCCCGCGGAGAATGAATCGTCCGTCGCGAGGCAATGCTCCGCTTGAATGAATATTTGACGCCGGCAGTATCGGGATGTGGGAAGAGAATTCGCCGATCAACGCCCATTCATCAGATGGATCGGCATGTGGCAATCAACCAACACAGGCCAAAAAAACAATTAACAAGGGTGAGTCAAATTGCCTCTTGCCCTTTCCACATATAGCCTGCAGGTTTTTCAACTTTCTGAAAATTAGAATTTCAATATGAATCGATCTTTTAACATCGCGCCATCATATATATTTGCGCCGCAGTAGCCGATCGAACCGGATGAAATCAGGTGGTGTGTATCCGGAAGATATTTTCCCCGGGAAAAAGGCTTCAAACGGATTCAAACGTTCGGTTCGCGAGTGAACTCGCAGGATAGCAAATCCAGACCAGTATCTTTACTCGGATAAATTTTCATGAAAAAAACAATTCTTGCCTTAGCTTCTCTCGCGGCCATGACGTCGGTCGCTCACGCACAAAGCAGCGTCACGCTTTATGGCGCGATCGATACGAGTATTGCCTACTTCGGCAACCAGCAAGGTGCGAACCACTCGGGCGGAACGTTCCAGTTGGCCGCCGGCAATCTGTCGCCGAACCTCTGGGGTTTGAAGGGCACGGAAGATCTGGGCGGTGGTCTGTCGGCCATCTTCAAGCTGGAAAGCGGCTTTAACGTCGACAACGGCCGCCTTGGTCAGGGACAGCGCATGTTCGGCCGCACCGCAATGGTCGGCCTGTCGGGCGAGAACACGGGCACGGTGACTCTCGGCCGTCAGTACGATCCGCTGATCGACCTGATCCAGCCGCTGACGAACGACGACACCTTCGGCCCGACCTTCGCGACGCCGGGCGATATGGATAACTACGACAATAGTTATCGGACCAACAATTCGATCAAGTACACCACGCCGAACTATGCGGGGCTGCAGGCATCGGCGATGTACGCGTTCGGCGGTGTGCCGGGCAGCACGGCAAGCGGTCAGACGTACGCCGCCGCGCTTGCGTATAACCACGGTCCGTTTGGTTTCGCCGCGGGTTACTTCCACGCCAACAGCGACCACGGAACCGCCGCAACGTTCGACGGCCTGAACCCGGATGCGACGAGCTTCGCTGTGGATTCGGAGGCCATCACCGGCGGGTTCGTGTCGGCGAACTCGATGCAGATCATTCGCGCCGCAGGCGACTATGTGTTCCGCAATTTCACGTTTGGCGTGTCGTATAGCAATGTGCAGTACAACAACTACACGACGTCGTTCGGCAACCAGAACAACACGAAATTCAACACCGGTCAGGTCTACGTGAACTATCAGCTGACGCCCGCGACGATCGTCGGCGCAGGCTACGACTACACGAAGGGCAACGGCAACAACGTCACGGTTGCGTATAACCAGTTCAGTCTCGGCGCCGACTACTTCCTGTCGAAGCACACGGACATCTACGTGCTGGCCGGTTACCAGAAGGCATCGGGCAATACCATCAGCGCAACGTCGGGCGATGTGGTGGCCGCGGTCGCGTCGATGGGCGACTTCGGCAACGATGCGTCGACCAACAAGCAAGCGATGGGCATGGTCGGTATCCGTCACAAGTTCTAAGCTTGCGCCAGGTGGTCCACAGGAGGGCATCTGCATAAAAAATCCCGCCTGGGTGTCTCAGGCGGGATTTTTCATTGTGCGGATCGAGAATGCTAACGGCGCTAGCGGCCCGGCGAGAGTTGAGGTGTTGCGAGCCGCCTCAAGCCAAAATTGGTGGCAACCACCAAGGCGACGCCAAGCACGGTCGCTGCCAGGCGATCGCGGACCACACCGCCATCGAGCGGTTCGATGCTACCCAGGATCAAGATGACGAGCGGCGTCATCACCGTTGAGTAGGCCAGATAGTTGCGGACTTTCAGCAACGGTCGCGCGGCCGACAGCAGCGCGATTGCCAACGCCAGACCAAAGCCCGACGGTCTGTGTGCGAGGAACAGACTGGCGGCCAATACGCCGCATGCAGTGCCAATTGCACGTTGCGTCGCCTGAATGGGAAGTACCTCGATCTGACGACGAATCAATATCGCCACGGTGAGTGTGATCCAGTAGAAGTGATGGTGTGGCCATAACGCGCGCAACCACCACGCAGCACCAAAACATAACGCCAGCCTGAGTGTGTATTGCCAACCGGACAAACGGGTTAGCGATTTTCTCCATCTATTGAATCGTTGGGTGGCCGTCGGGGGCATCCCGGCCGTCGTAAGTGGCGCGTGAGTGCTGCCGGCCAGGTCAGTGCGCCGCCGCACGCGCTCCACTGTGCCAAGCAGGAGATTCAACATCGTTGTCCATAAAGCGCCTGTTGCAATCAGAGCGAGCAGGTCGACAGGATGCGAGGTTGCCGCCACCGCGTGGGACACCATGATCAGGAACAGGATAAAGCGCGTCGTGGCGACGGCCAGCGGTCTGCTATACCCGCCGATTGCCGCCGCGAGGCAGGCCAATGCCATCACGCCCGCATCGGTCTGCCAACCCTGCCCCGCTAGAAGAGTCGCCGCAACGGAAGCGAGGGCGGCGGGCGTAAGAACCCACGCGAGTTCTTTTACTTGAGTGCGGAGGCTTGACGTGGTTCCCACGGCGCCAATCATCAGACTGCCAAGCGATGCCGCCAGGCCCAGAGAAGGGTGACCCGCTGCTGTCGCAAGCAGCACGGGTCCTGCCATACCGACGCTAGCGATGACCGCATCGATCAATCTCACTTCGGTGTCTGTCGACCAGCGCAGCGCTTCGACGAGATGTGCCTTTCCGTTCATTGAGCGTGACTTCTTTCGTGAGGTTCGACGCTTGATTAATGATACGCAAAGCGTACTATATCGTCGTATGAAAAGCGAACAGACAACCTTGATCTTCCGCGGCGTCATGGCGCTTGGGAGGCGCTTGCGCGCGGAACGGCCGCAGGGGGCGCCGAGTCTTCCGGCAATCAGCATTCTCGGCACGCTGCGCCGGCTCGGGCCTATGCCGGCGCGGCGACTGGCGACCGAAGAGCGGCTTCAACCGCAGTCGCTCACGCGTCTGATCGGCGACCTGGAGTCAAAGGGCTGGATTGTGCGAACGCGGAGCGAGGTGGATCGGCGTGAAATTTCCATCGAGCTCACCGCGCTCGGCAAAGCGGTGTTTGCCGAAGATATGCGGGCTCGGCGTATCTGGCTGGAACACGCTATCGCGACTACGCTAACCGATGCGGAGCAGGAGGCGCTGATAGACGCGTCGGAAGCGATGCTCAAATTGAGCCGGCTGTAGTGGTTGAGGCTTTCGTACGCCCTTAAGGCCGCTCCCCACGCGCCAGCCTACCCTCGATGTCATACACCACCGGCATCAGATCCGCGACACTATCAACCACATAATGCGCACCCGCAGCGGTCAACCGTTGCGCCGCTGCTGCACGCAGCCGCGTAAACTCATCGGCCGGCAGCGCCTTCACATCCGCTTCGGCCATACCGAACGCATTGCCGCTCACGGCCACGCCCACCGCCCACGTCCCACCATTGATGCCTTCTTCAATACCCACTTCGGTATCGTCGACCTTGATCGCATTCTTTGCGAGCCACACGCCGAGTTGCGGCAATGTCTTGTAGATCATGTACGGCGAAGGACGCCCTTCCGGCGTATCTCCGGTGCAAACGAGGCTATCCGGCGAAAACCCCTGCGCCGCCGCGCCCGGCGTGATTTCGGCCATGATCTCGCGTGTATAGCCCGTCGTCGTGCCGATGCGGATGTCCTCGGAACGCAAGGCCGTCGCAACCTCGGCGACGCCCGGAATCACCTGGCTATAGCTCGCTGCCACCTTGATGTTCTTCGGAACGAAGACGTCATAGATTGCATCGATATCCTGCTCGCCTGGCGCGTGGCCGTACTTGTCCGCCCAGGCTTGAGCCACCCGCGGCAGCGCCATCAGCGCCGCGATATGCGGCCGCTTGGCCATGCCCATCGGTCCGCGCGCTTCGTCGATGGTGATCGAGACGCCGAACTGCTCAAACGTTTCAACAAACGCGCCCATCGGAGCGAGCGAACCATAATCGACCACGGTACCGGCCCAATCGAAAATCACTGCTTTTACGTGCTTCATTGACATCACATCCTGAGAAGTATCCCGGCGACGACGCGGTGCCTGTTAGCCGCCATCTGCCGTTGGTATCCTGCCGTGCGCCTTGGCGCGCCGGCCGGTTTCAAACTTGTTGCGCCAACAACTGACGTTCTTCGAGCGCTACACCCGGCGGCGCCGCGTGCTCGACACCCATCGTGCGCAGCGCTTGAGCGCACGCTACGACGACGCGTCGCATGACATCCGCATCCACCTGGCCGATGCAACCCACGCGGAAGCTGTCCACCACCGTCAGCTTGCCCGGGTAAATGATGAACCCCTGTTGCTTCATCAAATCGTAGAAGTGTTCGAAACGGAACGCGGGATCTGCGGGCGCAAAAAATGTCACGATGATCGGCGAGCGCCAGTGCGCGTCGAGCAGCGGTTCGAATCCGAGTTCGTGCATGCCGGCGACCAGCAAGTCGCGGTTATGCGCATAGCGGGCCAGCCGGCCGGCTTGTCCGCCTTCGAGCGCGTGCAGCCGGAGCGCCTCGATAAACGCCGCGACGGTGTGCGTGGGCGGCGTGAAGCGCCACTGCCCCGTGCGGTTCATCACGTCCCATTGGTCGTACACGTCGAGGCTCAGCGAGTGACTGCGGCCCTTAGCCTCGAGCAACGCGTTCTTGCGGGCGATGACAAAACCAAAGCCCGGCACGCCTTCAATGCATTTGTTCGCTGAAGAGACAAACGCTTCGCACTGCAGATGTCGTACGTCGAGCGGTACCGCGCCGAATGCGCTCATCGAATCGATCAGCAGCTTGCGGCCCTTCTTGGCGGTCGCTGCGGCGATCTCTTCGATCGGGTTGAGAATCCCCGAGCTCGTTTCGCAATGCACGGCGACGACGTGCGTAATGCTCGGATCGGCGTCGAGCATGCGTTCGACTTCGCTGCCGCGCGGCGGCAGGTAGTCGCCCTTGTCGAGCACCGTGTGACGGCGTCCCAGATAACCGAGCGTGGTCGCGATGCGCTTGCCGTAGGCGCCGTTGGCCAGCACGAGGGCGTGCCCGTCGCGTGGGACTAGGCTGCCCAGCATGGCTTCCACGCAGTAGCTCCCACTCCCCTGCAGCGGCACGCAATCGTAGTTGTCCGCGGTATCGCCGGCGATCTCGAGCAGGCTGCGGCGAAGCTGCGTCGTCATCGCGCGGAAATCGCCGTCCCACGATCCCCAGTCGCGCAGCATCGCTTCCTTGGTCGAGAGCGCCGTCGTGAGCGGTCCCGGCGTCAACAGATACGGCTCGCCTTTCGCGGGCGCGGCGCACGAGGTAACGGATGAGTCGACTGCGGTGTCCATGCTTGCACGTCCAATGAAGGTCTCAGTGCTTGCCACAGTACAGAAATAGGGAACATCGGTAAAATCGATATAATCGATGTCAATATCAGTGAAACTTATCAATGGGGCGAGGCGCAGATGCAATACGCGCAATTGCGGGCGTTTCACGCGGTCGCGGAACATGGCGGGTTCTCCAAGGCGGCGCAGGCGTTGTCGCTGACGCAGCCAGCCATTTCGGACCACGTGCGGCGGCTCGAGCAGGATTTCGGGGTCAAGCTCTTCGAGCGCGGGCCGCGCGGCGTCGAGCCGACCGAACTCGGCCGCCGTCTCTTCAGCGTGACGCGGCAGATGCTCAGTTGCGAGCGCGAGGCCCGGCAATTGCTCGACTCGGCGAGCGGCCTCGAGTCCGGCACGCTGTCGCTCGCGGCGGACGCGCCCGATCTCGCCGTCAAGCTGATCGGCGCGTTTCGCAAGCAGCACCCCGGCATCGTGGTGACGCTGTCCATTGCGAATGCCGCCGAGTGCATGCAGCGCGTGCTGTCGAGCACCGTAGACGCAGCCATCACCGCCGCGCCGCAGGTTCACAGCCGGCTCGAGGCGCGGGTGCTGCGGCGCGATCCGCTGGTCGCGATGGTGCCCGCCACCAGTCCGATCGCGAAGAAGCGCAAGCTGACCTATGCGGAATTGGTGCAGCAGCCGGTGATCTTTCGGGAAGCGCAATCGGTGACGCAGCAGTTGCTCGAAATCGAACTGGTGCGGCAGTCGCTACAGGTCGAGCCGGTGCTATACGTGGACGGCCGCGAGGCGCTCGAAGAAGCGATTGCGCAGGGCATGGGGGTGGGAGTGATCGCGTCCGCGGAATTCAACGAGTCGCGCCGCATCAGAATGATTCCGCTGCAGGACTGCCAGGTCGAGATGATCGAGTCGCTGACGCGGCTCGCCGAGCGGCCCGCATCGAACCTGCTGAACGCGCTGTTCGCGACTGAGCTCGGTTAGCGGTTTCGTATGGAAAATGTAATCCCGCCGCACGGCTGGGATTTGACAATGTTTTACAGCTTGGCCAATTCTGAGATGCTATTGTCGTCAGGGATGGCAAGCGGCGATCGGCCATCCGCGTGAGTCATGAGCGTGCAACCGCAACGCTCCTTGATAGCGGCGAAGTAGTTCATATCGACCTTCAACATATACGGTGATTGTCATGGGAATTCTGGATACGGTAGGTGAGATTGCAGGCGCAGTTGCGGCAGTGGAAGCAGCTGAGAAGGTCGATCCGGATGCTGGGCTGCTGACGAAGGGCATCGCCGCAGTCGCCGGGTTCAAAGGCGCGGGCGCGCTGGAATCGCTCGTCGAAAAGAAAGAAGACGAGAGCGGCGAGCAAGCGTCCGACACGGACAACGCTGCACCGCAAGCCTGAGTTTACGTTGTTTCCAGGCCAGTCGTTCAAGCGGCTGGTCTGGCGTCATATCCTCACGCCGCTACATTCGTAGACGACTACGTTTCTTCCCGTTTGCCTGGTCTCCCGCGGCCACCGCCTTACCCTATCCCCTTTGGTTCAGGTCTTCGTCGTCGCCAACGCGCGGTGATTGAACTCGGACGCCATATACTGCTTTAGACTGTGCGTCGGTCCGTATGACCTTACCCGCGATCCGACGGACCCGCTTCCGCACGAGCCGTGTTTCTACGTATCGCACCACCGTAAAGTGCAGTTGGAGGTTTCATGCCCATTCTCGGCTTCGCTCACTACAACTTCCGGGCGAGTCGCCCGATGCTCGATACCCTGCGTGATTTTTATATCGAGGTGGTCGGTTTGCGACTCGGTCCTCGACCGCCGTTTCAGAGCTTCGGTTACTGGCTCTACATCGGCGAGCGCGATGTGCTCCACCTCAGCGAAGCGCGCCCGGACGAAGTGCGTCCCGCCCAGGTGATCAATACGTTCGACCATGCCGCGTTTGCCTGCAGCGACCTGAGCGCGTTCGAAGCGCGGTTGAACGAGTTCAAGATTCGCTATCGGCGCGGCCACGTGCCGCTGACCGGTCAGCAGCAGTTGTTCTTTTCGGATCCGGCGGGCAATGGGGTGGAGTTGAATTTCGCGGAGAAGGACGTGTCGTGAGTGCACGTCACTAAGGCATTCTCGAAGTCGGACAACGAGGTCAGCATGGGCGACGCATGGCAATTCCAGGTCAGAATCACCGCTTCCGCAGCACTTGCCGCGAGCTTGCGCGGCGATCCCTCGTCTGGCACGTACGCGCCGCTCGGCGATGTCCTGCGCAAACACCATGCGTCCTTGAAGTGCCAGTTCGATGCGTTCGCGGACTACGTCAGCGAGGCCGAAAGAGTTGGCCCGGAACATTACCCGCTGTATCACTGGACCCGGGAAACCATCGAGAAGCCGGAGAAGAAGGCTCGCTATCTGCGGTCCTTCACGCTGTATGTCGACGGCGAAGAGGTCTACAGCAAAGCGATTGCGGATGCGCTGCAAGCGGAACTCGACGCGTTGGTCGGCGCTGGTGGAATAGAAAACGTGGTCAAGTTCGATACCAATCCGGCAAACAGCCCGCAACCTCCCGCGCGGTAGCGGTAGAGAGCCGCTTACGCAATCCCGCAAGCCTCAGCGGACATGCGGAATCGACACGCCTCCATCGACCATCAAGGTTTGCCCGGTAACGAAGCGCGCTTCGTCCGTGGACAGCCAGACGGCGACATCGCCCACCTCATCGGGAAGCCCTACGCGCCGAAGCGGCGTGAACGATGAAATCAACGCTTCGTTCTCAACCCCGCCGGTGCGTTCAAACATAGGTGTCCTGATGGCGCCAGGATTGATATTGTTGATGCGGATGTTGTGCGGTCCATATTCGATTGCCACGGCGCGTATCATCGCGTCCAGCGCGCCCTTGCTGGCTGAGTAAGCGGTGGATCCGACGCACGCGCCCTTCGCCAGAAACGACGACGTATTGACGATCGAGCCGCCTTTGCCGATGCGCAGCATCGCAGCGATCTCGTACTTGATCGACAACCATGCGCCTTTGAGATTGATGGCAATGACTTCATCGAACTCCGCCTCCGTCATTTCTGTAATCGGCGCGAAGTTGCCTTCGATCCCGGCGTTGTTGAACGCGGCGTCGAGGCGTCCATAGCGTTCGACCGTCAGATCGATCAGCGCCGTCACCTGATGCGCTATGGAGACGTCTGTTGGAACTGCGAATCCGTCGCTACCCGTTTCCTTGACAAGCCGAACGGTCTCTTCGATCTCTGTGCTGCGCCGTCCGGCAACCACCACCCTGGCGCCCTCCTGGGCGTAGGCCACGGCCGCGGCACGGCCTATGCCGGTTCCGGCTCCGGTGACGAGCGCGACTCGGCCTTCAAGGCGACGTGTGGTGAACGATTGCGACATGCTCTCTCCGCCAGGATCAGGATTTCGGTGTCGACCAGACTCTACAACATTGCCCAAGTCGTGGGTTATGCGTGCGTACCAGGCACTGTGGCACACTGCGCTGCCTACGCAACGATTCCATGGAGCAAATCCATTGAACACCCTACGATCGCTTGTCGTCCTGACTGTTGTTTCGCTATCCGCGATGCATGCAGTGGCCGGCACACTCGCCACTGATCCTTCAGATCAACCGGCTTCGTTAGCCTCCGCAGCGCAAGGTGTCGCGCCTCCTCCGAGCGCCGGGTCGGACCCGTTTCCAGGCGCCGAATGGAGCCACGGCGATCCCGCGAAGATGGGCTGGTCAGTCGACGGCCTTGCCGCAGCGAAGGCCTATGCCGATCGCGTTGGCTCGACCTCGGGCATGATCGTTCAGCACGGCGTGGTCGTCGACGAATGGGGCGACACGGCCCGCAAGTCCGCGCTATTCTCGGTGCGCAAGAGTCTGGTGAGCGCGCTGATCGGCATTGCCGTCGGGCGCGGTCAGATGCATCTGGACCAAACCCTCGCTGAGTTAGGCATCGACGACAATCCACCCTCCCTGACGGCCGTTGAAAAAACCGCAACGGTACGCGAGATGATCGAGGCTCGTTCGGGCGTCTATCACCCGACGGTCTACGAAACGCCGTGGATGCTCTCCATCAAACCTGCTCGCGGGACGCATGCTCCAGGCGAATTCTGGGTCTACAACAATTGGGACTTCAACACCGCCGGGGCGATCTACGAGAAATTGACAGGGCAGCGCATCTTCGACGCACTGAAAACGGAAATCGCCAATCCGATCGGCATGCAGGACTATCAGCCCTCGGATGGGCGCTATGCATCGGGCGAACCGGGTTCAAGGTATCCGGCTTATCCGCTGAAGATGAGCGCCCGCGATCTGGCGCGCTTCGGACTGCTGTTCTTGCGCAACGGACGCTGGCGCGACCAGCAGGTGATTCCCGCCGAGTGGGTCGCTGAATCGACCCGGCCGTATTCCGACACCCCGTATGGCGGCTACGGCTATATGTGGTGGACAAGCAATCCGGCGGTCGGTCCTCGCGGACCGGGCGCAACCATCACGCTTGGCGCCTACTGGGCCGACGGTCACCTGGGCCAATACGCCATTGTGGTTCCCTCGCTGGACCTGGTCGTGATCAACCGCGTCGATCCGAAGCTGACGCACAAGCGCGTCGAGGAGCAGCAAAAAGCCAAACTGCTCTGGCTGATCGAATCGGCGTCAGGCGCGACGGACATGGGTCCCGAGCCGAGGATCGTCAATCTCGGCCCGCTATCCCCGTAGCCGCGAACGCGGCGGGAGAGGGCGCTTGCCGCGCCTCTCCAGGCTGCTTGCATGAGCGGATGGCTGATCCGTTTCCGGAGTCGTCGCACTAAAGAGCACGTGTGGGGTCGGCGCGGTGGATGAGGCACACTGCTGATCGTGTGCCCTCTCACCCTCCGGAAGTCTGACGCGCCGATGACTGCACCTTTCCCCAATCTTCACCTCCCGGCGACCGCTCGCCTCCAACTGCGCCCGCTCGAAGTGTCCGACGCGCAGCGGATCTTCGACATCTGGTCCGATCCGGAAGTCATGCGTTTCTACGACGTGGCGCCGCTGACCCGCATCGGCCAGGCCGAGGACGTGGTGACGAGGCTCATCCAGGACATGGCCGAACGCTCGGGTATCCGCTGGGCGATTGTGTCCACAAACGAGATGCGCGTCATCGGCACCTGCGGGTTCAGACTCAATTTCGCTTTCAGATCGGCCAGTCTGGGCTTCGAGCTCGAACGCCGCTACTGGCGTCAGGGATTGATGCGCGAGGCGCTCGATGCCGCAATCGCCTATGCCTACGATCACCTCGGCATGAACCGCATCCAGGCGACGACGAACCTCGATAACCATGCGTCGGCGGGTCTGCTGGCGAGCCTCGGGTTTGTCGAAGAAGGCGTGATGCGGCAATGGGGCTACTGGAAAGACGCGTTTCACGACGTGCGGCTCCTGTCGCTGATCCAGTCGGATCACGCGGCGCGGCAAGCGGCGCTGTCTCGTCCGAATCCAGACTGAGCAAGGCTGCGCACCCCAGCGTGCCGATTATTTTCCGCCGGACACAATATTCCCGCTCCTGATCCGTCTACAGACGTATGGAACCGCCGCCGACCCCGGACCCGATGCTCGAACGAGAACGCGACCTCACTGCAACCATCTTGCGTGAGCGTAGCAAGCTTGGGCATTTCATCCGGCGCCGGGTGCGCGATCCGAGTGAGGCGGAAGACATCTTGCAGGATGTCTTTCACGAGTTCGTGCAGGCCTACCGGCTGCCCGCGCCGATCGAACAGGTCAGCGCATGGCTGTTCCGGGTGGCGCGCAATCGCATCATCGATGTGTTCCGCAAGAAACGGGAGCAGCCGCTGGCCGAGACCGCGAGCGAGCCGGACGACGACAGCGAGTTCCGGCTGGATCTCGCGCTGCCGTCCTACGAAGCGGGTCCGGAAGCGGTCTATGCACGATCGGTGTTGCTCGACGCCCTGCAAGCGGCGCTCGACGAATTGCCGGGCAATCAGCGCGAAGTTTTCGTCGCGCATGAACTCGAAGGGCGCAGCTTCAAGGAACTGGCTGCCGAGAGCGGCGTCAGCGTGAACACGCTGCTCGCGCGCAAGCGTTATGCGGTGCTGCATCTGCGCACCAGCTTGCAGACTGTGTATGACGAGTTGGATATTTAAAGGAGCAGGTCGATGAGATGCAGAGTGAGATTCTTCGGCAAGGCACTGTTGGCGTTAGTGGCGATTGCAGTGCTGGGATGGATCGTAATGGCGCTGTGGAATTGGGTGATCCCGGCGGTATTCGTCGGTGGGCGTGCGATCGATTATCTGCACGCGCTGGGCCTGCTGGTGTTGAGCCGCATCCTGTTTGGCGGATTCCGCGGCCGCGGCGGCTGGCACGGACGCGGCGGGTGGCGCAGGTGGGAGCGCATGACGCCGGAAGAACGCGAGAACTTCATGAAGGGTGTCTCGTCGACGCGCGGCAAGCCGCAGGAGGACAACCCATGAGACAGGCATCGACGGCTGCTTGCAAGCAGGCCGCGGGCGTCATCGCCCCGGTGGTGGACTTCAAACGCTGCGAAGGCAAGGGCGATTGCGCGGTCGTATGTCCCGAGGACGTGTTCGAAATCCGCAAGATCGACGACGAAGACTATCAGCAGTTAGGCATGCTTCATAAATTCAAGCTGCGGGTACATGGTTTGCAGGTTGCGTACACGCCGAACGCCGACGCTTGCCGGGCCTGCGGTTTGTGCGTGACCGCCTGTCCGGAGCGGGCCATCACGTTAGCGCGCGTGAAATGACTTGAATCCTGCGTGGCTGCTGGCCCCAGAAATGGGGCGTCCCGTGGACCTACCCAGGGAGCCTTGACTTTTACTATCGTGAGCGCTTTCCCAAAAAAGAATACAGGCGCTCACCATGACCTCTGCGGAAACCAGCGTTCCCCCTTCTCTTCGCACTCGCGTGCGCCGCGTTGCCCAGCGCGGTCAATATGATCGCGTGACCCTGCATGCCCTGCTCGACGAGGCCTACGTGTGTCACGTCGCGTTTGCCGACGAGCACGGCGTGCATTGCATTCCCACTGCGTGCTGGCGCGAGGGAGACTATCTCTACATCCATGGCTCAAACGGCAGCCGCATGCTGAAGCTGGCGGCCAGCGGGGCGCAGTTTTGCGTGACGGTCACGCATCTCGATGGGCTGGTGCTGGCGCGCTCGGCGTTCAACCATTCGATGAACTATCGTTCCGCCGTGATCTACGGTGTCTTCGAGGCGGTGCCGGACGACCACAAAAGTGCCGCGCTGGACGTTTTCCTCGAAGGTATCGCTCCGGGGCGGTCCAAAGAAGTGCGGCCGGGCAATGCGAAAGAGCTGGCCGCAACGACCGTGCTGCGCGTGGCGCTGAACGAGGCGGCGTGCAAGGTTCGCACGGGCGGTCCGAAGGACGACGAAGAGGATATGGGCCTGGCGGTTTGGGCGGGCGTGTTGCCGATGGGATTGTCGCCGCTGGCGCCGGTGGTGGACGAGGCTGCCGCGCGTATCGGCGCGCCGGACTATGTGCGGCAGTGGCAGGCGGTTGCGGCGGACCGGGTGGGGGAGGAGGCGTAGGTTGCCGCGTCGGGCTGGCCACCGGCGGTCGTTTCGACGTCATTTACAGTGCGCAGGCCCGTCTGTATCATGACTTCTCACTGCTTTTGAGAAGTCTCAAAACTGATGAGAAAACCTGAAACAATCGAGCCGGACCCGTGGCATTTCCCCCGGCCAGAGCTGGCAGAGGGCTATCTGCGGGCCTTTGAGCTGAAACTGTCGTCTGCGCGCGGCCTGTTCGCGCGCAGACGCATGGGCAAGACCGAATTCCTGCGCCGCGACCTTCTGCCGGCGGCCGCGGCGGACGGTTACCTGATTGCCTACACCAATCTTTGGGACAACCGTTCCGCCCCCGACGTTGCCCTGGTGGCGGCTTTGACCGATGCGCTGGAACCGCAGGGTGTGAAGGCGGTCCTCACCAAACTCGGCCAGCCGTTGAAGAAGGTCAGGGCCAGCGCGAAGCTTCCCGGTGGCGCGGAAGGTGCGCTGGAGGCGGAGCTGGCGCAGCAGGCCGTCGACAAATCAGAAGCGTTGCGCGAGGTGCTCAAGCAACTCGACCGCCAGAAAAAGCCGCTCCTGCTGGTCATCGACGAAGCGCAGGTGCTGGCACGCGCCGAGCACGGCGACTTCTCGCACGCGCTGCGTGCTGCGCTCGACATTCGCAAGGGAAGCATCAAGGTGATTTTCGCGGGCAGCTCCGAGACGACGCTGCGCGAGATGTTCGCGCGCGCGTCGGAGCCGTTCTACAACTGGGCGCCGTTGGAAGCCTTTCCGTTGCTGGGCGATGAGTTCGTGGCTTTCACGATCAAGCTGATGAACAGCATGGCCCGGCAGGTGCTGACCCTGAAGCAGGGCAAGCGAGCGTTTGACGAGTTGCACCGCACGCCGGAGTTCTTCAAGCGGTTCGTCGAGCGCTACATGCTCTATCAGCCGCAGGGTGAGGAAGCGGCGCTCGCGCACACGAAAGCCTCGGTGTTTTCGGATGAGCACTTCCTGAAGCAATGGACCGAAATGAATCCGGCGGACCAGGCCGTGATCACGATGCTTGCGCGCGGCGAATCGGACCTGCATGCGAAGGAAGGCATGGCGAAGCTGTCCGTGATGCTCGGCAAGCCCGCAACCAGAAACACCGCGGGCCACGCGCTGCGTCGGCTGCAGTCGGAAAACGCGGTGACTCGCCTCGCCCTGGGGGACTACCGTATCGAAGATGAAGCCTTCGCCGAATGGATCCGCCGACGCACCGCGCCGAAGCATTAGCCCTGGCCGGCGCGCCAGCGTCTCCGCGCGACAACCGCTATGCTATGCGTTCCGCCTAAACGAGGAACGTCTCATGAAACAGTCACCAGGATCCATGATCAGCTTTCGCCGCCCCGATGGAAAGGACGTCGAGGGCTACCTTGCCAAGCCGCAGAACCCCGTAGGCGCGCCCGCCATTGTCGTGATTCAGGAATGGTGGGGCTTGAACGACCAGATTCGCGGCGTAGCCGACCGGCTCGCGCAATCCGGTTATCTGGCGCTGGTCCCCGATCTCTACCGCGGCAAGCAGACGGTCGAGCAGGAAGAAGCGCACCATTTGATGACCGGCCTCGATTTCGGCGACGCCGCGTCGCAAGATATTCGCGGCGCCGTGCAGTATCTGAAGCAACATGCGGATCGTGTCGGTCTGACCGGCTACTGCATGGGCGGCGCGCTGACCCTGCTGGCGCTCGGTCAGACTCCCGAACTGGCGGCCGGCGTGGTGTGGTACGGCTGCCCGCCGCTGGAGTACATCCAGGCCGACAAGATCAAGGTCCCGGTGCAGGCTCATTGGGCTACGCAAGACGAGTTCTTCCCGCCGGCCGCGGTCGAGGCAGTCGAGGCCAAACTGCGCGACGCGAAAGTCGAACTGGAATCGCACCATTACCTTGCGCATCATGCGTTCGCCAACGAAACGGCCGTCGGCCCGGGCCGCATTCCGCAGACGCAATTCGATCCGGTCTGGTCGCAACTGGCGTGGGATCGCACGTTGACCTTCTTTGGCCGCACGCTGTGGCCGCAACGCACCTAAGCTGAAGCGAATCGCGGGCGGCAGCGCTGCGCACCTCTGCGCAAATTGAACGACTTCCGCCCCTCTCCTGTCTCACCGTTGCGCCTGCCCACAAGCGGGCGCACTGCATCCCGGCAATAACTGCGCCGCGTCACACGCCACCCCTCGACTCTTCGGAAAAGATTCCCTGCGAAACGAGCGGGTGGCGACTAACGTACTAAGGTACGACCGTACAGGACTCTCGCTTGCGCATGTGAGCGTCGTTCCGCGCCACGCATGCATGGGTGGTCCTGATTCACAACTGCTTGAATGACCGCGACAGCAGTTATCGCGGTCTCGCACGTAAGGAGTGAGACATGCAGCTAGGCATGATTGGATTGGGGCGCATGGGCGCCGACATGGTGCGACGCCTGACCGCCGGCGGTCAGACATGTGTGGTCTACGACGTCCAGCCGGCGGCGGTCGAAAAACTCAAACAGGATGGCATCGCAGGCGCTGCGTCGCTCGCAGATCTGGTCAAGCAACTGGCTAAACCACGCGCCGTCTGGCTGATGGTGCCCGCGGCCGTGGTCGATGCGACGCTCGCGCAATTGACGCCTCTGCTGGAACCGGGCGACATCGTGATCGACGGCGGCAACTCGTTCTACCGCGACGACATCCGCCGCGGCAAGGAATTGGGCGCGAAGCAGCTTCACTACGTGGATGTCGGAACGAGCGGCGGCGTGTTCGGCCGCGAGCGCGGCTATTGTCTGATGGTGGGCGGCGAAACCGCCGTGGTCGAGCGGCTTGGGCCGATCTTCTCGACTTTGGCGCCGGGTCCGGGCGCGGCCACACCCACGCCGGGGCGCGCGAAAGACGCAGGTACGGCCGATCAGGGCTATCTGCATTGCGGGCCGCAAGGCGCCGGCCACTTCGTCAAGATGGTTCACAACGGCATCGAGTACGGGATCATGGCGGCTTATGCGGAGGGGCTGAATATCCTCCACAACGCCAATGCCGGCAAAAAGACGCAGGATGTGGACGCCGAAACCTCGCCGCTGCACGGCCCGGAGTTCTATCAGTACGACCTGAATCTGCCTGAGATCACCGAGGTCTGGCGGCGCGGCAGTGTGATCGGCTCGTGGTTGCTCGACCTGACCGCAGCGTCGCTGGTCGGCGATGCGGGCCTCGAGCAGTACTCGGGACGCGTGTCGGATTCGGGCGAGGGGCGTTGGACGGTCGCAGCGGCAATCGACGAAGGCGTGCCCGCACCGGTGCTGAGCGCGGCGTTGTTCGCACGCTTCAGTTCACGCGGCGACGGGGACTTCGCCAACCGCGTGCTGTCGGCGATGCGGCACGACTTCGGCGGTCACATGGAAAAGGCGGCTGCCAAGTTGGGCCAACCGCGCGATTGAAAGGTCGGCTCACGCCGCGAGGCTTCGGGGCCTCTGCGGCGGCGCCGAGTGTCGCGAAGCCATCCCTTCTTCACGCGGATTTCCTCGCGGCAGCCGGCGTACGGTTCTCAGCGTGCCGTGGCTGTCCGCGTAAATGACTGAGGCCGGCTTGTGGAGCGCCGACAGGACGGTCACCGTTTGCAGGATACAATTCGGCAGCGCGTAATTTGTCCCAAACCGACCTGACCGATCCATGCTGAATCCTACCCGGACCTATCTCCTGGGTCCGCTGCTGAAAGGCGTTTCACGTTCCTTTTACCTCACGCTGCGTATCTTGCCCGCCGGAATGCGCGACCCGATTGGTCTCGCGTATCTTCTCGCGCGTGCCGCCGACACGATCGCGGACACCTCCCTGATTCCGCCGGAGCAACGGCTGCAATTGCTGCTGTCGCTGCGCGCTCAGGTCAACGGCGGGGGGGACCAGGGCGCGTTCCTGCAGCGGATGTCGGTGGAAGTGGCGGCGCAGCAGACGCAGTCGGACGAAAAGGTGTTGCTCGAGTCGCTCGGCCCCGCGCTCGCGATCCTGGCGCAACTCAGCGAGGCGGATCGCAAGGCCGTGCGCGAGATCGTCTCGACGCTCACCGAGGGGATGGAGTTCGACCTGCGTACTTTCCCGGACGAACGTTCGGGGCAGATCGTTGCGCTTCGCGAAGGGTCCGAGCTCGATCGCTACACGTATCTGGTCGCGGGCTGCGTCGGCGAATTCTGGACCCGCATGACTTACGCGCACATGCCGGGCACGCTGAAAAGCTCGCCGGAGACGATGTCGACGATGCTGCGCCGTGGGGTTCGCTTCGGCAAGGCGCTGCAGATGACCAACGTGTTGCGCGACTGCGGCAAGGATTTGCGGATTGGACGCTGCTATCTGCCCGTCGAGATGCTGGATCGATTCGGCCTCACGCCGCAAGACCTGCTCGAGCCGGCCAATTCGTTGCGCGCGCAACCGCTGCTGTTCGAACTGGTCCGTCTGACGCTCGACCACTTCCGCGAGGCGGTCGACTATACGCTGGCGCTTCCGGCGTTCGCCGTCCGCTTAAGGCTGGCGTGCCTGTGGCCGGTGCTCATTGGCCTCGAGACCGTGCTGCTGCTGGTTCATAACGACGCCTGGCTCGATCCGGACAAGGTCTCCAAGATCCAGCGCGGCAAGGTGTACCAGGTGATTGGCTATTCGACGCCGCTGGTGGCGTCGAATACGCTGCTGCGCAGTTGGGCCGACCGGTTGATTGGGCGGATCGAAGCCCGCTTGCAGGGTTGACGGCGCGAGTTTGGGCTTTGGGTGCGCCGCGCTAGCCCGGATAACCGTGGCGTCCCGCTGTCATCCCGAGCGCGCTGACCCGCTCCAGAATGTATCCGTAGCGATAGACGCTGCTCAGGATATAGCCATTGCGCGGCCGCAAATTCAGCTTCGTACGGATCATGGATGCGTGGCTGTCGATCGTCCTCGAGACAAGAGCCGCTTTCTGATTCCAGACCACCTCGCGAATATGCGATATCGAAACCGGCCGGGACATATTCCGGAATAACAATAAGGCGAAATCGTATTGCTTTCGGGTCAGGCCAATAAAATTACCTGATATAAATACTCCTTGTTCGTAATGGTCGAAGCGATATTCGCCGAAACTTTCCTCTGGGATATTTTGTACGGTTGGGTAAATGCGTCCCAGAATTGCGCTGACTCGCGAAATCAGAATGCCGGGCGCAATAGGCCGACACAAGGTATCATCCGCGCCCGCATTTAAGAGGCACAGCACTTCGGGTGTGACTTCGCGGTCCGTACAGACGAGGACCGGCAGCGCGACCGGCAGGTTGGCCCGGATCCGGGTAAGTATCTCGACAAAATTCATCTCCTCCGCCATGCGACCGAGGAGCAGCAATTCGAACGGGCAATGCAGCGCCGTCTTGTACAGGTCCTGCTCGGACCTGAAAAGATGGCATTCGTAGCGTTCGGCTTCCAGATGGAGTTTCAGGAACTCCGCCTCGCTCGCGTAGGCGGTCAGTATGGCGATTCGCATGGTTGAATCCGTCGACGTAAATGATTTGCTGCCGGACGCGACCGGCTTTACGTTATGTAAGCTCCACGTCATGCAGAAGCCGTGTGACGCCGGTCAGCGTTTTTTACGGATATGAAATTAGCATGTGTTAAAAAATAGTCTGTCGACTTTTGTGGAATTTTGTGAAAAACATTGAATGTGAAATGAGATTTTTCATTCAATAAGCCGCGATGTGGATTATGGGTGGCTATGGGTTTATATTCGACGGACGCGGACTTAATTGGAAATTCTGGCGATAGCGGCGACGGTTCCGCATGCCGGCCGCGCGATATAACGCAAAAATCGGATGTTTCCGTTCAGCGGCGCGGCCCGCGCGGTGGCATGATATCGGCCTCACGTCCCCTCTTTTCAGCACCTCCCGAACATGTCGAACCTGATCGTTCATGGCGGTCTCCCGTTACGCGGCGAGATCGAGCCATCCGCCAATAAAAACGCTGTCCTGCCGATTCTTTGCGCCACGCTGCTGACCTGCCAGCCGTTGCGCCTGATTGGCGTCCCCGAGATCACCGACGTCAAGAAGATTCTCGACATCTTCCGCATGCTCGGCAGCGAAGTGTCGATGGACTTCGGCACCGGCATTCTCGAATTGCATCATCACGCCACCGCGTTCGATCCCGTCGCGCACAAGTTGCCGGAGGAGATGCGTTCGTCGATCATGCTCGTCCCGCCGTTGCTGGCGCGTTTCGGCGTGGCGCGTCTCGAGAACGACGTGAAGGGTTGCACGCTCGGCGTGCGCGAGATCGACCCGCACGTCGAGGTGTTCGAGCGCTTCGGCGCACGGGTCGCACGCACGGCGGATTCGCTGATCGTGCGCGCCGAGACGCAGATGAGCGCGAATCAGCATTGGCTGGACTACGCGTCGGTCACCACGACCGAGAACTTCGTTTTGTGCGCGGCGTCTGCGAAGGGCACGTCGACGCTGGTCAACGCTGCGTCCGAGCCGCACGTGCAGGAGTTTTGCCGCTTCCTCGCGATGCTGGGTGTCGAGATCGAAGGTATCGGCACCTCGCGTCTGAGCGTGTCGGGCGGCAAGCCGCTCGGCGGCGGCGAGTTCCGCTTCAGCGAGGATTTCCACGAAATCGCTACGTTTCTGGCGCTGGGTGCGATTACCGGCGGCGACATCGTGGTGCGGAATACCGCGCCCGAGCAGTTCCCGCTGATCGACCGGACGTTCGCCAAGTTCGGCGTGGAAGTGGAGCATCGCGACGGCTGGTCCCGCGCGCTTCGCGAAGGGCCGTTGAAGGTCCGCCGGCCGTTCACGCAGAACATCCTCACCAAGGTGGAAGCGGCGCCCTGGCCGTATCTGCCGGTGGATCTGCTGCCTATCTTCATCGCCCTTGGCGTGAAGGCCGAAGGCAGCGCGATGTTCTGGAACAAGGTGTATGACGGCGCCATGGGCTGGTCCGGCGAACTCTCCAAGTTCGGTGCGCACGTGTTCCTGTCCGACCCGCATCGGCTGATCACGTTTGGCGGTTTGACGTTGAGTCCGGCTCGAGTCGAAAGTCCGTACATCATTCGCGTGGCGATCGCGCTGCTGATGGTCGCCGCCAGCATCGAGGGCCGTTCGGAAATCATGAACGCGTTGCCGATCCGCCGCGCGCATCCGCACTTCGTGGAAAACCTGCGCTCGGTCGGGGCAAACGTGGAATGGACCAGCAGCGAATAACCCGCCTTCACTGCACGGTGTAGCCGCGCCCTTGCATGCAGGTTGCGTAGGCGCGCCAGTAGCGCGTCATCGGCGGTTCAGGTGGCGGCATCGGCGGCGCTTTGACTTCGGCCTCGGTGAGCGGCTCGCTGGCGCCACCCAGTTCCGGCACGCCGTTCTTGTCGGTTTTGGGCATCGGCTCACTGGCCTGCGCCGCGGCGGCGGGTGTACTGCTGGCGCTAGCCGGCGCCGCAGTCGCCATCGCCGCGCTGGCCGGCACGCTACCACTGGCCGCCGTCGTACCGCTTGCGGGGAGCGGCGGTTGCGACACCTGGCCCGCCCCACCAATCCCGACGGCGCCCGAGGCGAGCTTCGGACGCATCGGCGACTGGGCTTCACGCGTGATGTTGACGCCGGACTGACGGCTTGCCGTGCTGTAGCAGGTGGCGGCGTCGACGCTCTGCTGCGATGCGCTCTGGCTGCGGACCGGGTAAACCACGGGCTGCCACGCCGAAGCGGCGCCGCTCAAGGTCAACAGCGCCAGGCTCATCGGGATCGTCATTTTCATCGCAGCGCCTCCTGATGCGGTCTCGCTGCAATCCGTGTCCGGGTTCACGGCCCGAAGGCATGCGGCGCCGCGAACCCATCCCCGCTTCGCGGCTCGCGCTCGACCGGCAATAGATATCGGTTCAGCGTAACACCGGGCCTCGGCGATGAGCGGCGCGATATATCGGCGCTGTCGGCCATTGTGAAGTGCAATTAGGGCTGGGTGGCGGCTTCCGGCGGCGGGCACGAGCGGTGCCGCGCCTCGCTGGCTTCTCTACCCTCACCCGGACTGCCAGGTAAGGTATAGGGACTTAGGGCCTAACGCGCCTCGCCAACCGGTTCGAGCGCGACTGACAGCGCCAGATGGCCGGTCTCCACGCCCATCGTGTTGCGCATCGGCGGGGTGCGGAAGGTTTCGAACTCGGCGCGTTGCGCGGCGGTGCCGATGTCGAGCTGGCCCAGCAGATCGGCCACGATGGCGTAAAGCACCGTCGTATTGCCGTCTTCCACCTTCACCGCGATTCCCAGCGCGCCGTGGGCACCCAGCCGCGCCGTCTGCCCGGACGGCCGGACGCCGATCGCATAGCTCGCGTCCGCTCCCACCTTGGCGACCAGCGCCCCGTCGAAAGCGCGCATCAGCATGGTACAAAAGCGCCCTTCGCCTGCGACCATCTCGGGATAGCCGGTCATCGCACGATAGATGCGCGCGAGCGCAGCGCTGCGTGCAGACGCGGCCTCTCCGGCGGGTTGCGCGGCCGCGTCGGCCAGCTTCGCATATAGCCGCGCCAGACGCTCCAGCGGAAAAGCGGGCGTGGGCAGGTTGCAGCCGTCAATCGCCCACTGGACACTCTCGTCAGGCAGATCGCAGACCTCGGCGACGATGTGCTTCACGTGCACCTGCAGCGGATGGTCGGGGCGGTGGTAGTCCCGCACGGCCGCACCGAGCGCCTGCGCGCCCGCGAGCATGCCGGCGTGCTTGCCGGAGCAGTTGCTGCATACCGCGCCCGGTGTGAAATCGCGTTTGATCCACGACCGGTAGACGGCCTCCGAAATGGGCGGATGGCCGCCACAGCGCAGATCTGCTTCGCTCGCGTGGGCTTTCGCAATCATCCGGCGGGCGCGCTCGATATGCCGCTCTTCGCTGCTGTGCGAGCCGCACATGAGCGCGAGATCGGCCTCCTCGAAACCGAAGCGCTCGAGTGCGCCGGTTTCGAGCACGGCGAGCGCCTGCGCGGGCTTGGCTGCCGAACGCGCCAGCGTCATCCGCGCCGGATCGCCGAACGCGTAAAGCAGACGCCCTTGCGCATCGACCACCGCGACGTGCGCCCTATGGGTGTTTTCGATCGCGTCGCCGCGATAGGTCGTAGCCGCAATTGGCCCGGTTGCGCCCGCAGTCATTGAGGTCTCTCCTGGACAGTGTTTGGAATGCAGCGGATTTTACGTTTTATATCGCGAAAACCAAACCCTGATGAGTGCGGGGCTCTGTGGATTGTTCAGGTCATACGGGTGTCAGCGAGCGGACCCGAATATGTCACAACCGGGTCGCATTCTTGAAGGAGCAACACCCGTATTTGTATGATGAATAAGGTACTAATTACTGACTTAAAATTGAATTGAAATGGATGGAAATGTGCAGAGGATTTCGCGGCGAATTTTAGTCAGGGAAAATTCGCAGTATTCGCGCGACTCGCTACTCGTTAAGCGTGCCAAGAATCCGGTCAATTTCGTCGAACTGGGCCGGTGACAATTGATGGTTTTGCATGACGCTTTGCAGGCGCTTGCGCCAATAGGCGCGAGGCAAGCCCGAGCGGTCCAGATCGGACACCGACAGGCGCTCGATTACAAGCCGGATATGCATGATTTCGCTGTGGACGAGTTTTGCCGAATGCGCGCCTGACATTTTCGACTGCTCGCCAATGCACAAACCTCTCTCGGAGATTATTCCCATTGTCGCTTGCCGCCGAGCGGGTGACGCCGCGCAAAAAGCCCCGGAACGCGTCGTCGACTCGAATGCGGCCTCCTGTCGCTATTTTTCGTGGTGGGGCGCACCGTGAATCAGGAACGCCGCGTACCGAATAATTAATTTGTTCGGCTCTACCGAACCGTGTTCGGCAGTAGTTTTATGGTAATTTCCAGATTAGTGACTGTCAATATGAGATGTGGGATGCTATCGGGGCAGTTTCATCAATCAGACGGAATCAAAACAAAATGACAGATGCAGTTCAAACTGCAGAGGACCGATACGCGTTACGCAGTGTTAATCGCGCGCTCGATGTCCTTGAGGCCTTGGGGAAGGCCGGCAACGAGGGGATGACCGTCGCGGGAGTGGCTGAGCAGATCGGCGTATCGAAGAGCACCGCGTTTGCGCTATTGCAGACGTTGTTGCTGCGCCACTTCGTAGCCGATGTCCGGCTTGGCGGTTCGCGTCGTTACCGGTTAGGACTGTCGCTGGTCTTTCTGGGCGATCGCGCCGCGGAAGATGTCGCCGTTTCGCAGCTTGCAATGCCGGTGCTGCGCGATCTCACCGCGCTGACCGGCTTGACTTCGCGTCTTGCGATTCTCGATCATGGCTACGCGGTGGCGATCAGCCGCGTCGACGCGCCCGGCATCTTGCGGATCGCGTCCGCGCTGGGGCAACGCGAACTGCCGCATTGCTCGGCGCTCGGTAAATCGCTGCTGGCGCTGCTGCCGCCGGCGCGGGTCGTCAAACTGCTGACGCAAACCGGCATGCCGCGGCGCACCGAATACACCCTCGTGACACCCGCCGAATTGATGACCGATCTGTTGCTGGTTGCCCAGCGCGGCTATGCGTTCGATAACGAAGAGGACAACATCGGCGTGGTGTGTATCGGCGCGGCCATTACCAACCGCGAAGGCGAGGGCGTTGCGGCGATCAGCGTGACCACGCTGAAAAGCGGTTTGAGCGACGACGACCTGCATGAGCTGGGCCGCACGCTGCGAAGACACGCGGATCGGGTAAGCCGGATGCTCGGTGCCGAAGTGGATCCGGAAGTCCTTACACTTCAAACGACCTAGGCCAGGACAACGAGAGGATTGCCTTGACGCGACACCACGGTACGGCGTACCGGCCGGTTGCGTGCGCGGGGCATTGGCACGAAGGAATTCCATGCTGACAACATTTCTGGCCCTGTTCGATTGGCACGGTGCAGGCGACTACATGCCCGCTCTGCTAAGAGGCGCGGCCACCAGTCTCGCGCTCACCGCATGCATCATGTTGATCAGCCTGCCGCTCGGGCTCGTGATCGCGCTCGTCAAACTGGGTCGCTCGCGGATCTTGCGCACCTGTGCATCGACCTATATCGAGGTGATCCGTGGGACGCCCGCGCTACTGCAACTGTTCTACATCTATTTCGTTCTGCCTTCGTTCGGGATTCGTTTCGATCCGTTTACAGCGGGCGTGATCGGACTGTCGATCAATTATTCGGCTTATCTCGCCGAGGTCTACCGCGCCGGCATCGCCGCCGTTCCGCAAGGCCAGATCGAAGCCGCCAAGGCCCTCGGCATGTCGCGCCGCAAGATGCTGCGCCTGATCGTGCTGCCTCAGGCGATTCGCGTGGTGGTTCCGCCGCTCGGCAATTACGGCATTTCGTTGTTCAAGGACACCTCGCTGGTTTCGATCGTCACCGTCAAAGAGCTGATTTTCACGGGGCAAATCGTTTCGTCGACCAACTTCCAGTACGCGACCGTGTTCACGATCATCGGGGCGATCTACCTCGCGTTTTCGTATCCGAGCGCGTTGCTGGTGCGCTGGCTCGAACGGCGCATGAGCGTCGGCGGCAAGGCGAAGCCGGCGGGTAGCGCGGCGCAGGCCACGGCGGCGACGCAATGATCCGTCTCGAGCGTGTCAACAAGCATTTCGGCGAGCTGCATGCGTTGAAGGACGTGTCGCTCAGCGTCGCCAAAGGCGAGGTGCTGAGTGTCGTCGGACCGTCCGGATCGGGTAAGTCGACGATGCTTCGCTGCATGAATCATCTGGAAACCATCGACAGCGGCACGATCTATTTCGATGAGGTACCGGTCTACCAAAACCCCCAGAGGTGTAGACGGCGTGCCGATAGCGACCGGGCGGTCGAGGCGATCCGGGCCAAGGTCGGCATGGTGTTTCAATCCTTTAACCTGTTCTCGCATTTGAGCGTGATCGAAAACATCACGGTTGCGCCGATTCACGTCCTCGGTCGTTCGTTATCCGATGCAACGCGTGAGGCCAATGTTTTGCTCGACAAGGTCGGTCTGCTCGCGAAGGCGAACGCCTACCCGCACGAGTTGAGCGGCGGGCAGCAGCAGCGCGTGGCGATCGCGCGTGCGCTTGCCATGCAGCCGGAAGCCATGCTGTTCGACGAGGTGACGTCAGCGCTCGATCCGGAGCTGGTAGGCGAGGTGTTGCGTGTGATGCGTACGCTTGCCGACGAAGGCATGACGATGGTCGTCGTCACGCACGAGATGGGTTTTGCGCGCGAAGTGTCCGATCGCATTGTGTTCATGGCGGATGGACGCATTGTCGAAGAGGGCGAGCCGGCGGCGTTTTTTGCCGCGCCTCAGCAAGTACGCACCCGCGAATTCCTGCGCTCGCTGTGGGAGCGAAACCGGCAACTAGGCGGGACAGTGAGCCCGTGAGCCTGCTTAAGACCAAAACTTAAAAACGACCTGGGAGCGCTCCATGAGAATGACATCACTAATGTTTGCTTCGATGATGGCGGCTCTGCTTTCTATCTCTCCCGCCCGGGGCGCCGATGGCGCCGCGCTCAGCAGCACGCGTTTCGACGGCGGCGACGGCTCGTTCAAGCGCGCGCTCGAAAACGGCATCACCTTCGTGATTGCCTCCGATCCGCCTTCGACGTTTCAGGACAGCAAGACCAACAGCTTCGATGGGGCCGACGTGCGCATCTTTCGCGAGATCGCCAAACGCCTTGGCATCACCAAGGTCAGCTGGAATATCGTGCCCTTCGACGCGATGATCCCCACGTTATTGTCCGGTCGCGCCGATGTGATCGTGGATAACCTGCATGAGACGGAGGCGCGCCTGCATGTCGTGGCGTTCACGAGTCCGGCCTACTGGTACGGGTCGGGCATCGCGGTGCCGCGCGGCAATCCCGCGAAGATTCACACGTGGGCCGATTTTGCCGGTCATACCATCGGGACCTTGCGCGGCAGCATCAACCACCAGTTGCTCAGCCAGCGCAAAGACCTGAAAGAGCTGAAGCTTTATACGAGCAACGAGGCTGAATTCGCCGATCTGCTAGCCGGACGTCTCGACGTGGCGATGGAAGACGACATCAAGATCTCGCAGTTCCTGAAGCAGCATCCCACTGCTCCCATGCAGATCGTGACGGACTACACGCCGCTGCCGCAGGAATACGGTTACGCACGCTACGCGCTGCGCAAGAACGATGTCGATCTGAACAACGCCGTATCTCGCGCGCTCGATGAAATCCGCGCTGACGGCACGCTGAGGGCGATCATCTCGCAGTTCGGCTATACCGACCGCAACCTCTGGTACTTCCCCGTCAAGAACTGACGTACGCGATTGGCCACGCACTGCGCGCCCGGCGTGGCGGCAATCCATCGCACCGCGCAAAATCCGCACGGCTCGAACTTCACCGTACAATCACGCCTTCGCAAATCGTACGGTTCGAACCGTGCGCCGCGCGGCGTCTGCCATTCCTCGAATCGAAACCCGAAATACTTGTGACCTCCTCCACCAACGCTTCTGCCTCCGCCCCGCGTAAATCGCTGACCATCATCCAGACGCTCGTCATTGTCGGCACGGCCGGATTGATCGGCTCCTTGCTGGTGAAACTGCTGGTCTAGTCGCGCGCTGGGGCGCAGCCATCGCTGAGCGTGCTTTGTATCAATTTGCGTAATAATATTTCGCAGATAGGGTGATTACTCCAGATGGATTGCATAACTAGAATGCAATCACTGGCTGCGAACAAGGTGTTCGCAGCGGCAGAAAATAAAATCTGGAGGTCGTAACCATGAAGTCGCTCATTCAAGCCGTTGCTGTCGCCGCCGCACTCGTCGTTCCGGTCGCATCGTTTGCCCAACAGTCGAACGCCCCTGTCACCCGCGCCCAGGTGCGTGCCGAGCTGGTTCAGCTCGAACAGGCCGGCTACCGTCCGGGCATCTCGGATCCCTTCTATCCGGCCAACATTCAGGCTGCGGAAGCGCGCGTGTCGGAGCAAAACAGCTCGGCCAGCGCCTACGGCGGCGTGGCCAATGCCACCGCAGTCGGTGTGCACGCGACCGCTCCCGCCGCTTCGACTGGCGTGAAGCCGGTGTATTTCGGCCAGTAAGCTTTAGCCAATAAGCGGTTGACGGCGGCCCGTCCGGCCGCCGCTCGCCGGCTAGCGGATGCGCAATATCCTTGCGCACTGCTGCCCAAACGCAAACAGGCTCGTTCGCGGCATCACCGCCGCTAACGAGCCTGTTTCGTTTGTTTCGATACCTCCGCCATTGGAATCCCGATGGCTTCGCCCAGACCTTCACGGTCTGAGCGCTTTTTCGTCTCAGGCGGCGACCGCTTCTTCCACCGAAGCGGTGAGCAGCACCGGAATCGACTTCGACGTCGGCGTGCCGGCGCCATCCGCAACCGACGACAGCGGCACCAGCGGATTCGTCTCCGGGTAGTAGGCGCCCAGACAGCCGCGCGGAATGTCGTACTCGACCAGCAGGAAGCTGTCCGCGCGCCGCTCGACGCCGTCGTCCCACACGCTGGTGATGTCTACGCGCTGGCCGGCCGCGAAGCCGAGCATCGCAAGGTCGTCCTTGTTGGCGAACAGCACGCGGCGCTGACCGTAGACGCCACGATAGCGATCGTCGAGACCGTAGATGGTGGTGTTGTACTGGTCGTGCGAGCGGGTGGTCATCAGCGTCATCAGGCGCTCGCCATGACGGCTGCGGGCGCGGTGAATCGGCGTGTCGACGGAGATCTCGTGCACGACGAACTGCGCCTTGTTGCTCGGCGTCTTCCAGATCCGGTCGCGCGAGGCGACGCCCAGATGGAACCCGCCTGGCGTCTTGAGCCGCTCGTTGTAGTTCTCGAAGCCGTCGAACACCTTTTCGATGCCGTCGCGGATCAGCGCGTAGTCGTTGGTCTGGGCGCGCCAATCGACCTTGGCGCTGCCGAGGGTCGCCTCCGCCATGCGCGCGACGATCGCGATCTCCGACAGCAGATTCGGCGAGGCCGGCTTGTTCATGCCGTACGAGATGTGCACCATGCTGAACGAATCTTCGACGCTCACGCCTTGCGCCACGCCGTTCTGGATGTCGATCTCCGTGCGGCCGAGCGTGGGCAGGATCAGCGCATCGCGACCGTGGATGAGGTGGCTGCGGTTCAGCTTGGTGGTGATGTGCACGGTCAGATCGCACGAACGCATGGCTTCCCACGTACGCGGCGTGTCCGGCGTCGCGATCGAGAAATTGCCGCCCAGGCCGATAAACACCTTCACCTTGCCGTCGAGCATGGCCTGAATCGAGTTCACGACGTCGAGGCCGTGTTCGCGCGGCGGCTCGAAGTCGTACACCTTGCCGAGACGGTCGAGGAACGCCTGGGTCGGACGCTCTTCAATCCCCACCGTGCGGTCGCCCTGCACGTTCGAGTGGCCGCGCACCGGGCACAGACCCGCGCCGCGCTTGCCGATCATGCCGCGCATCATCATCAGGTTCGACAGGATCTGGATCGTCGGCACCGAATTCTTATGCTGCGTGAGGCCCATGCCCCAGGTGGAGATGACCGCTTTGCCCTTGACGTAGATGTCGGCGAGCTTGAGCACGTCTTCCATCGGCACGCCTGCTTCGGCGACGATGGTGTCCCAGTTTTCGGCGCGCAGATCGTCGGCGAAGGCGTCGAAGCCCACCGTGTGCTCGGCGATGAAGTCCACGTCCAGCACGCGTTCAGCGCCGTTCGCGAGTGCCGCGTCGTCCAGTTCGATCACGCGCTTGGCGACGCCTTTGATCAGTGCGAAGTCACCGCCCACCTTCGGGCGAATGAACACGGAGCTGATCTGGGTGCTGCCCATGGTCAGCATTTCAACCGGGTGCTGCGGGCTGGCGAAGCGCTCAAGACCGCGCTCCTTAAGCGGGTTGATCGACACGATGGTCGCGCCGCGCTTCGCGCACTCGCGCAGTTCGCCGAGCATCCGCGGATGGTTGGTGGCCGGGTTCTGGCCGAAGATCAGCAGCGTGTCGGCGTGTTCCAGATCGTCCATCGTGACCGTGCCCTTGCCGACCCCCACCGTGCCCGGCAGGCCGCGGCTGGTGGCCTCGTGGCACATGTTCGAGCAGTCCGGGAAGTTGTTGGTGCCGTACATGCGCACAAACAGCTGGAACAGGAACGCGGCTTCGTTGCTGGCGCGCCCCGAGGTGTAGAAGGCGGCGCGGTCGGGATCGTCGAGGGCTTTCAGATGACGCGCGATCAGATCGAAGGCCTCGTCCCAGCCTATCGGCACGTAGCGGTCGAGCATTGCGTCGTAGACCATCGGGTCGGTCAGGCGGCCGTGCTGCTCGAGTTCGTAGTCGGACTGCGCCATCAGTTCTGCGACGGTGTACTGCTCGAAGAACGCGGGTGTGACGCGCTTGCTGGTGGCCTCGGCGGCGACGGCCTTGACGCCGTTTTCGCAGAATTCGAAGGTCGATGCGTGTTCCCGATCCGGCCAGGCACAGCCCGGACAATCGAAGCCATCCGGCTGGTTCTGCTTGAACAAGGTCTTGTAGTTGCCGCCGGCGACCTTCTCCTTGATGAGGTTGATCGCGACGTACTTGAGCGCTCCCCAACCCGCTGCGGGGTGGGTGTACGGCTCGATGCGCGCTTCGGGTTTCTTCATGACCTGTTGTTTGGAATGGGCGGATTTGCCGATGAACGCAAGCTTACTGTGTTCCGAAAAGATGGCGGAACACAGAAAACTGGAAAGGCGAGGGATACAGTTTCTTTAGATTTGTCATAGACTTCGGTCATTCCCCTTGTCCTATGTTGTTGTCGACCCTTGAAGCTCTACGAAAAACTCGCCGATGAAATCGGCGAAGCCGTCCGCCGCGGCGTGTTCGCGGCGGGCGAGCGGATTCCCTCGGTGCGGCAGTCGAGCCAGCAGCACGGCGTCAGCATCAAGACCGTGCTGCACGCGTATGCCTTGCTGGAAGGCCGCGGGCTGATCGAAACGCGGCCGCAATCGGGCTATTTCGTGCGCGAACCGGCGGCGGCGCCCCAGAACGAGCGGGAACAGGCGGCGCCGCCTGCGCCCGCTTCGGAAGTCGATGTGAGCCGGCTCGTGCTGTCCACGCTACGCAGCATCCGCGCGCACGATGCGGTGCCGCTCGGCTCGCCGTACCCCGATCCCACGCTGTTCCCCTGGCGGCGCATCAACCAGTACGCGAACGCGATTGCCCGCCGTCATTCGAGCTGGAACCTGATCGACGACCTGCCGCCCGGCAATCCGGAACTGATCCGCCAGATTGCGCGGCGCTACGCCGAAAACGGTGTGCCGGTGGACCCGGACGAAATCATCATCACGCTCGGCGCCACCGAGGCGATCAATCTGAGCCTGCAGGCCGTGGCAAAACCGGGCGACACGGTGGTGGTCGAGTCGCCGACTTACTACGCGATGCTGCACGCCATCGAACGCCTGGGCATGCGCGCGATTGCCGTGGCGACGCACCCGACCGAGGGGATCGACATCGAGGTGCTGGCGCAGATTATCGGCGAACAAAAAATCGCGGCGTGCATGGTGATGCCGAACTTCCAGAATCCGCTGGGTTTTCAGATGCCCGACGAACGGAAGAAGCAGCTTGTCGACCTGCTCACGGTGCACGATATTCCCGTGATCGAAAACGACGTCTATCAGGAACTGTATTTCGGCGAAGCGCGACCGACGACGCTCAAGAACTTCGACACCAAGGGCCTTGTCTTGCACTGTGCTTCGTTTTCGAAGAGCCTGACCGCGTCGTACCGGATCGGCTGGGCGATGCCGGGCCGCTACCGCCCGCAGGTCGAAAAGCTCAAGTTCCTGAACACGCTGACGACGCCTTCGGTGCCGCAGGTGGCCGTCGCCGACTATCTGCGCCAGGACGGCTATGATCGCCACCTGCGGCATGTGCGCAAGCTGTACCGGCAGCAGGCCCGGTTGATGAGTGCGATGGTGCTGCGGTTTTTTCCGTCGGGTACGCGCATCTCTTCGCCGCAGGGCGGCTACGTGCTGTGGGTGCAGATGCCCGAGCGCGTCGATTCGATGCGGCTTTATCAGGCGGCGCTTGCGCGCGGCATCACGGTGGGGCCGGGCTACATGTTTTCGACGCGTAACGATTTCCGCTATTTCATCCGGCTGAACTATAGCTACCCCTGGACCGCGCAGACGGAAGCGGCGCTCAGGACGCTAGGCGGCCTCGTTGCAGAGATGGCTTGAGGAGACCCCGATGAACGACGAAGTCGATCCGATGCTGGTGGCGGTGCTGATGCAACTGTGGCGTGCGCTGGAGGAAACGCCGGGGCGCGACTGGTCGCTGGCGAAGCTTTCGAAGCAGGCCGGCGTGCCGATGAGCGCGCTGCGGCGCCAACTGACGGCCTTGGTGGAGGGCGGCATCGCCGAGACGACCTTTACCGAGGAAGGCACCGGCACCGCGCGCTTGAGCGAGGCGGGCCGCAGTTTGTGCGCCGAGCTGTTTCGCGATTCCACGCAGTGACCTCAGCTTCGCGGCGGTGAGGCGGCGCATGCGTCGCTGCGTTGAGCGCGTCTTTTTGGTACCTTATAGTTGCCTGGCTAACTATTTGAGGGTCGCATGTGGACGTGCGGCTATTTCACCATGAAACGTATTGCAGCTTTTTCTCTCGCGACCTGGTCGGCCGCCGCCATTCTGTATTTTGGCCAACACTCCGTTGCATTGATCGCGTTGAGCGGAGTGGTCGTGCTGGGCGGCTTCGACATGCTGCGTCCGTAATTCCGTCACGCGCCGGACTTGCGATAGATTTTGCCGAAATAGAACGGTGTCCTGATTGAATCGGAATAGTATGCCGGGTCGGCGTTTTACGTGGCAAAGATAATCGGCGGATCAAACAATCTTTGAAGAATGCAAAATGCTTTCAACCTGGTAAGCAGTACAACTTGATCTGCGCGTCAGATTGCTCGCCCGCTATATAGGCTGGCGCGTTAGACACGGATTAACCTGTTCGACTCTCGATTTTGGCGTAAAAGCACTACCGGACTGCGAATAGACTCGGTTTAAGTCGAGTCGGGCCTGCGGCCGCACGAGCGGGACCGTAACAAGGTGAATCGCCGATGACAACAGTACGAGACTTGGCGTTGCCTCCGGAGCGTATGATGCGTGGCCTCGCCGCCTTGCCATCTACGTCTGCGCCGGTGCGCCTGCTCGATGAGTGTGCGGCCCGCTCCATTTTCCATGAACCGTGGTGGCTCGATATCGCAACGGATGGCAACTGGAGCGTAGCCAAGGTCGTGCGTGGCGCCGAGTTGCTTGGCGAATTGCCTTACTACTCCGCGCACAAGGGTGTGTGGCGGATTTCGCAGCTTCCTCCGCTCACGCGCACCCTCGGCCCAGTCATTTCCCCCCTTGGCGTCGACAGCGTTCACGAGCAGCATCATCGACTGAGCGTCACGGCGGAACTGATCGAGCAACTGCCGCGTTTCGATAGCTTCGTGCAGATCTTCGATCCGCGAGTCGAAGACGCGCTTGCATTTGCCTTGCATGGCTTTACCGTGTCCGCACGCTATACCTTTCAGATCGCCCCGGATTGCACCATACCGGAGGCCTGGGCGCGTCTGCACGGTAAAACGCGTAATGTCATTCGCAGCGCCGACAAGAAGCTGACCGTCGCCCCTATCGCCACACCCAGCGAATTTCTGCAGTTCTACGAAGCGAATCTGGCGGAGCGTTCGCGCACGAATGTTTACGGATCGGTGGTGATGCGCCAACTCGTGAATGCGTTTGTGGAACGTAAGGCCGGACATCTGCTGGGTGCCTATGGTCCGGGTGGGACACTGGTCGCCGCGATCGGTCTCGTCTGGGACCGCCATGCGATGTATTACCTGCTTTCGTCGCGCGCGCTGGCGGCGCATGGCGGCTCGATCAGCCTGTTGATCTGGACGGCGATCCAGCATGCCATCGAGCGCAAGCTGACGTTCGATTTCGACGGCTTTTCCAGCCCTGCCACCTTCAACTTCCTCGATGGCTTCGGCGGCGTTCTGAAGCAGCGGCTGGGGGTGGAGCGGCTTAGCACGATGTATTCGGTGGCGCGCATTCTCAAGCGGCGCATCGCGCCCGGCTCGAGCGCGGTGTTTGCGCCTAACCTCTGATCTCTGATACGGCTGATTTCCAATCGTCCTGCTTTGTAAAGGCAGCGCGCGGCGATGCGCAGGCCGGCCGCGTCGCTTAGGCCACCTCTTGCGTGCGGCCGGCCGAGCCGATCATGGATTCCGCCAGTTCAATGGTGTTCGACGCAAAGAGCGCTGGTGTCCAACGCCTGACCGAGGTGAGCGCGTTAGCCGAAAAGCGCTCGCGCAACGCGCTGTTGTTGCCCAGTTGCGTGATCCTCGCCGCCAGCGCGGACTCGTCACCAGGTTCGACGATGAAGCCATTGACGCCGTCATGGACGAGTTCGTTCGCCACGCCGCAGGCGTGCGTGACGATGGCTGGCGTGCCCGCCGCAAAGGCCTCGTTGACACATAGGCCCCATTGATCGAACTGGCTTGCGAGCACGATGAAATCGGCGAGCGCGTAGAGACCCGGCATATGCTGGTTCGGCACTGAACTCAGAATAACTACGTGCTTCGCGAGACCGAGCCGGTCGATCTGCTCCAGCAGTGCATCCTTGCACGGACCTTGCCCGACCAGCACCAGCGAAACCCCTACGGCATGCAGTCCCGACTGAAAGAACGCGGCAATCAGCAGGTCGATATTCTTGCGCGCCACGAAGCGGCTCACGCATAGCACGTAGCGCGGCGGCAGCGCGAAGCGCATGCGGATTTCCGGTGCCTCCAGAACCGCCTCGCGCGACATCCTCGAAAAATACTCGACGTCGATGACGTCGAAACCGATGCGCGATCGCTCCATCGGTATACCTAACGATTCGGCGTAGGTCCGGTGCTTTTCGCCGGCCACCAGGGCGGCGTCGAACTTCGACACCAGCACGCGCTTCACGCGTTCCTTGATGGCGTAGCGCGTGCCGTCGTCGGCTTTCGAGTCCGACATGTACATCAGCGAAAAGCGGCGCGTCAGCGCCTTCAGAATGCACAGGACGATTGAGTAATTGGTGTTGTAGCCCAGCGTGACGACGACATCCGGTGCGAACGAGCGGAACACCGACAGCAGTCTGACCGCGACGCGCAAGGTATGGCCGTCGCCCTCGCTGGCCTCCTTGAGCAGCGTGACACAGTTCGCAGGATGAGTATCGAAGAAGGCGGCGCGGCGGTCCTGGGGGAAGCCGTAGACGCCGGATTTGCCGAACACTTCGACAAGAAACACCTCATGACCTCGGCCTTGGGCCAGCCGCTCAAGCGCCTGGTACCGCGGTACTTGATAGTCACCCAGATTGCCGACGACGAATAGGACTCGCATGGAAGGGCCAATTGATCGGGGTTGGGTTGGCAGGATGCTCAGGTTACCAGCACGTCACTTGTCTCCTCGCCCGGTCTGGCGCGGTCGCATGGCTTCGCGAGTACCTTGCCGGCTGATCGGTCTCTGGTGTTCATCGTAACCTGCTGACGGTGCAGGCCGGAGCCTTGTCCGCTGACGGCGAGGGTTTGGCGGATAAATCGGACCATTGGATCACGCGTGGCTTTTCCTGCCCGCAACGTCGATCTGCAAGCCGATATGCAACGCGCACCGCTTCTGTCTTCAGTCACGGCGGATTGGCGCTGTTCTGGGTGGCGCGCACAGTGCGGGTGTATGACGCGATCATCGTCGCGAGTTCCTGCGCCGCCGGTGTCACGGGAATAGCCGCGCGCTGCAGCAAGCAGACGTTCTGCTCGACGGCGCGCTCGCGCACGGGGACCGTGGTCAGCGTCTGAGCGAACAGCGGATGCCGCGCCACAATCGACGATTCGAGCGAGAGGCAATCCGTCTCCCCGACCAGGTGCAGGCTCTCGAACAACCCCTCGACCGTCGCCAGGATCCTGGGCGGCGGCAAACCGTGGCTTTCAAAAAAATTGTTGAGACGGTTGGCCTGTGGGTCGTCTGTCAGGTTCGGCGAGCGGGTGGCGATCCACGTGCAGTCCGTCAATTTGGCGAGCGAAGTCGCTCTGGCTTTCGGATGACCGCGCCGGCATACGACCACCGGATCGGATGGGTAGAGCGTGGTCACGGAGAGATCGGTCGTGTCCGTGTACTTCGAAACCAGTGCCGCAGCGAAGTCCAGCGTGCCTTCGCGGATCCACGCAATCATCATGCGTGAGGTGCCCGTGCGCAGATGCACGGCCACCCGCGGAAAACGCGTGCGGAATTCGGTGAGGACCGGTGCCAGTGCATCGATCAGCGGCTCGGTGGTCATGCCGAACGAGACCTCGCCGACATAGTCGCCACGCAACTGCTGCACCTCCTGCTCGACGCGCTCGCACTCGCCGAGAATCGCCCCGGCCCGCTGCAACAGCCGTTGACCCAGCGCTGTCAGTGCGATGCCGCGGTTAGTGCGGGTGAACAGCGTCGCGCCGAGGATCAGCTCGAGATTCTGCAATTGCTGGGTGACGCCGCTTTGTGCCGTGCCGAGTGCCCGCGATGCCGCACGAATGCTGCCGTGCTCGGCTATCGCGGTGAACACGCGCAACTGGGAGATCGTCAGGGCCATGGCGGTAGCGAGAGGGGTGATCGGTAAAGGTGATCATGATAGCCCGCCAGGGACTTCTTCGATGCACCGGCGAGGGTTAGCATGAGCCCGGACCACGCCTCTCCCCATTCACCTCCTTACCCGACCGGCTCTCCATGAAGACTCCGTTGATGATCCTGATCGCCGCGCTGAGTTTCAGCAGCGGTGCGTTTGCGGCTGACGGCAACACGCTGCGGCTTGGCATCGATCCAAGTTACCCGCCGATGGACGCCAAAGCGCCGGACGGCAGCGTGAAGGGTTTCGACGTCGATCTCGGCAACGAAATCTGCCGGCGCATCCACGCGCATTGCCAATGGGTCGAGCTGGAGTTCTCCGGGATGATTCCGGCGCTGCAGGCGCGCAAGATCGACGCGATCATGTCGTCAATGGCGATTACCGCCAAGCGCGAGCAACAGATTCTGTTCTCCTCGAAGCTGTTCCAGTTCAAGTCGCACCTGGTGGCGAAGCAAGGCTCGGGGCTGAGCGATTCGGTGGCATCGCTGGCCGGCAAGCAGATTGGCGTGCAGTCGGGCACGCAGTTCGAGACCTATGCGCAGGCCAATTGGGCGCCCCACGGCGTCAACGTGGTGGCGTACAAGAGCCAGGATGAGGTCTTCACCGATCTGATCAACGGTCGTCTGGACGGCGCGTTGCTGGGCACGGTGGAAGCCGATCAGGGCTTTCTGCGCACGCCGGCCGGCAAGGGTTTTGCGTTTGTCGGCGCACCGCTTTCGATGGGCGATCGCGGCGTAGGCATCGGCCTGCGCAAGGACGAGACGGCCTTGCAGGCGTCCATCAATGACGCCATCGCCTCGATGCTCAAGGACGGCACCTACGCGCAGATCGCCCACAAGTACTTCGATTTCGATCCGTACGGCGGCAATTGAAATTGAGCGCTGCGATTGCATTGCGGCGCCTATCTACAGTGAGTCCCCACCTCATTTGCACATGAAAAAACAGTCGATTCCGCTTCTGTCGCCCGCTATCGGTACGCATCGCGAACTGGTGAGCTTCCATTTCGGCCCCACGGATAGCGGCCAGAAAATCTACTTGCAGTCCACCCTGCACGCCGACGAGACGCCGGCGATGCTGACCACGGTGCTGTTGAAGCGCCGCCTGCTTGAACTCGAGGCCCAAGGCGCGCTGGCTGCCGAGATCGTGGTGGTGCCGGTCGCCAATCCGGTGGGACTCGGGCAATACGTGTTGGGGCAGTTTCTCGGACGTTTCGATCTGGGCAGCGGCAAGAATTTCAACCGCCATTTCCTGCAGTTCACGCGCTTGCTGGAGCGCGCCAAGGGCACGCTCGGCCCGGACGTAGCGGCTAACCGCCAGCTCGTCCGGCAACTGATCAGCGAACAACTGGAACAGCACAAGCCGCTGACCGAGTTCGAATCGTTGCAACTGGCCTTGCTGAAGCTCTCGTTCGATGCGGACGTGGTGATCGATCTGCATTGCTCGCTGGAGGCGGTGATGCACGTGTACACGAGCGAGTCCGCATGGTCCGACTTCGAGCCGCTCGCACGGTATCTCGGTTCGCGAGCATCGTTGCTCGCCACCGACTCGGGCGGTGAAGCCTTCGACGAGACGCACAGTTTGTTGTGGTGGCAACTGCAGCAAAACCTGCCGGCGCATCAACCGGTCGACAACGGTGCGATTGCGGTGACGGTGGAATGCCGTGGCCAGCGCGATGTGTCGTACGCGGTAGCGCAGCAGGATGCGGACGCGC
This sequence comes from Paraburkholderia sp. GAS38, assembly GCF_050434965.1. Lineage (NCBI taxonomy): Bacteria > Pseudomonadati > Pseudomonadota > Betaproteobacteria > Burkholderiales > Burkholderiaceae > Paraburkholderia > Paraburkholderia sp. GAS38. The sequence goes on along the minus strand of NZ_JBNDJO010000013.1, from coordinate 37,262 downwards.
TGATCGATTACCTGACGTATCGCAAGGCGATTCGCGGTGAGGCGAAGCCGCTTCCCGAGTTGCTCACGCCGGCGACGCCGCTTGCCGGCAGCGAACAGTTCTATGCACCGGTGAGCGGGATTCTGGTGCACCGGGCGAACATCGGCGACACCATCCGCGTGGGCGATCCGCTGTTCGATATCGTCGATCCGTTGACGGACGAGACCACCACGATCAGCAGCAAGACAGAGGGTATTTTCTACATGCGCCGCGCGATTCGCTTCGTCACCGCGGGTGCGCCGCTGGGGCGGGTGACCGGCACGCGTGCGGTGCGCACCGGAGTGCTGCTGGGGGCGTGACGGGCATGCGGTCCATCCGCTGAACCCGCCGGACATCGATCTTGCACGCCCCTCTTGCGAGGCGCGTGTCGATCGATGCCCGGCGGCACCTCAGAGACTTCAGACCACGGTCAAGGTCGGCGCCACAGCGGCCGGATCGCTGATGCTCGGACGGCCGTTTTCGACGTGGCCGGCAAGGCGGCGAGCGAAGCTGGCGTCTTCAGCGCTGCTGACCGTGAGATCGTACCAGTGATGGCTCGACGCCAGCACCCATGCCTCTTCGATCTCCGCACCACCCGGCACGATCACCTGACGCGGACGCGCGCCGTAGGCGTTGTCCGTCACCGTCAGGCGCGCAATGCCGCGGCCCTTGTTGCTGAACTTCAGGAACACGTTGCCGTTCGCCACGTCGTAATGCGTGCGGACTTCCGGCAGCGACGGCTTGCTGTTGTTCGTCTGCGTTTGAGCCGCGTTGCCGGCGAACTTGCGCACAAAGCCGTTCGGGCCGAACACTTCGAACGTGTACACGCCGCTGGTCGTCGTCAGGTCGAAGGTTTCCTTCAGGGACTTGCCGGCTTCGACGGTGTAGCGCCACGGTCCGTCCGTGCGATTGGTTGCGTACACATAGAAGTGCGCGCCTTGCTCGCCGGTGTTGGCCAGTTCGATCGTGAAGGTGTTTTGCGTGGCTTCGAGACGACCGTTCACATGCAGCTCATACGGCAGCGCGCGGGCAAAGCGGATGCCGGATTCCTGCGCGTCGAACGGACCCGGCGTGGCAGGCACCACAGGCTTCGGGTTCGTCGCGCATTGGTTGTTGGCGGTCGTGATGTAGTTGCTCGTATCCGGCAGCGGCGGCATCGTCGCGTCCGGCGTGCGGAAGTCGAACGCCTTCGTCAGATCGCCGCAGACGGCACGGCGCCATTCCGTGATGTTCGGCTCGTACACGCCAAAACGCTTTTCGATGAAGCGGATTACCGAGGTGTGATCGAACACCTGCGAGCAGACAAAGCCACCCTTGGTCCACGGCGAGACGATTGTCATCGGCACGCGCGGTCCAAGGCCGAAGGGCAGGCCGTCGGCGGTGTAGCTGCCGCCGCGGTAGGGGTTCACGACGTTGTGAATCTCGCCTTCCACGCTGACTGTCGACTGACCCTGTGCTGCCGTCGTGGCCGGTTGCGGCGGCACGATGTGATCGAAGAAGCCGTCGTTCTCGTCGTACATGATGAACAGCACGGTCTTGCTCCAGACTTCCGGATTCGACGTGAGCGCATCGAGAATCTGCGAGGTGTATTCCGCACCGTATGCCGGCGTGTAGCTCGGATGTTCCGAGTAGGCGGCCGGCGGGCACAGCCACGAGACCTGCGGCAGGTTGCCTGCCAGCACGTCGTTCTTCAGGTCGACGATGGTGCGCACCGTCTGTGCGCGTTCGTACAGCGCCGAACCCGGCTGGGCGTTGATGTAGTTGACGAAGTTCTGCAGCACGTTGGTGCCGTAGTTGCCGTTCAGCGGATCGGCGCCCGTCAGGCCCTGCTGGTAGACCTGCCACGTGATGCCGGCGGCCTGCAGACGTTCCGGGTACGTCGTCCACGACAGCAACTGATATTGCGGCGGACCGTCGCCGTCCACGTAGTCGTTGTTGTCGAGCAGAGGGCCGCCCATCGTGCCGCTCGGGTCGATCATGCCCGTCATCAAATACGAGCGGTTCGGGTGGGTCGGGCCGGCCAGCGAGCAGAAGTAGGCGTCGCAAACCGTGAAGGCGTCAGCCAGCGCGTAGTGGAACGGAATGTCGCTGCGCAGGTAATAGCCCATCGTCATGTCGGTCTTGTACTGCGGCCACTGGTTGTACGCACCGTTGTTGATGGCATAGTGCGTCGGGTACCACGAGTGGTCCAGATCGCCGATGCACTGCGCGCTGGTGGTCTGCGTGTTCAGATGGAACGGCAGGACCGGTTGCGCCGCATTTTCCTTCGACGGCTGATACCACACCGGTTGCTGGCCGCCCGGCAGCGGAATCGGGAAACGGTCGTTGTAGCCACGCACGCCGCGCATATGGCCGAAGTAGTGGTCGAACGAACGGTTCTCTTGCATGAACACCACAATGTGCTCGATATCCTCGATCGTTCCGGTGCGCGAATTTGCCGGTACGGCGAGCGCATTGCGGATCGATTCGGGGAATGCGGCCAGTGCGGCGGCTGCACCGGCGGACGATGCGACGGTCTGCAGGAAACGGCGACGGCTATTTGAGGTCATTGGTTATCACCTTCTGCGGGGGTAAAGAATAGCGCGGCGGGCGCGCCGGGGGAATCCGGTGGTCAATTGCTATTGCTGTTCTGTCCGCTGTCGCCGGGCGCGTAGTGCAGCACGGGTGCAACTTGCTGGCTGTCTGCCGCGAGGCTCGCTTCGACGCTTTGCACGGCGCTGTCGGAGGCTGCGTCGGGCGAGGCGTTGGGAAGACTCGTGAGCGTTGCGGATGCGCCGAAGGCAGGCGGCGGCAGCGCCGGGCTGGTCGCCTGAGCCGACGGAGTGGCCGCTGAGTTGACCGCATCGGGTGCGGCACGGCTTTGATCGGCGCTTGTCGATGCGCCGTCGTCCGGTCCGCATGCGGATAGCATGATGGTTGTGAGCGCAACGAGTACAGCCGTGGCCGCGACGTAGTGTCTTCTCATGTCTGCATCCAGATTCGGGTTAGCGCATGCAGTCTCCAGAGACTTGAAGAAAAATTTATGAAAGATCGTGTAACGTTTGCGAGCCGTTACACCCACGTGAAAATTGTCGGTTGTTCGAAAGGCGCGCGACACATTGGAGAGGAAAAACGCAGCCACTTCGCCCCGTTGATGGGCAAATCGGTAATATCGAAGCTGTACTAACGGTAGGCGTAAAAATGACACGTATCGAAAAGCCTTTCGATTCCTTCCAGCTCGAGCACGAGTGGCTCGAGGCCGATGGCTTTGGCGGTTTCGCGTCGGGAACGGTCGGTACGGTGCGCACGCGCCGCTATCACGCGCTGTTGCTGACGGCGACCCATGCGCCGGGTGGACGCGTGGTACTGGTCAACGGCATCGAGGCGTGGCTCGAGGCGAACGGCAAGCGCTATCCGCTGAGCATGCAGCGTTACGTGCCGGACGTCGTGTACCCCGATGTCTCCTCCAGCCTGCTGGGTTTCGATACGCAGCCGTGGCCGAGCTGGCGCTTCCAGCTCGACGCGGAGGCGGTGCTGATCGCCGAAGTATTCGTGGCGAAGGTGACTGGCGAGACAGTATTGCGTTGGCGCTTCGAGCGGGGCAGTGCGAGCGATACGGCGGTGGCCGGCTACACCTTGCATGTGCGGCCGCTGCTGTCGGGCCGCGATTATCATGCGCTGCACCATGAAAACGCTGCGTTCAATTTCAACGCGGATGTAGACGCAGCGCATGCTCGCGTGAGCTGGCAACCGTATGGCGACCTGCCCGTGATCCATGCATCGACCAACGGCACGTACACGCATGCGCCCGACTGGTATCGAAACTTCTGCTACGTGCGTGAGCGCGAACGCGGGCTCGATTTCAGCGAAGACCTCGCGACGCCCGGTATGTTCACTTTCTCGCTCGCCGATAGCGAAGCGTTGATGATCCTGCAAGCGGGCGCTGAGCCGGAGATCGCGTCAGTGGTCGACCGCTTCAAGGCGCTTGCCGACACCGAATATGCGCGACGTAACGCCTTCGCCTCGCGCCTGCATCGATCCGCCGACGCCTATCTGGTGGCGCGCGATGGCGGCCGCACCGTCCTCGCGGGGTTTCCATGGTTCACCGATTGGGGACGCGATACCTTCATCGCGATGCGCGGCTTGCTGCTGGCGTCCGGGCGTCTAGAAGCAGCGGAGTCGATTCTGCTCGAATGGGCTAATACGCTCTCCGAAGGGATGTTGCCGAACCGCTTTCCCGATTACGGCAGTACGCCCGAGTACAACGCCGTCGATGCCTCGCTATGGTTCGTGATTGCCGTGCACGACTACCTCGCGGCAGAGCAAGCCGGCGATGACACGCGCAAGCGCTTGCAGCAGGCCGTAGAGGCGATTCTCACAGGCTATAGCAGCGGCACGCGCTTCGGCATCCGCGCCGATGACGACGGCCTGTTGCGCGCTGGTGTGCCGGGTGTGCAACTGACGTGGATGGATGCGAAGGTTGGCGACTGGGTGGTGACGCCGCGCATCGGCAAGCCGGTCGAAGTCCAGGCGCTGTGGATCAACGCCCTGCGCATTGCGGCGGTCTGGAATGCGCACTGGCAGGAACCCGCGGCGCGGGCGGCGCAGGCATTTCATGAACGGTTCGTCGATCCGGTGTCCGGAGCATTGTTCGACAACGTCGATGTGGATCATGTTGCGGGGGCGATTGACCGATCGATCCGGCCGAATCAGATCTTCGCGGTGGGAGGCTTGCCGTTTCCGTTGCTCGAAGGGGCGGCGGCACGCGCGGTGGTCGATCAGGTGGAGACGCATCTGCTGACGCCGCTGGGTTTGCGCAGCCTCGCGCCTTCCGATCCGGCTTATCGAGGACGTTACGCGGGCAGTCCGGCGGAGCGTGACGGCGCCTATCACCAGGGAACGGTGTGGCCGTGGTTGATCGGGCCGTTCGTCGAGGCATGGTTGCGCGTGCATCAACCGGACGAGGGGGCGAGGGCGCAGGCGCGCACGCGCTTTCTTGCGCCGCTTGTGGAGCATCTGGATCACGACGGGCTCGATCACATCTGCGAAGTCGCCGACGGTGATGCACCGCACCAACCTGGCGGTACGCCGTTTCAGGCCTGGTCGCTGGGAGAGTTGTTGCGGGTGAAGCGGATGCTGGCGAATGGGTAACTGAACCTCCGTGCCCGCGCCGGCGCATCTCGCTCTGAAAAAGCGCTACGATGTGAATCCCACCGCCAAGCTCGTAAAGCAAGGGAACGCTCCATGCCGCCGCTGCGTGCCGCCAATCTGCTCGCAACCATCGAAGGCGCCCGCCTCCACTCCCGCGAATGTGCCCATTGGCAGCGCTGGGGCCCCTATTTGAGCGAACGCCAGTGGGGCACCGTACGCGAGGATTACAGCGAAAACGGCACCGCGTGGGACCATTTCCCGCACGATCATGCCCGCAGCCGCGCGTATCGCTGGGGCGAAGACGGCATTGCCGGTTTCGGCGACGACAAGCTGAACTGGTGCGTCTCCCTCGCGCTCTGGAACCGCCGCGATCCGATTCTCAAGGAGCGTCTGTTCGGTCTCACCAACGCGCAGGGCAATCATGGCGAGGACGTCAAGGAACTGTACTTTTACCTCGACGGCACGCCCACTCACTCCTATATGCGCATGCTGTACAAGTACCCGCATGCTGCGTATCCGTACGACGATCTGATCCAGGAAAACGCCCGGCGCGGCGCCGATATGCCGGAGTACGAAGTGCTCGACACCGGCGTGTTCGACGACGGATGCCATTTCGACGTACAGGTCGAATACGCCAAGCACACGCCTGACGACATGGTGATGCGCATTACCGTCGAAAACCGCGCGGACGAGGCTGCTACGCTCGACGTGCTGCCGCAGATCTGGGCGCGCAACACCTGGTCGTGGAAGGGGACGCAGGACCGCCCGTCGCTCACTAAGCAAACGGCACGCGGCGAAACGCACCTGGTGGGGCGTCAGCATGGCCACGACCCGATCGTCGTCACTGCATGGTCGAAAGACGCGCCCGAGCTGACATGGCTCTTCTGCGAGAACGACACCAACGTCAAACGCCTCTTCGGTATGGACGGCGCAGGGCCGTTCAAGGACGGCATCAACGATTACCTCGTGCATGGCGACGCGCAAGCGGTGCGCTCCGATGCAGGCAGCAAGGCCGCTGCGCATGTGCCGCTCGTCCTCGCTCCTTATGGCCGCGCGGTGGTCTATCTGCGCTGGCGCCCCGAGTCCGCGCCGGACGACACGCCGCTTGACGCCGACGCGTTGTTTGCCCGCCGCCTCGCCGAAGCCGACGCGTTTTATGCGGCGTTGCAGCACGACATGCCCGATCCCGACGCGCGACTGGTGCAGCGGCAAGCGCTCGCCGGCATGCTGTGGTCCAAGCAGTACTACCAGTTCGACGTACAACGCTGGCTTGAGGGTGATCCGGCGCAGCCTACGCCGCCCGCGAGTCGCAAGCATGGCCGCAATGCCGACTGGCGCCATCTGTGCAACGCGGACATTGTCTCGATGCCCGACAAGTGGGAATACCCGTGGTACGCGTCGTGGGACCTGGCCTTCCATGCGGCGGCTTTCGCGCTGATCGATCCGGAGTTCGCCAAGCGTCAGTTGCTGCTGCTGGTGAAGGACCGCTATCAGCATCCCAACGGACAATTGCCAGCCTACGAGTGGGCTTTCAGCGACGCCAATCCGCCGGTGCATGCATGGGCCGCGTGGCGTGTCTATGAAATCGACCGCGCGCTCACCGGCAAAGGCGATCGCGATTTCCTCGAACTGGTGTTTCACAAGCTGCTGCTGAATTTCTCGTGGTGGGTGAACCGCAAGGACGCCGACGGCCACAACATTTTCCAGGGCGGCTTTCTTGGGCTCGACAACGTCGGCATCTTCGACCGTTCGTCGCCGCTGCCCACCGGCGGCCATATCGACCAGGCCGACGGCACCGCATGGATGGCGGCCTACGCGCTCGATCTCATGCGGATCGCGCTGGAACTGGCGTTCGCCAATCATGTGTTCGTCGATATCGGCGTGAAGTTCTTCGAACACTTCCTGTACATCGCCGAGGCGGTCAGTTGCGACGACGGCTGCGATACGGGCCTGTGGGATAGCGCAGACGAATTCTTCTACGACAAGCTGAGACTGCCCGACGGCTCCAATGTGCCGATGCGGGTGCGTTCGATTGTCGGACTGATTCCGCTGTTTGCGGTGCACGTGCTCGAAGAACGCCTGCACGGCGCGCTGCCCGGCTTGCGCGACCGGCTGTTCTGGTTTCTCGAGCACCGTCCCGATCTCGCCAAACTGGTATCGCGCTGGGACGAACCGGGCAAAGGCAACAACCTGCTGCTGTCGTTACTGCGTGGGCATCGCATGAAGGCGCTGTTGCGGCGCGCGCTCGACGAGTCAGAATTTCTTTCCGATCACGGCGTGCGGGCGCTGTCACGAGTGCATCGCGACGAGCCGTTCGTGTTCCGGCATAACGGCGACAGCTTTTGCGTCAAGTATCTGCCGGCCGAATCGGATTCGCGCGTGTTCGGCGGTAACTCGAACTGGCGCGGGCCGGTCTGGATGCCGGTCAACTATCTGCTTATCGAGTCGTTGTACGAATTTCACCGCTACTACGGCGACGATTTCCGCGTCGAGTTTCCCACCGGCTCCGGTCAGAAGTTCTCATTGAGCGAAATTGCCGACCAGCTCGCCAAGCGCTGCACCACGCTGTTTCTGAAGGACCGCAACGGCGAGCGCCCGGTCATGGGCGCGTATCCGCTGCTGCAAGCCGACCCGCGTTCGCGCGATCTTGTGCTGTTCCACGAATACTTTCACGGTGACAATGGGCGCGGCGTCGGCGCTTCGCATCAGACCGGCTGGAGCGGGCTGGTCGCGCTTCTGTTGCAACCGCGTGCGATGTCGGAGGCCGGCGTTGTGCCGGTTGCCGGCGAGGCTGAGGCGGCGCTTGTGACCAAGTAGGCGCGCGTTGCAGGACGGCAGGGCGGGATTCGGCGCATCACCGAATCCTTGCAAGCAGACGATTCGCGACTGTTTTTGAACTGTGCGGCTACGGGCATGGTCTTTCCTATACCGCCACGTCTGTTCCATTGGCTTCTCTGGATTGAGTGAACCTATGTCGACTCCTTCGAACGCACCCGATTCAACGTCCTCCGCCACCAGCCCGAAGCTGGATCTCGGCTCGCACGCCTCCAACCCGGCGGGACCGGCAGGCAAACATCCCGCGCCGCCCTGCACGCTGGTGATCTTCGGCGCAGGCGGCGACCTCACCAAACGTCTCCTGATGCCGGCGCTGTACAACCTGACGGTCGACGGCCTGCTCGATGCGCAGATGAAGATCATCGGCGTGAATCACGGCGAGGGCGAAACCAGCGCATGGCGCGACGAACTGTCCGCCGCGCTACAGCAGTTTGCGGCCGACAAGGCCAGCACCTTCCATACCTCGAAACTCGACGAGAAGGCATGGGGGTCGCTCGCGCAACGCCTCGAATATATGGCCGGCGAGTTCGAAAGCGACGATACGTATGCCAACCTGAAACAGAAGCTCGCCAACACGCCCGGCGGCAACGTGGTGTTTTACCTCGCGGTCACCTCGCGTTTCTTCAAACCGATTGTCGAACACCTCGGCAAGGCGGGCTTACTGAAGGAAGGCGACGACGGCGCTGGGTTTCGTCGCGTCGTGATCGAGAAGCCGTTCGGCACCGACCTCGCCTCCGCCCGCGATCTCAACGCACATATCCTGAGTTATGCGAAAGAAGAGCAGATCTATCGCATCGACCACTTCCTCGGCAAGGATACGGTGCAAAGCATTCTCGCCGTACGCTTTGCCAACGCCTTGTTCGAGCCGGTGTGGCGACGCGAGTATATCGACTGCGTACAGATTACGGCGTCCGAAACCATCGGCGTGGAAGGGCGCGGTAAGTTCTACGAGCAAACCGGCGCGTTTCGCGACATGTTGCCCAATCATCTGTTCCAGTTGCTCGGCATGGTGGCGATGGAACCGCCCAATTCCTTCGACGCCGAAGCGGTGCGCGACAAGAAGGCCGATATCTTCGACGCCATCCAGCCGTTGAAAGCGGATGACGTGGTGTTCGGCCAGTACGGGAAAGGACCGGCAGGGCAGGGGTATCGCGAGGAACCGGATGTGGCGTCCGATAGCCAGACGGAGACCTATGCGGCAGCGCGCGTGTTCATCGAAAATTGGCGTTGGGCCGGCGTGCCGTTCTATCTGCGTACCGGCAAGCGGCTTGCCGCGCGCCGCACGGAGATCTCCGTGCAACTGAAGGCGGTGCCGTTCCGCCTGTTTCGCGATACACCCGTCGACGCGTTGACGCCGAACGTACTGACGTTGCGGATCGATCCCACCCACGGCACCAGTTTCGATTTCAACGTGAAGGCGCCGGGGCCGGTGATGCAGATGGGCGCGGTGCAGTCGTCGTTCAACTATGGCGATTTCTTCGACGAACAGCCCAACGTCGGCTACGAAACGCTGTTGTACGATTGCATGCTAGGCGACGAGACGCTGTTTCAGCGCGCCGATAGCATCGAGACGAGCTGGGCCGCGGTGGAAGACGTGCTGCATCCGAAGGGCAGCCCGCTGCCGGTGCATGGCTACCAGGCGGGTAGCGCGGGTCCGGCCGAGGCCGATGCCTTGCTCGCACAAAACGGCCATACGTGGCGGCCTTTGAGCAAGGACGCGGACGCAAAGAAGTAAGGCGCAACTAAACACTCCCAGGGGACCACTGTGGCGACACGTCAGACCAACGTCAAAGGTAACGTCAAGAGCCGTGCCGAGGGCACCGGTAAAACCACCGTCAAACGTGCGGCTAAGGCTGCGACGAAAGCCGCGCCTAAAGCCGCGCTTAAAGCGGCTCCTAAGGCTGCACCTAAAACCGCACCTAAAACCGCGCGTAAGACCGCAGCCAAGGGCGGCGTGGAGCAGATTCTTGCCATCGATGTAGGCGGCACAGGGTTGAAGGCCGCGATCATCGACGCCAACGGCAAGATGCTCACCGAGCGCCTGCGCGTGGCGACGCCGCATCCCTGCACGCCCGAGCAACTGGTCGATGCGCTGGTCAAGCTCGTGGAGCCGCTGGTGGCGGCGCATCCGCCCACGCGCATCTCGATCGGCTTTCCGGGTGTGGTGCGCAACAACCGCGTGCTGACGGCGCCGCATTTCGGCGACGAGGGCTGGCACGACATTCCGCTTGCCGAGTCGCTGGCCAAGCGGCTGGGCGGCTTGCCGGTGCGCATGATCAACGACGCCGAAGTGCAGGGCTTCGCGGTCATCGAAGGCCACGGCATCGAATTCGTGCTGACGCTCGGCACCGGTGCCGGCACGGCGCTGTTTCGCGACGGCGAACTGATGCCGCATCTCGAACTGGCCCACCATCCGGTCAGCAAAAACCGCGCTTACGACGAATACATCGGCGACGCGGCGCGCATGAAGGCGGGCAACAAGCGCTGGAATCGCCGCGTCGAGAGGATCATCGGCATTCTTGCTTCGCTGGTGAATTACGACAAGCTGTGGATAGGTGGTGGCAACGCCGCGCGCCTGACCTTCAAACTGCCGGCGAACGTCGCGGTGGTGTCGAACGATGCGGGTATCGAAGGCGGTGCGCGACTTTGGCATCCGCTTTCCCTGCGGGACACGCGGCAATTCCCGGAAGCAACCCAACGCACGGGTGCGTTCGAGTGAGGCGATGCGCGGTACCTCGAGCGAGGTGCCGCGCCTTGCTATTTAGCGCGCGGCATCGCCCCAGCGATACTCGTGCGTCGCGTCGTCGAGTTGTGCCTTCAGTTCCGCGTTGAGCGTGAGGTCTATTGCACTCAGCGTGTCCGTCAGTTGATCGGGGTTGCTCGCACCAATGATCGCCGAGGTGATCAGCGGATTGGCAAGCACCCAGGCGAGCGACGTTTTCGTCAACGAGGCGCCGGAATCCACCGCGATTGCACGCAGCGTGTCGATGGTTTCGAATTCGCGCTTATGCCAGTAGCGCTCCTGATACAACGCACCGGCTTTGCCGACGGTGGCGGTGAAGCGTCCTTCCGCAGGCTGCGTATCGTGACGGTGCTTGCCGGTCAGCAGGCCGCCCGCGAGCGGGTTGTATGGGATCACCGCGAGCTGTTCCTCGCCGGCAAGCGGTAGCAACTCCCGCTCGATCTGCCGGAACAGCAGGTTATAGCGCGGCTGTACGGAGACGAAGCGGGCCACACGCAGCACATCCGCGCGTCCCAAGGCACGCGCGAGGCGGTATGCCAGGAAGTTCGACACGCCGACATAGCGCGCCTTGCCCGAGCGCACGATGACATCGAGCGCTTCGAGTGTTTCGTCGAGCGGCGTCTCGGGGTCGTCGGAGTGCAACTGGTACAGGTCCACATAGTCGGTGCCGAGGCGGCGCAGCGACGTATCGATGGCATCGAGCAGGTGCTTGCGCGAGGCGCCCTGATCCCACGGCGACGGTCCGACTTTCCCCACCGCCTTGGTCGCGACGATGAAGCGATCGCGCTTGCCCTTCAACCAGCGGCCGACGATTTCTTCGGTGCGGCCCGCGAGGTTCTCGCCGCCGCCGAGCGGATAGACGTCCGCCGTATCGATGAAGTTGACACCGGCCTCCGCCGCCTTGTCGAGGATGCTGTGCGAGACCGACTCTTCGGTCTGCAAGCCGAACGTCATCGTACCAAGACATAGACGTGAAACGCTTAGGCCGGTGCGGCCGAATTTACGGTATTGCATGGTGGACTCCGCGAGAGGATCAGACTGCCGGTTACGTTAAGCGAAAAGCATAACGCTTATCCACGATTGGCGTCGGCGGGGCGGCCGACCATTTGCTGTTCGCCGAAACGCACGGCGACCGCCGTCAGGCAGGCCATCGCAACGCCGCCGAGCGTGATGAACACGTCGCTGGTGGAGAGCAGGCTCGTCAGCACCGCACCGAAACACGGCGCGATGAACTGCATGAACATTCCCGCGGACTGCAGCGCCGCGCTGGCGCCCGCCACCTCGTCCGGGAGACGTCGGGCGATGAACAACCGGCACTCGACCCTGAAACGTGCGCCGGCGAGGCCGGTCGCAAAGAAAGCGGCGGCCATCATCCACTCAGCCGGCCGTAGCGGCAGCCGGAAGATCCCGCCAATGGCGACGAACAGCGCTGACGAGACGAACGCCGGCGCGAGTAGCGCGCCCAGACCGGCTTTCTGCGCGTTGCGCCCCATCGGCAGCAGACTGCCGAGCACGCCGCCGAGCGCAGAACAGGAGACCACGATGCCCAGCAAGGACTTGTCGAAGCCGTGGTTCTTCAGCATCAATGGAAACTGGTTGTTGACGGCTGCGGCGAGCGCGAAGTAAATGCCGACACAGAGCAGCAGCGGCACGATGGCTCCGCGCAAAGGGATTCGCGCCGCGGTTTGCTCGTCAGGGGCTGAAGGGACTGAGGACGATGCCTTGCCGTTCGACGCGGCCCCCGACGCCGACGCCAGCATCAGGACAATCGCGACGGCGATCAACACAATCGATACCTCCATCGTGTGATTGTCGCCGGCCCAGGCGCCGACGATGCCGCCGGCCGCAGGCGCACAGATCTTCGCCACGCTTTGCGCCAGACTCAGAAGCCGGAACGCGCGGCTTTGCCGCGCCTCGTCGACGCGAGTGGTGACGTAGAGCGTTTCGGACGGATCGGTGAAACCGAGGGCCGCCGATTTCAGCGCGACGACCAGCAGAAAAGCGATGAAGTTGCCGACCCCAAGCAACGCGGCCGTTGTGCCCAGCGTGAGCGTCAAGGCGATCACGAGAACCCGCGTGCTCGCATAACGACTGCAGACCCGGCTGATGGCGCGTGTCAGCAGAATGGGCGGTACCAGCAATGCCGCGCTCAAGATCACCAGGTCGAACGGGGTCGCGTTGAACCGATAAGTTGCAATGTTCAGAATGGCGAGAAAGTTAATCCAGCCACCAAAGCTGGCAAAGAAACTGCCGGTCAGAAACGTATAAAAGCGGCGATCCCCGGACATAGTCACTCTCAATGCGGATTGGATTTGTAAGGTGTGGTGAGCCGACCTGAAACAGCAGGCGCAACGAAGCCGTCGAAAGTGTTCGAATCGTTATCTAAGGAATGCTAAAAAACCACGACGAGACGACGCGAACCCTTGACGACCCAAGGGTTCGATGCCGCTTGCTAAAGGGTGATGCGGATGATGCTGGCCGTCGAAATGCCGGCCTCTAGAACAGCGCCGGTTGCTGCGCCGACACCATGGGTACAACGTTGAGTTCGTCGAGCCGCAGGCGCGCTTTGGCGAGATCGTGAAGCACTTGCCGTTGCAACCAGGTTTCAGCGCCGCCACCGAACGCCTTGTCGAGTCGCAGCGCCATCTCGGGCGAGATGCCTGCCTTGCCGCTCAACAGATTGGTTAATGCCTGGCGGCTGACGCCCAGAACCAGCGCACCCTCGGTGACGGTCAAATTGAACCGCTCGAGGCAGTTCTGCCGGACAGTGACGCCGGGATGGATGAATTCTGAATCGGCCATGGGACGAACAATATCGGCGAACGCGGTGTTCGTCAACTGACAAGCGCTTCTTGTCATAGGCGTGATTCAGGGTTTTAGCGTGCGTGCTTGTCCTGCCAGACCTTGCCGAAGTGCACGGACGTAAAAAGTCCGATGGCCAACGCACCGGCGAGCGGCGCGATCAGGTCCGGGGTGAAGTCGAGCGTGACCGGGTGGCGCGAAAACAGATAAAGACCGACCAGCAGATTGAAAAAGCCCCACACGAAGTTCACGAGCGAGGAAGAGTCGCCGACGCCGTGCGGTTTCGCAAAGGGTGACGGAAAGGGGACGCCCTGCAACCCTGCAACGAGGTGCGGGATGCTGTTGCAGAGAAAAGCACCGGCAAAGAAAGCAGCGAGGTAGTGCATGCGATGACCTAAGGAAAGGGTGGTGTGACGGATTGCTTTCATGCTGCTAACGAAAGCGCGGACAGTCAGTCAAAACCGGATAGCCTTGAAAGATATGAGAGGATATCCTCTCATAAAATAGTAGAGGACACCCTCGCATAAGTCAAACGCCGCATGCTGCCGCGAGACGCGCATGCCGGCGTTTCGTCCGCGCGGGCCGACACCAGATTTGGGTCTTCGCCGCCACCAGCGCTAACATGCGGGTCGATTCCTGCAAAACACCGGTAGATGGGACTAACTGACATGTCAAGCACACGCTCCACGGGCGCGCACGAACCGAAGCGGCAGCGGGGACACCTGCGTGTCGCGGCAATCATGGAAGCGGGCGCCGAGGTGTTCACCGAAAAGGGCTACGACGCGGCGACGATGACTGAGATTGCAGCGCGCTCCGGCACCGCGATCGGCTCGCTGTACCGGTTTTTCCCGTCCAAGGAAGTGTTGGCGGACGCCTTGCTGGAGCGCTACGCGCAACAGTTGATGGAGCGTTTCGCCGCACTCGCCCAGGCGGCGTCTGCCATGACGCTCGACGCGCTGGCCGATGCGCTGGTCGACTTCATGATGTCGTTGCAGTCGCGGCGTAGTATTGCTGTCGCACTGCTTGACGCGCGCGGCGGCAGCGACGAGCGGCGCGTGAAGTTTCGCCAGGCGATGCGCGAAGGATTGGCGGGCATTTTGCGCACGGTCATTCCCGCGCTCAACAAGGCGAAATCGGAAACCATGGCGGTGGTGCTTTTGCACGTACTCAAGGGTCTCGCCGTTGTCGCGGACGAAAAACCTGCGGCACGCCGCTTGCTTCAGGCGGAAATCCGGCAGCTCGTGCACGTCTACCTGGATTCGGCGCAGCGCCCGTTTACGGCCACAACCCGCGCCGCGCCTGGTGATGCGCCGAAAGCGTAAATATCGCTTTCTGATCGAACTGCTACAATCCACGCATTTTCCTCGTCGTAGACTGCATCATGGGCTTTGAACAACTCGCTGCACTGAAAGACCAGCTGGCGAAACAGGCTGAAGAAAAACGCGTGGCAAAGCGTGCGCAGCATGCCAAGCCGGCGCAAAACGCCAAGCCAGCGAAGCAGGCCGAGGCACCGAAGCAAGCGAGGCCGGCGAGGCCAGGACGGGCTGCGCCCACGGCTGCTCGGCAGGCTCAGGCTCAGGCGCAGAAAGCGCCTGCGCAAAAGTCGAAACCGGTCGACCCCGTTGTGCTGTCTATCGGCAAGCTGCAGAAGCGGTTCCCGAAAGCGTTCCCCAAGAATCCGGCCCCGAAAGTGCCGCTCAAGGTGGGCATCTTCAAGGATCTGCTCGAACACGCGGAAGAACTCGGCCTGAACGAAGCGGCCCTGCGCGACGCCATCAAGGTGTGGTGCTGGGGTAGCCGCTATTGGGCCTGCGTCACTGAAAACGCCATGCGCGTCGACCTGAACGGTCAGGATGCCGGCCAGGTGCTGCCGGCGGAAGCGGCGCGTGCGCGCGGCTTGCAGGCCAAGCGGCAAAGAACGAAGAACGCGGCGCAAGCTGGCGCGGGTCAGCCGGTCGCTGCCGCTCAGCCTCAGCAAGAAAGCCCCGCGCAGCAGGATGCGGTGGTTTCGCAAGAAGGTTCTGCGGTTCAGCAGGGTGTTGCTGCGCAGGAAGAACGCGCGGTTCAGCAGGACGTTGCTGCCCAGCAAGACGTTGCAGCCGAGCAAGGCCATGCCGCTTCGCAAGACAGCGCCGCCCAACAGGGCAACGCAGCTTAATCAGGCAGCGCCGTCCTGAATCAGGACGGCGCGGACAACGTCAACGCCATCGGCGTACTCATACCGAATCGCCGTGCATCCTCCACCGGCGTGAATCCCATCGCGCGATAAAACTCCACGGCGTTCGCCGCCGCATTGATCCGCAGATAAGGTCGCTCGCTGCGCGCCGCACATTGTTTGATTGCTTCCTGAATCAGAAGACGACCGATGCCGCGCCGGTGGTAGCTCGGCTCGACAAACAGACTGCACAGATTCCAGAAGTTCTTCACGAGTACGACGCCAACGATGCGCCCGTCATCGACGCATTTCAGGTGCACGCATTGCTGGGCATGCTCGAACGCCCAACGCATGTTCGCGAGGACATTGGCGACGATCTCATTCATCTCCGCCTCCTCCACCGGCACGCTCGTTTTGATGGTTCGCAGCATCATCGCTTCGAGGCTGGATTCATCGGTGGTCTGGATGTCTTCGATTTTCATCGGATGGTCGTGAGGTGCAGGTGATCCGCGTGTAGCGTCTGGCCGCAATCACGCAGTGTTTGCTGATGGCGATATGAATGGCTGTGCTAACTGTTCGTTGGCGGTTTCTGCCGTGCCGGTTTCCAGCCGTTGCCGCTGAACGGAGACGTGGTGCGGCGTCCCCACCACAAGCGCATCAGCACGGCCATCACGGCGAGCAGCACAAGCGCCAGCACGCTGCCTTCCGGGCCGGTTTTGCCGCCGCTCAGCAGGACGTTACCGAACGGATGTGCGGTGAAGAACCGATGGTCCACCAACGTGCCGCTGTCGGACGTGCCGTAGAAGTACGATTCGCCCCAGTCCCAGGCGGCATGGAAACCGATCGCCCAGAACAGCGAGCCCGTATACCAAAGGCTCAAGCAGAACACGATACCGAAGGCTCCAGCGGAGATGAGACCCACGGGTGTTTCGCCGGGATTGGAACCGTGCAGGCCGCCGAACAGGACCGACAGCAGGATCGCGCTCCACCAGAAACCGATGCCTTGCGTCAGCGTGTATTGAAGGTAGCCGCGCAACGCCGACTCTTCGAAAATGGCGACCAGCAGGAACACGCCGCCCCAGGCTAACGCGCCCAACCATGCGGTCGCACTATGTGCCGTGGGGGCGTCGAGCGTCAGCACGTGCATCTGCATCAGCGCAAACACCGTCACGCTGATCGCAACGAATCCGCAGATCAACCCACCGGCGAAGCGTGACCATCCTGCGGACCCTTGCAAGCCGAAGGACAGCATGGGACGCCGCTCGATAGCCGACACCACGGCCAATGCCACCATCAGGCTGACGATCTGGACGCACTCGCCGAGGTAGAACGGCAGCAGCGTCAACAGTGACTCGCTGTTAGGGATGGGTCCAAAAACATAGTGCAGCAGCTTGGCCATGCCGAATGCGACGCCGAGAAACGTCGCAATGAACAGCGCGATTCTCCAGGGCCACCGAATGCCGTGATTGCCGACGAACACCCGGCGCAACAGCCGCTTGCTGCGCGCTGAAGTTGTCAGGTCATGGGTGGTTTGTGCGGATTGCTGAAGTGAGTCGTCCAAGAAACCCTCCGTTCTATTGACGACGATGGAATGGGCGCATTCGGTTCTCTGTACTCATATCGTGGCTGAGGCGCCCCGCTTGTTGATGCGCCGCATATATATCGCGGCGGTCCACTTGAGCGCATTACTTTAACGTCGTTTCGTACGTTATGCCAACCGACACGATTGCGGACGCAACTGCCTATGCTCGCCGAGGGTAAGATAGCCGCACCAGTCACCCCGGCGCTTCGGGGTGACGTGTCGTGTCAAGTGAGCTTCAGTAATCGATCCATGGCAATCAAACTCGCAATCTTCGATTTCGACGGCACCTTGGCCGATACCTTCCCGCTGTTTATCGACTCGATCAATGGTCTCGCGGTTCGCCATGACTTCAGACAGGTCGAGCATCACGAAGTGGACAGGCTGCGCTCCATGGGCGCACGCGAGATCCTCCGTGATTTGCGGCTGCCCGTACATCGTGTGCCCAGAGTGCTGCTCGATTTCAGGGCGCTCATGCAGCAGCGCAGCGGCGAGATCCGGCCGTTCGCCGGCATCGCGCAGGCGCTGCAAAGCCTCGCGGACCGTCAGGTCATGCTTGCGTTGGCTACGTCGAATTCGCTTGCCAATGTCGAGGCCGTGCTCGGCGAGGCGCTGGTCGAGCGCTTTGCCGCGGTCGAATGCAGTTCGGGTTTGTTCGGCAAAGCGCATCGCCTGCGCAGAATCCTGCAGGCGACGCGTGTCGAAAGAACGGACGCCATTTACATTGGCGACGAGATTCGCGATGCACATGCGGCGCGCAAGATCGGGATCCGTTTCGGCGCGGTGGGCTGGGGATACACGGACTTCGCCGCGCTGACGCGCATGAGTCCGGATGCGGCGTTCAACGAGCCGGGTGAGTTGACCGGACTCGCGGATCGAAGCTGAGCGGCAACGCGCACTACCGAACAATCCTTCAAGCTGCCGCAGCGCCCGACTGCCGATCTCCTGATCCGCCGCCGCCCCGCACTTGCCTTTACACCAGCAGCGAAATGATGCCGCCGATGGTGAGCCCCGCTGCGATCCACCGTCCAGCCGTGTAGAAAGCGTTGTGATTTTCCTGCGGCTGATCGGGGCGCTCGAGTCCCAGCGTGCCGTAGGCGAGCGACTTCAGCGGCGAGACGTTGGCGGTATTGCCGGGATCGTCGGTCGTTCCTGCGGTGCCGGCGTCGCTCGTGTCGCTTGTGTCATCTGTCGTGCCTGCGTTGCTTGCGGCAGCCGCTGTGCCCGTTGTCGTGCCGGTGTCAGTGGCGCCGTCAGTATCGTTCGACGTCGCACTGTCCTGTGTAGCCGTGCCGCTCTGGGCGCCGCTCGCTTCCCGCGCCGCAGCGGCCGCGCCCTCCGGCGAAATGGTGACGGCCGAGTCCTGGCTCGGGCTACTGGTCGCCGAGGTCGCGGCGGTGGTTGTGGTCGGGGCAGCATTATTCGCGGACACCGATGCCGGATCCGATGCTGCGTTTTCGCTGGCCGCTGTTTGCGTCAGCGTGGGTGACGACGCGGCGTTGCTGATTTGCATGGCAATCTTTCCTCATTCTTGTATCCCGGCCGGCAGGGCTGCGCATCGAAAGACCACGCGTGCAAAGCCACAGCCGCAAAGCAGGTCATACGACAAACCGCCCCCGGTCGTACGATCCCATCACGTCTGTTTTGACGACCTTGCAGAAACTTATCTTTAGCGTTGGTAAGGCGCCGTAAGGGCCAGTCCCGGCCCTGCGCGCGCCGCGGTATCATGCGGCTCCGGCGGACATCGACCCCATCCATGGTTCACATCACTCTTTCCGACGGCGTTTTAGGCTCCGCGCTGCAGGCACTCGATCTGTACGCGCTGCTCGGCATCCTGGCTGCGCTGGTATTGGGCGGCATGGTGAAGGGAGTGGTCAGCATCGGCGTACCGCTGGTTGCGATGCCGATTCTCAGCCACTTCCTGCCCATCAAGGCGGCGGTGTTGCTGCTGTCCATGCCGATCATCCTCGGCAATATCCCGCAGGCGCTCGAAGGCGGCCAGATGCTCGCCACGGTGCGCCGGATCGCCGCGCCGCTGGTCGGCACGGTGCTCGGCAACATTGTCGGCGTGACGATGCTGATTTCGCTGGCGCCGCATCGTGCGCAAGCCGCCGCCGGCATTCTGCTGATCGTCGCGGCGCTGCTGCTGTTCGCCTCGCCGCGGCTCACGCTGTCGCCGGGCCTCGCCAAACCGGTGGGTCTGGTACTCGGCTTTGGCGCGGCCGTGATGGAGAGCATCGCTTCCGTGCCCGGCCCGCTGCTGGCCATGTACCTGATCGCCACCGGCGCGAGCGGCAAGGCGTTCACCAAGCAGATCGCCATCATCCTCGTGGTCTCGATCATTACGCTGATCGTCGCGTTCAGCGGCGGCGCGCACGCGAGCTGGATCGATCTCGCTCTCTCGGCCGCCGCAAGCATTCCGGTGATTGCCGGCATGCTGATCGTACGACCGCTGCGCGACAAACTGCATCCGGCGGCTTTCCGCAAGCTGGTGCTGCTGTTTGTCCTCGCGGCGGCCGCGCAGATGATCTGGAAGTCTGGGGTTCTTTAGACGCGTTACCGGCTTTAGGCGCAGTCGTGACGGCGCCTGAGTTGGGCGTCGAGGCCGGCGCACCCAACCCGGTTGAACCCGGCCCAACCCGGCCCAGCGCACCCAACCCCGCGCCCACCTCACCCCGCCCCTCGCTCAGGCCGACACGTCGACCAGCACGCCCACCGGCTGCCAGTTCAGGCTGCTGGCGGTACCCGACAGGCCGTCGAGCACGTCGGACAACGTCACCGTCGTGCCCGGGTCCGAATCGAGCGCGGCGACGTGCGCCTGCAACGCGTTGTTCAGATTCGACACGGCGCTGCCCAGCGGATCCTCGCCGTCTTCCGCTTCCTCCGGCTCGGAAACCTCCACGTCGTCGACTTCGACGTCCCACTCGCCGGCGTCGTCATCCGCATCGTTGTCGACCGCGTTGGCGGCGTTCGACAAGTCCGCAATGCGCGACCCCAGGTCGCGATACGCGCTGACGCCGCCGCCCGAGCTGGCCGAGTCGTTAAAGCTGGCGATCGCGTTGCTCGAACTGTTGCCGGACGAGGTGCCGCCGTTGTCCGCCGAGATCGATTGCTGCAGGGCCAGCGCCTGATACAGCGCGGCGAGGAATTGCGCGCCGGTGCTGGTTGCGTCGGAGCTGGACGCGCTCACGCCGCTCGTGCTGCTGCCGTCCGCGCTGTCCGCGCCGCTGGTGCCGGTACTCGTGAGCGAGCCGGCCGGCATGCTATAGCCGAGTTGCGACAGCGTCTGCTGAAGCGCGGCCATCAGCGGGTCGGTACTCGCGGCCGATGTCGTGGACGAGTTGTCCGATGCGGCCTGTTTCTCGGCAGGTACCGCGTCCACGGACGACGGCGCAGACGGCGGGGTAGGCGCCGGCAGCGACGCCATCGCCATACCAAACGAATCGACTGACATGGTCCATTTCCTCCAGATAAGCACGTTGGATAGCGCAGGCGCGCACGCAATCGAAAGACGAACTCACTTCGACGGCACGAGCCTGATCGAACGGGTTATCGGTGGGATGAGCCTGGAATTTGATGGTTTGTAAGGCGACGAAAGAGCAAGCCGCCTTTCGTGAATATCTGGCGGCCCGCCTGCGACGGCAGGAAGCGGCAGACGGCGCGCGTCTACGTATCGCCAGGTGCGAAGGACGCGAACTGGCCCGGATCGGGAAAACCGCGAGTCCGATACCGCACAGGGTACATCGGCTCTTCTTCGAGCAAGCCGCCCACGAGCGGTGCGATCTGCTGCCACGGCACGATGCGCGTCTCGCCCGACTCGGGACGCACCAGCACGATGCGGTCGGCCTGGGGCAGCAGGGATTCGACGCCCGCCGTCCATGTCGCGGCGGAGAACATCTCGCCGGCGTCGTCTTTCGCGCCATAGAGCAGGTAGTTGGCGACGAACACATCGCGTCCTTCCTGCTTGTGCAGGCGGTCGAGCGCGGCCTTCTGCGTGTCGTAGTCATCCTTGCGATAGCGCAGCGCGAGCTGGGCGAGCCGTTGCGTCACCTCGGCCTGACGCGGCGTGAAGCGGCGCAGGCCTTCGTGGTAGCAGTACATGAACGGCGACACCGGACGGCCGCTCTGCGCGGCCTCGCGGCTCAATTCGATCATGCGCGCGAGGCCGCCGTCGTCCTTGTCGCTGGTGACGAGCAACACGTCGCGGGTGGGAATCATGAAGACGGGAAAGCCGTGCACCGGTGCGCGGTGCAGCAGGTCCGGCAGCAACGCGCGGCTTGCGTCGTAGCCGTCGCGCCAGTCGCCGCGATACACGCCGCGCGCCACTTCGACGAACGCATCGGCGGTGATGTCGCGCAGGTTGTCGCAGGCGATCGCGAGCGCATCGTCGAGCGTCAGGCCCCACGACTCGACTGGCCCGCTCATCAACGTCGAGGTGGACTCAGGATAATCGAGCGCCAGCAGCACCGCGCAGTCGTCGTCGAACGCACGCCATTCGGGGGCGAACGTCGCCGTTCGGCCGGCCGTGCGAAGCCGATGCAGGCGCACGTCTTCGAGTACCCCACGGCCACGGATCAACGGGCGCAGCATGGCGCGCGCGTCGGACAGATGCTCGGGCGCCGCCTGCTGGCTCGCGCATAGCGTTGCGACGAAGCCCTGCAGCGCGGTCTCGCGCGCCGGCTTGTCGCTGCCGCAATACGCGCGGTAGGCGTGGTGCAGGTTGAAGACGGCGTTGTCCCCGTATTCGAGCCGGAACTCGTCGGCGTTGTAATGCAACGAAGTGTCGAAACCCCGGCGTTTGGCGGCCTCGATGAACAGGGCAGCGAACGCGTCCGGCGTGGGCTTGCGTACGAACAGCGCGTCGAAAAATCCCATGTTGAGCAAAGGCAATAAGGCGAACGGGGGCGGTCGATCGAGGGCGCCGTACCGGTTAGGCGCAATGGGAACGTCGTCGCAAATCGCGGCCGGTCAGGTCGCCCAGTTTTGGGGCATGCAAGGAATAACGGCCTCGCGCGGCAATTCTTGAAGGCGTTGTGCGTGGCATCGTTTGATGCGGCTGTGCTGCGAGGGGTGGGCGGTGCAGGCGTGACCGCCGCTGGCGGCGTGCCGGCTTGCGAGCAGTCCGGCTGTACGTCGGGCTAGAATCCCTCACAGACAGGCGCGGGGCGGCTTGGCTTATTGACCGGCAATGGCAGGCAATGGACTGACGTAAAGACGGCCCCGCGCCGGCCACCGACAGACGTCATTCAGATGAACGAATCCGTCAACGAGTTCGATACGTTATTGAAGTCGCGGCGCTCAATCCGGGCGTTCCTGCGGACGCCGGTCAATCACTTACGAACCGAGCGAGAACCCGTCGAGCGCTTTGTGAAGTTCCTCGAATAGCTCGCCACAACAACCCCACTCAAACCCCATTCCCACTATGAAAAATTCACGTCGCAGTTTCGTTCTTTTCAGCCTCGGTGTGGCGTCGTCGCTCGCGCTGACACGCGTCGCGACGGCCGACGCGGCCAAGCTCAGCGAAGCGGATCCCAAGGCGCAAGCAGTGGGCTATAAAGAAGTGGCTGCCACGGTGGACAAGAGCAAATTTCCCAGCTACGTGGCGGGGCAGAATTGCAGCAATTGCTCGCTGTTCCAGGGCAAGGCGTCCGATGCGTGGGGTGGCTGCCTGTTGTTCGGCAGCCAGCAGGTGGCTGCGACCGGCTGGTGCAGTTCTTACGGCAACATGTAGCGGATGCGCGGCGTGACGGCACGCATCCGCGCGCTCACTTGCGGAATATGTCCAGCTTGAGCGTATGCGAGCGGCCGATCCACACCGCCGCGTCGCGATGATCGCGCAGGTCGTCGCCGGTGTTGGGGTGCATGAAGACGTCGAGCGCGCCGTGATTGAGCGTGAGCCATTCCACGATCTCGGCAAAGTGGGGCCGCTCGAACTCGAGTTGATACGACCAGAGCGGATGCGGGCCAACCGGGCGCTCATGAAAACGGCCCAGTTGCAGCTTGCCGTCGAAGCGGGCTTCGATCTGTTCGCGCAGCGCCCATGCTGCGTCGCGATGCTCCGCGTCGAAGTACACGTGGGCATGCCAGCTCGTGACAGCCGGCGTGTCGGAATAGGTCATTGGATAAGCGTGAGTTTGGGACAGTCCGTCAGCATAAGGCAGTTTGCGGATGTTGGGGCACGCGAGGCAATCGCCTGTGCCTCGCGTGTCAATATTGCCTGCATTGCAAATCGGTTCGCCTGACAGCCTGGCTGCCGGGCGATCTGCTCAGTTCGCCTACGTATTGACCTGCTGATTGCGCGACGCGATCCTCCCATTCAATGCGCTATTTCCCCAGTTCATAACCCACGGCGCCGCCCACCACCGCGCCACCAATCGTGCCTGCTGCGCTGTGGTTGGTGGCTTCATTGCCGATTACCCCGCCCGCTGCGGCGCCGCCTAGCGTGCAGCCGCTTGCAAGCGATGCCAGAACCACGAGCGTAACGATACCGGTCCACCTGAATCGAGTGCTCATTTTCAACCTCACTTTTTGTGTCGATACCCCTTGTCAGCAAGTCGCGTGCCGGGTGCCCGGCGATCCGCAAGCAGGGTGATGCAAAGGCTGAAGCCGTTCGATGCGTTTGCATCGATCCATCTGCGCTTGCTAGACTGCCTGCGCAAATCGCATCGTTTTGGCGTGTGCCTGTTTTCCGCCTGCCTGCCTACGCACGCCCGCACGCCCGAGCTAATCCGCAAGACGCACGCAGGACGACCGACCGGAGTTCCGTATGGCTTATATGCTGTTTATCGTCGAACCCACCCATCAGCGCAGCGACCGCAGCGAGGAGGAGGGACGGGCGCTCTACGAGCGCATGGGGAATTACGCCGAGCATCTCCGCGAGCGCGGCCTGCTGCTGGCGTGCGAGTCATTGAAGTCGACCCGCGAGGCCGTCCGCGTGCAAAAGCGCGACGGCCAGTCGAGACTGCTCGACGGACCGTTTGCCGAAGCCAAGGAGATGGTGGGCGGTTTCCTGCTGCTGGACTGCGCCACGCGTGAGGAGGCGATAGCGATCGCCGCCGCCTGCCCGGCGGCCGAATGGTGCACGGTGGAGGTTCGCGAAGTCGGGCCGTGCTACGAATGACGGTGGCGGCGCGATAGCGTCGTCACATCACGCCAGTCACGGCTGCCGGCGTTATCCATTCCAGGGGTTTTCCCGGGTGAGTGGGTTCCGTGTCGATCCGTCCACCCGTCGCGCGTCGTATCGGTGAAGAGCACGCAACGCGGCTCGATATCCACTACGACAAGGAGCAATGCAATGCGATTCATGATCATGGTCAAGGCGACCGCACTGAGCGAATCCGGCGCCATGCCGGAGGAATCCCTGATGGCGGCGATGGGCGCCTATCACGAGGAACTGGCGAAGGCCGGCGTGTTGCTCGACGCAACGGGGCTGCAGCCGAGTTCGAAGGGCTGGCGTATCCAGTATTCGCAGGGGCAGCGCAAGGTCGTCGACGGGCCGTTCGCCGAAACCAAGGAATTGCTGGCCGGCTATACGCTGATCCAGGTGCGCTCGCGCGAAGAAGCCATGGAATGGGCGCGGCGCTTTCCGGCGCCGTTCGGCGAGCACGCCGATGGCGAGATCGAAGTGCGGCAACTGTTCGAACTGGAAGACTTCGAACCGGGGCCCGCCATCGATCGCTTTCGCGAACTGGATGCGACGCGGCGCTAATCCGCTCATCGAAAGGTCACATCATGTCTGAGCAGAGCGCTTGCGCCGCCTTCGTGCCGGGACGGCTTCAGAAGGACCCGAACGCAGCGGCGGGGCGCTGAGGTGGCGGTGAGCTCTGCGGCAACGCACCGCGCGATCGAAGCGGTCTGGCGCATCGAATCCGCCAAGGTGGTGGCCTGCGTCGCGCGCATGGTGCGCGACGTGGGTGTGGCGGAGGAACTGGCGCAGGATGCGCTCGTCGCGGCGCTCGAGCATTGGCCCGAGCATGGCGTGCCCGACAATCCCGGCGCCTGGCTGATGACGACCGCGAAAAACCGCGCGCTCGACCGCTTGCGCCAGGACGTGCTGCACGCACGCAAGCGCGAGGAGCTGGGCCGCGACCTGGATGCACAGGAGGCCCACCTCGTGCCGGATTTTGTCGATGCGCTCGATGCCGCGCGCGAGGATGACATCGGTGACGATCTGCTGCGCCTCGTGTTTACCGCGTGTCATCCGGTGCTGTCCACCGACGCGCGTGTCGCGCTCACGCTGCGGCTGCTCGGCGGTTTGACGACCGACGAGATTGCCCGCGCCTTCCTCGTGCCCGAGCCGACTATCGCGCAACGGATCGTACGGGCCAAACGCACGCTGTCGACGGCCAAGGTGCCGTTCGAAGTGCCGCGTGCAGATGCGCGTGCGGCGCGGCTCGCATCGGTGCTCGAAGTCATCTATCTGATCTTCAACGAAGGCTATTCGGCCACGGCCGGCGACGACTGGATGCGCCCGGCGTTGTGCGAGGAGGCGCTGCGGCTCGGCCGTGTGCTGGCGGGTCTCGTGCCGGACGAGAGCGAGGTGCACGGCCTCGTCGCGCTGATGGAGATCCAGGCCTCGCGCATCCACGCGCGCGTCGACGCCCAGGGCCGTCCGGTGCTGTTGCTCGATCAGGACCGCAGCCGTTGGGATTTGCTGCTGATCCGGCGTGGGTTCGCGGCGCTCGAGCGGGCTCAGGCGCTCGGCGGCGCCGGTGGGTCGTATGCCTTGCAAGCGGCGCTGGCTGCCTGTCATGCGCGTGCCCATAGCGCCGAGCAAACCGACTGGGCGCAGATCGTCGCGCTGTATGACGTACTCGCGCAGGTCAGTCCGTCGCCGGTGGTGGAGTTGAACCGGGCGGTCGCGGTAGGCATGGCGTTCGGTCCGGCGGCGGCGCTTGAGATTGTCGACCTGCTGGCCGCCGACGCCGCACTTGCCAACTACCATTGGTTGCCGAGCGTGCGTGGCGACCTGCTCGAGAAGCTCGGGCGCATGGCGGAGGCACGCGCGGAATTCGAGCGTGCCGCAACGATGACGCGCAACGCGCGCGAGCGTGAGTTGCTGCTGGCACGCGCGCGGCGCGGGGCGGCCTGAGTTACCTCGGTTGCCTCAGTTGCCTCAGTTACCGCCGTGGCGAGCGCTGCGTCAGCCGTTCGACGCAGACGCACTGACAAGAAAGAATTCTCGCGGCGCCGCTTCGGCTTGCGGGTTTGTCAGCGGCTCGACGAACGGCTCGATGCAGACCTGGTTGAAGCCTGCGGCCATGCAAGCCAGTTCGAGCGCCAAGGCGTCGTAGACGGCGAAACCGTACGCGGCAAACGGCATCTCGATTGCGGCATCCGGGGTGATGGCCGCGATCGCCAACACCCCGTTCGAACGGAGCACCCGGCGGATTTCCCGTAAGCCCGCAGCCAGGCTGGTCCAGAAATAGACCGTGTTGATGGCCACCGCCTTGTCGAACGTGTGATCGGCAAACGGCAGAAGGCTGACGTCGGCGACTTCAAGGACAACTTGCTTGCGTGCGATGGAGAAGGCATTGCGCGAGCGCGCCACCTCGATCATGGTGGGCGATATGTCGACGCCCGCATAGCGCAGCCCAGGCGCGCGACTAAGGACTGCTTGGATGTGTCCGCCGTTGCCGAGCCCGACTTCCATGATCTGCTCGCCGGCATGCAGATCGAGCAGGTCGAAGGACGCGTTGATCACAGCCTCATTGGAACGTTCGAGCATGTCGCCGACGGCCACGCCTACCTCACCCGATGGACAACCTAGCTGGGGTAGCAGGACACTCTCGTCGAGATTGGCGACGAGATCATTGGATGAATCGGATGTCTGGTCCATCAGTCACACTCCGTGTTGAATTGTGCTCGACAGGTTTCAAACTTTATCTCGAACCTGACGTGTTCAAATGCTCACATTTCCACGCGAAAATTATATGATGGATAACTAAGTGTTTTTATAAATTTGCCATTTCTTTGAGAAATCGCAAAGGAGATAGTTCGTACTACATCATTATCGGAAATGCCTGACATTGATCGGCATTTCCGATGAGGTGTCGAAGCGGACTAAACCGACAGGAACGCCGCCGCGCCGAACAGGAGGCCGGCCACGGCCACCCCCATGGACAGGTTGCGCAGCCACCGCTTGCGCGTGAGCAAGGTGATGGCCGTCAGCGCAATCGAGATCTGGATCAGGGTGGTGGCCTGCGCCCAGCGGTGATGTCCATGCAGCAGCTTCTCGCTTTGCGCGTCGTTGCTGGTTACATCCTTTTCGATCGCTTCGGCGTTGGCGCGAATTGGCTCTTTCTGCTGCTTGTACTTTTCGACATCCGCGAGGAATTTCGCGTGCGCGTCGCTGCCCGGCGACGACAACGCGGCGCCCAGTTCAGCGAGGTTTTCTTTCTCGCCCTTTGCCTGGTAGTACGACCATTGATTGGCAGCCTCGGTCTTCTTGATGGCCGCTTCGTTCTTGTAGTAGAGCGCGAGGTTTTCGCTGGTGCCGCTCTGGTAGGCGTAAATCGCGCCGATCGTCGCAAGGATGGCCGCCATCACCGCCATGCGGCTCGCAAACGGATCGGCATCCGCGTGCGCGCCATGCCCTGCGCCAACGTGTTCGACAGCATGGTCATGCGGACCATGTACTTCATATTCATCTGACATGCAACACTCCGAAACGCACTGATTTATTGAATTCGTTGCAGCGGACCTGGCCGTCTGAAACAAGACTCGGCGAGAGCCTCAAACGTCGACGATCACCAGCGTCCCATGACTGCCCGGCAGCACGGCATGCGGGACACCCGCCTGCGCCACGTACATTTGGCCCGCTTCCACCGCGATGGTTTCGCCTGCGACGCTCAGCCGCATCTGGCCGCTGATGACCAGCAGGCCTTCGTTGTAGTCGTGCGTCTCTTCGTCATAGGCGCTTTCGTCCATCCTGAGCACCTTGATGCGTGCAGGGCCGACCTGGCCGAGCACCGTGGAACGCCAGGCGGCCGGCAACGCGTTTGCAATGGAATCGAGATGCAGCAGGGACATAGGTTGGGCTCCGCGGATCGTGCCGGTTGGGGCAGCAGACAGCGCTGCCGGCGTAGGCGCCAGCCAAAGGCCGGTGATGGCGCTTGCTACGCGGGGTCAATCTTAGCGTGTTGTGTTCAGGATCGCGCGGTGCGATTGGCGAGCTGCTCGACGAGAAAATCCACGAAACTGCGCACGCGCGCCGACAGATGCCGTCCATGCGGGTAGAGCAGCACGAAGGGCCGCGACGCGCCGCCGAAATCCTTCATCACTTCGACGAGACTGCCGTTGCGCAGATCCCGCTCGACCACGAAGCGATACGTCTGAAACAGCCCCGCGCCGTGACGGGCGAGCGTCACGCCGCCGAGCACGTCGCCGCCGGTCGAATAGCCGCCCTCGGTGTTCATGTCGACGAAGCCGTCGCTGCCGCGCAGCGTCCAGGGAATGCGGCGGCCCGTGCTGGGCAGGTCGAACTGGATGCATTCGTGGCGCTGCAGATCGTCGATCGACTTCGGTGTGCCCGCCCGTTCCAGGTAGGCCGGCGTGGCCACGACCACCAGTTCGGCATCTTCTAGCTTGCGCGCGATCAGGTTGGAATCGACCGGCGCCTTGCCGCGGATGGCGAGGTCGTAGCTCTCCTCGGCGAAGTCGACATTGCGGTTGCTGAGGTGCGCATCCACCCGGACTTGCGGAAAGCGCTCGCGAAACAACGGCAGGAGCGGCAGCACCCGGTAATGCGCGTAAGGTGTGGGCATGCTGATGCGCAGCAAGCCGGCCGGCGCCGACTGTTGCCCGGTGGCCTGACGCTCGGCATCCACCAGTTGCGAAAGCGCGCTGCTGCATTGCTCGAAATAGGCGTGGCCGGCCTCGGTCAGGCGGATTTGCCGCGTGGTACGCACGAACAGGCGCACCCCGAGGCGCTCCTCAAGGCGCGATACCGAACGGCTCACCGCGGCGGGCGTGACGCCGGCCGCGTTGGCTGCCGCGGTGAAGCTCGCCAGTTCCGCGGCGAGGCAAAACAGCTCGATGCTGCCGAGCAGCAGGTCGTCGAATTGCCGTTTGGTATTCATTACATGATGTACGGAGTGAAGGGCGCGTATGACGATCTATTCGCCCAGGCGGCAACAGTATAGTCCGTCCCAAGGGCGTCAAGCCGGCTGGCGGGACCCTTCTATCGCGGCGTGACTCCGGCGCCGTTCCAGCACGGTCAGTTGACGCTCAAGCCTAACAACGTCCGCACCAGCGGAATCAGATGTTCGCCGCCGAGCATGCCGAGCAGCCCGACCAGCGCGATAGTCGGCGGCGCCGGAGACTTCACGTTGACGGCGCTGTAGAACAGGCCCACCACGAGGCCGACCACCAACGACACGAAATACGCTTTCATGATTGCTTTACCCTCTGGCGATGGCGCGCGGCGGGTGTCGATACCCACCGCGCGAACCGGATCTCACATCGTGATGACGACACGCCCGCGTGTGCCGGCGGTGACGGCCTCGTAAGCTTCGCGGGTGCGCTCGAGCGTGTAGCGCTCGGCAATGGCCGGCGGCTGCAGGGCGCCGCTCTCGAAGCCTTCGACCAGCGCCGTCATCAGCCGGGCCGATTCGGCGACACCCAGCTTGGCGCTATCGACGCCGAGCAGCTGAGTCTCGTTATGGTAGAAGTCGATCAGGTCGAGTTCGACGCGGCGCTTGCCGGTTGCGCTGATTTCGACCACGCGGCCGCGGCGCTTGACGAGGCCCAAGGCGGTTTCGAAAGCGACCCCGCCCACCGAGTCGTAGACCACGTCGACGCCGCCGTCGCTCAAGGCCTTGACGCGTTCGATGGCGTGCTCGTCGAACGGCACGTATGCGTCGATCAGGCGGCCTGCCGGCGAATCCGGCAGCGGTGGATGACGGTCCACGCCGATCACGCGGCAGCCGCGCGCTTTGGCGATCTGCACCACCGCACCTCCCACGCCGCCACCCGCACCGATCACAGCAATGGTTTCGCCGGCTTTCAGTTGCGCGTGGTCCACCGCGCCGAGCCAGGCCACCACGAAGTTCACGCCGATGGCCGCCGCCTGTTCGTGGCTGAGCGTTTTCGGCTTGCGCGACAGCGCAGCGAGGGGAATCTTGATGAACTGGGCGTGAGTGCCGTCGCGCGTGAAGCCGATGTCGCCGCCCGTGCCCCAAACATCGGCGCCGATCCATTCGGCGGGCCCGTCCACGACGACGCCGCTAAAGTCGCGGCCCGGCGTGCGCGGCAACACGGTGTGCTCGAAATGCCCGGAAACGTTCTTCACATCGCTCGGATTGACCGAGGCGCTCTTGACCTGGACCACGGCGCTGTCCGCGTCGGCCGACGGGGTCGGCACATCGACGTATTCGAGGACGTCCGGGTTGCCGAAAGACTTGAACTGGATGGCTTTCATCGACAATGCTCCTGAGTGGGTGGTGCGCTGCGCGGTGCAGCGATGAACCCATTCTAGATGTCCGAGACTACCTTGTTGAGACAAGCGCTTTCGAATTTCGGACAGCGGTGCCGCGGGCCGCGAAACCTTGCCCGCGCGGCCCCCGGGAGGGTTACTTGCCGGCGTGGGCGCCGGTTTCCTCGCGCGCGGTGCTGAGGGTTTCCTGCGGATCGAATTCGGTGGGCGGCGCGCCGAGTTCGCGGCGGAACATGTCGCTGAAGCTGCTCGGCAGATAGCCGAGATCGCGCGCGATGCTGCTGACCGAGCGTCCTTCCGCCAGACCGGACACGGCCACGGCCAGTTGCACCTGGCGGCGCCACTCGGAGAAGCCGATACCGAGCTCACGCGTGAACAGGCGCGCGAGCGTGCGTACGCTCGCGCCGACCGAGGCGGCATGCTGCTCGAAGCTGACGGCAATCGACGGGTTGCCGATCACCGCGCGGCAGAGCGCGTCGAGCCGCCGGTCGGAGGCATCCGGCAGCGGAATGCGCAAGGACGAGCGCGGCGCATGCATCAGCTCCAGCATGGCGAGCTTGTACGCCACCTCCAGATAGGCGCTGTCGCGGGCGTGGGTGTGTTCGTATTCGGCGATGGTGGTGATGAGCTCGCGCAGCAAGCCGTTGATTTCGAAGACATCGCTTTGCTTGCTGAGGTGCTGGACGTTGCGCTTGTGCAGATAGATATTGCGCATCTCGACCTCGCTCATCATGTGGATCGAGTGCACGGTTCCGGCCGGCAGCCACACGGCGCGCTGCGGCGGCACCACCAGCGCCTCGCGGCCGACTTCGACCCACATGACGCCCGCCATGGCGTACAGCACCTGCGCCCAGGTGTGCGAGTGGGGTTCGATGTGCATCCCACGTGGATAGCGCCGCGCGAGCGAATGGGCGTCGTCGTCTTCGGGGAGTTCGGGAGGGCGGGCTAGCGGCACGGTGGCTTGGGATCGGCGAGTGGTGGAGGGCGTCACGCGTTCAGGGTCACAGCATAGCGCGAGCCGCGCCGGGTGGGGAGGGCGTGGCGTGGGGCGAGCCCTTCGTCCGTACCGGCAACAGCGAGGCAACATCACCTTCGAATTATTTCCGAACCTGCAAAAAAATCCGCGACGGATTTTCCCGGCCGCCGCGTTTAAGACGAAACGGAGCTATTCCGCTTTTCTTAGACCTATGGGAGCGTTACATGCGTTGGGTGGACGGCCACTGGGCGTAAACGGCTGGGCCGGCGTATTACCATCCTGCCGTCGTCGTATATTGAAGACTTGAATAAAAACAGGCGCAAAGCGCACCTCTCGGAGCAACGGCAAGTGAGAAAGGCTCGTGTCGCGACACGATATGTCCGGACGCAACGGCGCCAGCCGCGGATGTCACGGAATTGCGCCCCTTGAGCGAGCGCGATCCCGACGCGGAACTCGTCGCGCGGGTCGGCGAGCAGGATCCGGCGGCGGTGCGCACTCTCGTGTCGCGCAAGCTGCCGCGTCTGCTCGCGCTCGCGACGCGCATGTTGGGAGACCGTATGGAAGCGGAAGACGTCGCACAGGAGGCTTTTGTGCGTATCTGGAAACAGGCGCCCCACTGGAAAGAGGGTGAGGCGCGCTTCGACACGTGGATCCACCGCGTGGCGCTGAACCTCTGTTACGACCGCTTGCGCGGGCGTCGTGAAGACCCGGTGGCCGAGCTGCCGGACGAAGCCGATCCGCAGGCTTTACCCGACATGCAACTCGAAGCCCGTGTGCGCGACGAACGCGTGCGCACGGCGCTTGCTGCGCTGCCGGTTCGGCAGCGCGAAGCTCTGGTACTCAACTACTACCAGGAGCTCTCGAATATCGAAGCTGCCGCGTTGATGGGCATCACGGTCGACGCCCTCGAAAGTCTGCTCGCGCGCGCGCGCCGCAATCTGCGCGCACAACTGGCCGGCAGCGGCTTTAGCAAGGACATGCCATGACACCTGAGAGATTTCGTACCATCGTCGACGCTTATGGCGCCGATCCGCGCCGCTGGCCGGACAAGGAGCGCGCGGCCGCCGAAGCCTGGGCCGATCTGCACCGGGTCGAGGCGAACGGTTTGCTGGCCGAGTCGGCTGGCCTCGACGCGTGGCTGGCGAGCCATACGGTTGCGGCGCCGGAGCGTGCCTTCGTCGAGCGCATCGTGGCGGCGGCGCCTGCCCGGCGTCCGGTGAAACATCGCGGACGGCTCTGGTGGCAAGGCGCGGCGTTTGCCGGCATCGGCCTCGCCGGCGGCCTGGCGGGTGCTTTCGCGGTGTCGTTTTTTGTCCTGACCGGCACGCCGCCGCAGGGGCATGAGTCGTCGTCGTATATGACTTCGAGCTTCGACGGTTCCACCGCCGACTGGAGCGGCGAATGAGCGGCCGTACATGGAAGATTCTGCTGGCCGGTTCGTTCGTGCTGAACGTGTTTTTGCTGGGCGCGATTGCGGGTGGGGCGTATCAGTGGTTCGCCACGCACGACAAGATCGCCAGGGCGCCGCAGCCGCGTACCGCGCTGCGCTTCGCCACGGACGGACTTTCGCCGGAGCGTCAGAAGCAGTTCATGGCGGCGCTGAAGGCCGCGCGTCGCGACGGTAAGGACGATGCGCGCGCGGGTCGCGAAGGACGTCACGAAGTGCTGGCTTTGCTGGCCGCGCCGCAGTTCGATCGCGTCGCACTGGATGCAGCGCTGCAGCACACGCGTGAGGCGGATATCGCGCTGCGCACCGAAGTCGAGAGCAGCGTCGCCGACTTTGCGACGACGCTCACGCCCGACGAGCGCGTCAAGTTTGCTGAAGGACTAAAGCAGGCGGGCCAATGGCGCGAGCCGCCGCCTGCGCCCGCGAAGGGCAAGCGGGCCGCGAGCGCGGAAGCGAATGAGGCGGCGAGCCAGGAGCCCGCGAGCCAGTGAGTGCGCGGTTGAGCGGTTGAGCGTGTGAGCGGGCCGATTCTGGGCCCCGTGCAGAAAACTTCTGTAGGACAGCGACGGAAACTGCGGTCACGAGCGTTTAAAGAAGGTACGCAACGCTCGAAGGAACGCGCATGGTTACGTCACCCAGCGACAACGCCGCGGCAATTGCGCTGAACCGTTTCGGTCTCGGCGCTCGCCCCGACGATACCCCGCCGGCCGATCCCAAGGCCTGGTTGCTCGCGCAGTTCGAGCAGTATCAGCCGCTGCCTGCGGCATGGGCGGGGCAGCCTACTGCTGTGGCGCTGGCGACTCGGCTTGGCGAGCAACGGCAGCAGAATGCCAACGCGAATGCGGGCACCAACGCCAACGCCGATCCGGCGGCCAGCCAGACCGCTGCTGGCCAGGCTGCCAGGCTAGCCGCCAACAAGGCGATCCGCGGCGAAATCCGCGATATCTATCGCACCGCAGTGGATGCGCGCGTCAGCAGCGCATTGACGAGCTCGACGCCGTTTATCGACCGGCTGGTGCATTTCTGGGCGAATCACTTCGCGGTATCCACAGAAAAACCGCAGGTCGCGGCGCTGGCCGGTTCATTCGAAATGGAAGCGATCCGGCCGCACGTGCTGGGCCGTTTCGACGACATGCTGGTCGCGGTGGAACGTCATCCTGCGATGCAGATCTTCCTCGATCAGACACGCTCCGTGGGGCCCGACAGCATGGCGGCGCTGCGCGCCGAGCAACGCAATCCGGACAACAAGCGCGGGCTCAACGAGAACCTCGCGCGCGAAATCATGGAGCTGCATACGCTCGGCGTGCGCAGCGGCTACACCCAGGCTGACGTCACCGAATTCGCCCGCGCCCTCACAGGGTGGAGCGTGGCCGGCGTGAAGGGACCGCAGCCGAACGGCGCCGCGCCCGGCAGCTTCGTGTTTCGCCCGCAAGTGCACGAGCCGGGTTCGCGGACCATCATGGGGCGCCGCTATGATCAGCAGGGCGAAGACCAGGCGCTGGCGATCCTGCACGACTTCGCAGCGTCGCCGGCCACGGCGCAGCACATCGCCGGCAAGCTGGCGCGTCACTTTGTTTCGGACAACCCACCATCTGCGGTCACTGAACGGCTCGCGAATGCCTTCGAGCGCAGCGGCGGCGATTTGCCGACGGTCTATCGCGCGTTGATCGATTCCCCGGAAGCGTGGTCGCCTGTGGCGATGAAATTCAAAACGCCGTGGGAATGGACGATCTCGTCGATGCGCGGTCTCGGCTGGCAAGAGCCCGGCAATCTGCAGAGCGCGCCGCTCCTTACGCAGCTCGGCGAGCCGGTCTGGCGGCCGGGCTCGCCCGCCGGCTACGACGATATCGCCGCGAGCTGGGCCGCTCCCGACGCGCTGGTGCGCCGCGTGGAAGTGGCGCAGCGTTTTGCGTCGCGTGTCGGCGACCGGATCGATCCGCGTACGTTGAGCCAGACGTTGCTGGTGGGTTCGATCAGCGCGCCGACCCAGACCGCGGTATCGCGCGCCGAGAGCGCCTCGATGGCGATCGCGCTGCTGCTCGTGTCGCCCGACTTTCAACGGAGATGAACGCCATGCTTTCCCGTCGCCAATTTCTGAGCTTCGCCGCAGCCGGTGCCGGTGCGATTTTCGTGTCGCCGCACATAGCCTTCGCGAGCGTCGAGACCGACCGCCGCTTCGTCTTCGTGATCCAGCGCGGCGCGGCCGACGGTCTGAATATCGTGGTGCCGTATGCCGAGCCGTCCTACCAGAGCTTGCGCGGTGCGCTCGCCATCGATGCGTCGACGGCCACCAAACTGAACGGTACTTTTGCGCTGCATCCGTCGCTTGCCGAGACCGCGAAAATGTACACGTCCGGCGAAGCGCTGTTCGTGCATGCGGTGGCCTCGCCCTATCGCGACCGCTCCCATTTCGACGGCCAGAATGTGCTGGAAACCGGCGGCACCTCGCCGTATCAGGTGAAGGATGGCTGGCTGAACCGGCTGGTCGCGATGATGCCCGCCAGCCACGAAAACGCCATTGCGTTCGCACCGACGGTGCCGCTGGCGTTGCGCGGCAAGGCCGATGTCACCTCATACGCGCCGTCTGGATTGCCGCAAGCGCCCGACGATCTGCTGACGCGCGTCTCGCAGCTCTACGACCAGGATGCGCAATTCAGGCCGCTCTGGGAATCCGCGATGACGGCGCGCGGCCTCGCGAGCGACGCCGGCGCGCGCCAGGATCCGGCGAGCCTCGGCAAGCTCGCGGCGAGTTTTCTGTCGCGCGAGGACGGTCCGCGCATGGCGATGATCGAAACCGGCGGCTGGGACACGCATAGCGCACAGAACCCGCGCCTCGCGAATCAGCTGAAAGCGCTCGACACGATGCTCGCATCGCTGCGCGACGGACTTGGCCCGCTGTGGGGCAAGACGACCGTGCTGGTAGCCACCGAGTTCGGCCGCACCGCGGCTGCCAACGGCACGGGCGGTACGGACCATGGGACCGGATCGGTGGCGATGCTGGTAGGCGGAGCCGTGCAGGGCGGGCGCGTACTCGGCGACTGGCCGGGACTGAAGCCCAACGATCTCTACCAGGCGCGTGACCTGCGAGCCACCACCGCGCTCGACGGTTTGATCGCGGGCGCGGCGAGCGAGAGCCTCGGACTCGACCCGCATCGCACGGCAGCCACGCTCTTTGCGCAAGCGGGAGCCACGCAACCGCTGACAGGTTTGATCCGTACCTAGCGTGCAGTCTGGGTGACGGCTGTGTTGTTGCAGTTCTAAAAACAGGAGCTTTAAATGAAAAAACCATCCACCTTCACTGCTGCTTTGCTTTCTTGCGTGTGCGCTGCCTTGCTCAGCGCATGCGTGGTTGAACCGGCACGGCCGCCTCAGCCCGCGCCGCTGGTCGAAGTCGTGCCAGCGTCCCCGGCACCCGGCTATCACTGGGTGAAAGGGCACTACCGTTGGGAAGGCAACCATTGGGAATGGGAGCACGGTCACTGGGCACCGGGCTACTAGGCTTCGCTCAAGAGGGGAGTGCCTGCCCTGCGCGCTCCTCGCGTAGACTGAATCTCACCCTCTCCTCTTCGTCCGGCGGCTTGAGTGCCTCGTCGCCCGGCAGCGCGGCGATCGCTTCATAGATGCGCTGGTTGGCCCAGCGGTTATAGCGAGTCAGCATGCAGAGAGTGCTTTCGCTTATTTCACAAAATCTCCATAGGCGGGTTCGATAATCGAAGAAGGTGCTTTGCCCCGTTAAACGGGATTGCATTATTACGCAGGCCTTTCGTCTTGACGGATGTCTTCCTGTTGATTGACGTTTTGCCTACGACTTGCCTTCAGACAGGGTGGCGTCACGCAAAAGTGTGCGGCACCCGAAGATAGATCCCAGGTTGATCGAACTATTGCGGCGGGTTAAGGTTTTCTGCGCTCGGAGACATACATTAATAAGTCCCATGGTTGCGGCAGGAACGCTTCTCCGCACCGCCACCTTTGTCGTTCCCCTCGCTATCAGGCTCAATCGAGCTGGCCGGAGCATCATTCATGAAAACGCTGTTTTTGCAGGCCCCATCGTATGACGGTTTCGATGGCGGCGCGGGTTCGCGCTATCAGGCGAAGCGCGAGATCCGCTCGTTCTGGTATCCCACCTGGCTCGCGCAGCCGGC